>JAKIUD010000001.1 GCA_021647765.1 Desulfuromusa sp. | reverse complement strand
CCCTGCCACTGGCGCAGGTCAAAGAGATGCTGCAGCAGATTCTGGAATTTGATGCAACCTTTAAGCAGGCTGAATCGGGGAGCGGCAGCTGATGATTGAAACAGCAAGGCGGGTTTTACAGATTGAAGCAGACGCTGTATTAGCACTGCAATCCCGGATTGATGGTGCTTTTTCACAAGCGGTCAGGATGATTCTCGATTGTCGGGGAAAGGTTGTCGTCACTGGAATGGGGAAGTCTGGATTGATTTGCCAGAAAATTGCAGCAACTATGGCTTCCACTGGAACTCCGACATTTTTCCTCCACCCTGCTGAGGGAATTCATGGCGATCTTGGGATGCTCTCAAGGGGGGATGTCGTTATTGCTGTTTCCTACTCAGGAGAAACCGAAGAAGTCCGCCGGATTTTACCAGTGATTAAACGCATGGGATTGCCTCTGATTGCTATGTCAGGAAACCCACAAAGTACTTTAGCTATTGCTGGGGATGTTCATCTCGATATCAGTGTCGCTGAGGAGGCTTGTCCTTTGGGATTAGCTCCAACCGCGAGTACGACAGCAACTTTAGCTATGGGTGATGCCTTAGCAGTTGCGTTGTTGGACGAGCGTGGATTTAACGCGGAAGATTTTGCCCTTTTCCATCCCGGTGGAGCGCTTGGGAAGAAACTGCTGTTGCGGGTAGAAGATCTGATGCACGTTGCTGAGGAAATCCCTCTAGTCACCCGCGAGACTCTACTGCGCGATGCTTTGTTTGAAATCACCAGCAAGAAATTGGGCGTCACTGGCGTTGTTGATGCTCAGGGTGCGTTGGTCGGAGTTTTTACTGATGGTGATTTACGCCGAATTATGGAGCTTGGACTGGAAAGCCTACAACAGCCGATTCATCAGGCAATGTCAACGACACCAAAGAGGATTCTCCGGAGAAATTTAGCGGCAAAGGCACTACAGATTATGGAGAACCACTCGATTACATCGCTATTTGTTTTTGCTGACGAACAAGGGAAAGTACCCGTCGGGATTGTCCATCTTCATGACCTGCTTAAATCGGGGGTGGTTTAATGCAGGCTAAACTGGCTAAGATTAAGTTGCTGTTGCTTGATGTTGATGGCGTCTTGACAGATGGTCGGATTATTTATGACAACAAGGGCAATGAGTTGAAGGCTTTTGATGTCAAAGATGGTCACGGATTAAAGATGCTCCAACGTGCAGGAATTAAGATTGGTATTATCACTGGTCGTTCCTCTGAAGTCGTCAGTCGACGAGCTGCAGAACTGAGAATTGAAATCCTCTACCAGGGAGCTTTACAAAAACTTGAACCTTATCTGGAAATTCTTTCCGATCTGGGATTGACCGATGATCAGGTTGCTTATATTGGTGATGACGTTGTCGACTTACCTATTTTGCGCCGGGTCGGCTTTAGTGCAACGGTTGCCGATGCTGTTCCTGATATTCCTCCTTTGGTCGACTATGTATCGTCTCGTCCTGGGGGGGGCGGTGCAGTTAGAGAAATTTGCGACCTGCTGTTGCGAGCCTCCGGTCAATGGGAAGAACTGACAGAGCGTTATTTTGATCGGAATCAGTAGGGATTGAATGTTTAATTTGCGGCGCTTGCTGGCAATTTTGATTCTGATTTCTATCGTTGCTTTGACGACGGTTATTTATCGGCATTTGCAGCAGAAAAATCCAGAAGAGCTCCTTAACATGTTGCCGGAAGATATTGATCTAGCTCTGGAAGATCTTCATTATACCCAGAATGAAGAGGGTCAACGGCGGTGGACTCTTGAAGCCGACAAAGCTGAATATCAACGTGATAGCAACTTGGCAAAGCTTGAAACGGTCAGGTTGCAGTTTTATAAAACGGAACAATTTGGGGATATAAGTCTACAAGCTGATCATGGACAATTAGCACAAGATACGCGTCAGGTTGATGTTTGGGGGAATGTCATACTGAAAACCGGGCGGGGGGATCAGCTTTTTACCGAGCGGTTACATTATGATGATAAGATTCGTCGATTGAGTACCGAAGCTCCAATCCGATTTCTTTCTTCTCAGTTGGAGTTGACTGGATCAGGGTTGCAAATTGATATTGATCAAGGTCGCATGCTGGTGAAAGAGAAGGTCTGGATGATGTTGTACCCGGCTGGTATGGAGAAAGAATAATATGGTGGCTAAGTGGTTTCTATTGGTATTGCTTGGAATCTCATGTGTTTGTGTATCGGTTGCTTGTGCAGACGAAGTAAAATCTGAACTGGATCGAAACCAGCCAATCGAAATTACTTCACAAAAACTGGAGGTGCTGCAACAACAGCGAAGATCTATTTTTACAGGGAATGTGGTTGCTAAACAGGGCGAAATGACTCTTTATGCGGATAAGCTGGTTGTTGTTTTGCAGAAGGGTCAGGATCAGGTTGAACGTCTGGATGCGACTGGTGGGGTCAGAGTTCTTCAGCTTGATCGAATTGCGACAGCAGAGAAAGCGGTTTTTTATCAAGTGGAAGAGATGCTGGTTTTAAGTGGCAATGCTGAGGTTACGCAGGGAAAGAATAAGATTTCAGGGGATGAAATCACCCTTTATCTGCAGGAAAATAGGACTCTGGTTAAAAGTTCTAAAACAAATCGGGTCAGGGCAGTTATTGTTCCTGAAAAAAAACCGGAAAAGCAGTGAGTAGAGTTCTTAAAGCGACCAATCTGCATAAGTCTTATGCAGGTCGCGAGGTGGTTTCCGGAGTCAATCTGGAGATCCACTCGGGTCAGGTGATTGGTCTGCTGGGTCCAAATGGCGCAGGGAAAACAACCAGCTTTTACATGGTGGTTGGGTTGGCAATGCCCGATCAGGGAAAAGTTTTTCTGGATGACCAGGATATCACAGATTTACCGATGTATCGGCGTGCACGTTCCGGGATCTCGTATCTGCCACAAGAAGCCTCAGTTTTTCGTAAGTTGACGGTAGCAGAAAATCTTTTGGCGATTATTGAAACCCTGAAAATCACTCGTGGCGAACAACAACAGCGCTTGACTGACCTGCTGGATGATTTGAGTATTTCCCACATCCGTGATTCTAAGGGGTATGCTCTCTCCGGGGGAGAGCGACGTCGAGTTGAAATTGCCAGATCGCTGGTGCTTGAGCCGGCATTTTTACTTTTGGATGAGCCTTTTGCCGGGATTGATCCAATTGCGGTGATTGATATTCAGACGATTATTTCGCAACTCAGGGAGCGAGGAATTGGTATCCTGATTTCTGATCACAATGTGCGTGAAACACTGGGTGTTTGCGATCGTGCATATATCCTGAACCAGGGGAAAATGCTAGAATTTGGAACTCCAGAGGAAATTGCAGCAAGCTCGGTTGCCCGGGAAATTTACTTGGGAGAAAAATTTAAACTTTGATCGCTGCGGGTTTAATTCCCCGTCCCCTTGGGGCGAAAGCTGGCTGGAGGTCGGTGAAGAATCTGCGTAGTTAATGCCCCGCTGCTTGCGGCGGGATGCTTTATTCTTCTTCCTTTAAACCGTAACTATTTTTTTTTGGTAAGACAGTAACTTTATGGCTCTTGATCTTCGACTACAAGTTAAACTTAGTCAACAACTGGTGATGACACCCCAGCTGCAGCAGGCAATTAAACTATTACAACTGTCGCGGATGGAATTGGTTGATGTTGTCACTGAAGAGCTGGCCGAGAACCCACTTCTTGAAGAGGGGGTCGAGACAAAAGAAGAACGTGAGGAGGAGACTGCCAATCTGGAGGTCGAGGCGATC
Organism: Desulfuromusa sp.; assembly: GCA_021647765.1. Classification (GTDB taxonomy): domain Bacteria; phylum Desulfobacterota; class Desulfuromonadia; order Desulfuromonadales; family Geopsychrobacteraceae; genus Desulfuromusa. Next base: position 132,508 of record JAKIUD010000001.1, on the reverse strand, counting down.
AGTACGACAGAGGTTACCCCCGAACAGGAGGTTAAGGCTGAATCGGAGGGGATGAATGATATTGATTGGCAGACCTATCTTGAAGGCTACAGTCTCAATAGTAGCGATACTCGCAACAGTTATGAAGACCATGAAGATCGTCCCTCTTATGAGAGTTTGCTGACCAAACAGGAAAGTCTGAAGGATCACTTGATGTGGCAGCTCAGTCTTTCTTCATTTACAGCTGCTGAGCGGCTTGCTGCTGCTGAAATTATCGGCAATCTAGATGATATTGGCTACCTGCATGCCAGTCTTGAGGAAATGGTAGAAATATCAGGACTGGAAATGGAAGTATTTGAGTCAGCTTTAATGCGGATTCAGCAGTTTGATCCGGCTGGGGTCGCGTGTCGAAATCTTCAGGAATGTTTATTGTTGCAATTGGACAGAATGGCGTTGTCAGATTCTCTGGCTGCAACCATTTTGCGTGATTTTATCGTCGAATTAGAAAATCGCAAATACCCAATTATTGCCAAAGCTCTAAAAATTTCTCTGGACGACGTTTTTAACGCTGTAAAATTGATCTCTGGTCTCGATCCACGGCCTGGAAGAGCCTACAATCAGGAAGATGTTCACTACATTTCTCCTGATATTTTTGTCCATAAAGTTGGTGATGAATACGTGGTAACGCAGAATGACGATGGCCTGCCAAATTTACGGATCAATTCCTTTTACCGCAATGCATTAACTGATTCAAAAACTGTTGATAAAAAAGCCGGGGAGTATATTCAGGAAAAAATGCGTAGTGCGGTCTGGTTGATTAAAAGTATCCATCAGCGCCAGCGCACTATTTATAAAGTGACTAAAAGTATTGTTAAATTTCAGCGGAAGTTTTTCGACCATGGAATTGAGTACCTGAAACCCCTGGTACTTCGTGATGTTGCTGACGACATTGAGATGCATGAATCGACAGTTAGCCGAGTGACAACAAACAAGTATGTACAAACTCCGCAAGGGTTGTTCGAGCTGAAGTATTTTTTTAATAGTGGGATCAATACCGCTGATGGAAATTCCATTGCTTCGGAGAGTGTAAAAAGTCGTATTAAAGAGATTATTTCTGAAGAAAACCCCAAAAAACCATATTCAGATCAGAAAATAGTTGCTCTTTTAGCGGGACAAGATATAAATATTGCGCGTCGAACCGTGACTAAATATCGAGAAATGCTTGGCTTTGGTTCATCGACTGAGCGGAAAAGACTATTTTGATGGCTCACTCAGGGTAATAATAGTTTTCCCCTGGGGAAGAGGTGCTTCGTAGATGATTCTGCGTTACAATTAGATTAATCCAGACTTCATTCCGGAGTCTGTTGAAGTAAGGAGGTTGCCTTATGCAAATTGCCGTTACTTTCCGTCATATGGAGAGCAGTGATGCTATTCGCAGCTATGTGGAAGAAAAACTGTCCCGGGTTAAAAAGTATATTGATGAGCCTATTGATGCTCAGGTGGTTTTATCAGTACAAAAAAAAATAAATAATCGTGCCGAAGTTACTATGGTCGCTAAAGGGCTGACCATGAAGAGCACGGAGAGTAAGGATGATATGTATGCTGCTATCGATTTGATGGTTGATAAAATTGAACGGCAGCTAAAACGTTATAAAGATAAATTGAAGAAACATAAGGGTGGTAACGGAATTCAGCGGCGGTTGGAAAAAACCATTTTTTCTGCGTCAAGTGTTGATGAAGAAAGTTCCGAGCCCGAAATTATTCGCAGCCACTCCTTTTCGGTTAAGCCGATGTCGGTGGAAGAGGCGGTGATGCAGATGGATCTTCTGAATAAAGAGTTTCTTGTTTTTACCGATGATAACTCTGCAGAGATGAATGTTGTTTATCGACGTAAAGATGGAAACTATGGCTTAATCGTTCCCCAAGGAAGTTAAAATTTGTGAAACGGGTCTTTTTCTTGGTATAGATAAAGATCCGTATTTTTATTGCTGACCTTAAAAGATTGTGATTATGAAAATATCTGAACTACTGGATCCACAGGCTATTGTTGCTGATTTGCAAGCTAAAGACAAAAGGACAACTCTTGCAGAACTGACCGATTCTTTAATTTCCTGTGAGTCCTCTCTTGATCGGGAAGATGTTATTAGCGTTTTACAAGAGCGGGAAAAACTCGGCAGTACCGGAATTGGTGATGGTGTTGCTATTCCTCATGGTAAATTAGCGGGCATTTCCGAGTTGAAATTGGTTTTTGGGCGGAGCCATGCTGGTGTTGATTTTGAGTCGATGGATGGACAACCCGCCCACCTGTTTTTTTTATTGATTGCTCCTGAGGAGTCTGTCGGTGTGCATTTAAAGACTTTGGCCAGAATTTCTAAGTTATTAAAAGACGCGGCTGTCAGAAAAAGGTTGATGGACGCTCCTGACCGGCAGGCTATTTACCAAGTCATTCTTGATCAGGAGGAGCAAGCCTGATTCCATAGAATATCCTCTTGACTCTGTGACCAATCAGGTTCTGAAGCTATGCCGAAACTTACTATTCAGGAAATCCTTGATGAAAAAGAATCTGGACTTGATTTAGAATTGTTATCCGGTTCCGGGGGATTATCTAATACGATTTCAGTTCCAAGGATTCAAAAACCTGGGCTTGCCCTGGCTGGCTATACAGACAGTTTGCACCCAGATCGAGTGCAAATAATTGGCTCTACCGAGTTGAGTTTTCTGCAAACCATGTCTCGGGATGAAGCCATTGAAAAGGTACAGGAGCTCTGTCGCAAGAACCTTTCCTGTTTGATCATTACAAAAAATCAAGATCCCCCAGATTACCTTATTGAATATGCTGAATCAGGAAACATACCTCTCCTGACTACCAAACACCTCAGTTCTAACTTTATTGCTCTCCTGACCCGATTTTTGGAAGAACGCCTTTTGCCGACGTCTACCCTGCACGGGGTTCTGGTGGATATTCTTGGTGTTGGGGTTTTAATCCAGGGGAAAAGTGGACTTGGTAAAAGCGAATGTGCTCTTGAGCTGATTCTGCGTGGATATCGTCTGGTTGCTGATGATATTATCAAGGTGCGTTTTAAGCTTCCTTCCGTTATTTTTGGTGAAGGAATGGATCTGCTTCATTATCATATGGAAATCCGTGGGTTGGGCATTCTTAATATCAAACATCTATTCGGCGTTGCTGCAATTCGGGAACGTAAAAAAATCGATTTGGTTGTTGAGTTAGTAAAATGGGAAGAGGGGAAAGAATATGATCGATTGGGGTTAGAAAAGCAGACATTTAATATCCACGGAGTTGCTCTGCCATTTGTACGGATACCGGTAGCTCCTGGAAGGAATATCAGCACGATTATCGAAGTCGCGGCACGTAATCAACTGCTGAAAGAAATGGGTTATCACAGTGCCCGTGAATTTCAAAAATTGCTGGAGAACCGGATGGCTGAAACGGCGCATTTACATTCTCATACGATTATAGGAGAGGATTTGGAATGAGCCGACGGTTACTGATTATTACCGGACTGTCTGGCTCCGGGAAAAGTACTGCTGCTAGAGTGCTGGAAGATCAGGGGTTTTTCGTGGTTGATAACCTGCCGTTGGTGATGTTGCCGGATTTTATGCAACGTGCCAGAGAAGGATTGAATCCAAAAGCGGATGTTGCCGTTGTTATTGATGTTCGTAATCGTGGTTTTTTGAGCGATTATGATAAAACCTTTGAAGAACTGGGGGGGGATGGTTACCAGCTTGATATTTTATTTTTTGAAGCGGCAGATGCGGTGTTACAGCGGCGCTATTCAGAAACGCGACGCTTACATCCGCTGGCAGCAGTTGAGACTGTGCAGACTGGCGTAGATAAGGAACGTCAGCAATTAAAGCAGTTACGAGGCAGGGCGACAAAAATTATTGACACCAGTAACCTGAACTCGCGGCAGTTACGTGAACTAATCCTCGATTTCCTCGGGAAAGAATATCAGTCATTGCTCATTGTTAATCTTGAGTCCTTCGGCTACCGTTACGGTCTTCCGCCAGCAGCAGATCTTGTATTTGATGTCCGTTTTTTGCCTAATCCATATTATATCGATAATTTTCGACCGCTGACCGGTTTGGATCCTGAGTTGCAACACTATGTCCTTTCTCAACAGGCTTGCCGCGATTTTCGTCACCATTTAGATAATCTGCTGGTTTTTTTGTTGCCCCATTACCGTGATGAGGGGAAAAGTTATTTGACTATTGCCATTGGTTGTACCGGGGGTAGACATCGAAGTGTTTCAATTGTTGAAGATCTTTTTCAGCATTTTCCTGAAGCTGATGTTATCCTCAGGAGTAACCATCGCGACATTGATAAGGGATAACTGATGATTGGTATTGTTGTTGTGACGCATGCTGATTTGGCTGACGAATTCCTTCAGGCAGCCGAGTTGATACTCGGGCCACTTAATGCCGTTGCGTCGGTTAGTATAAATTATGAGGTGTCTGTCGATATTGCCAGAAATGCACTACAGCAAGCTGTCAATAAGGTTGGAAAAGATGGAGATGGAACCTTGATTCTGACTGATATGTTCGGTGGAACCCCGACCAACATCAGTGCTGAATTTCTACAGGAAGGGGTAGTTGAAATCCTTACCGGAATTAATTTGCCAATGCTAATCAAGGGTGCTGGCGCTCGTGTGAATAAAAATCTGGACGAACTGACTGCTTTGCTCAAGGATTATGCTAAAAATGCAATTATGCGTCCTTCTGAACTGTTGCGTTCTGCTGGATATAACGGCACATTGGAGAATTGATGGCTCTTGTTCTTGCCCGAATTGATAACCGGTTAATTCATGGACAGGTTTTGGAGTCTTGGGTTCCTTTTGTCCGAGCCGATTGTATTGTGGTTGCCAATGATGAGATTGCCGGGAATCAGTTGCAGAAATTGATGATGCAGGCTTCTGTTCCGAGTCGAATCAGGGTTGAAATTGGTACAGTAGCCGAAGCGATTGCCTTGGTAAATTCGACCCAACTCGATCACCGCAGGGTTCTCCTACTTTTTGGCACAACTTCCGATGCCGTACGTGCTTATCAGGGTGGCTTGATATATAACCGATTGAATCTGGGAAATTTACAAGCGAATAAAGGTAAAGCTCGGCTTAGCTGTACATTATTTCTTGATCCGGCTGATCTGGATCGTTTGGAACTCCTTGACCAAGCTGGGGTCAAGATTACTGCCCGTTGTATTCCTGCAGATGGTGAGCGCCCCTGGAGAAAATTAATTCCTGCTTCTAGAAGGAGGGGAAAATGATTGTCAGCTTACTCCTTGGAGCTCTGGTCTCCCTAGTTTGTGGGTTGGATCGCGTTGCGATTCTGCAGATCATGATTTCAAGACCTATTGTCGCAGCTCCTTTGGTTGCTCTCATTCTGGGTGAGCCCCAGATCGGACTGCAGATCGGGGTAATGGTCGAGTTGTTGTGGCTTGCAAGGTTGCCTGTTGGTGCAGCAGTTCCTCCAGATGATACTCAGGTGGCAATCGCCAGTAGTGTTCTGGCAATTATTTTGGGTCGAACATTAAATGCTTCAGGGATTGAGTTGCTATTGCTTTGTTTGTTGGTTGCTATCCCCCTAGGTAAAGTGGGTCAATACTTTGATCGTTATGCCAGGCAATACAATGTTCGATTGATAAAACAGGTTGATTTGGCTCTCGACCGGGGTTCATTGCTGCAGGCTGAATTACAGCATTTACGTGGATTAACCAGCTTTTCTCTCGCTGCAATAGGTACTTATGCAATTGTTTTAGTGGGTGGTTTACTAATTATTCCCTTTCTTTGGCCTCTTCTTCAACAACCATTAAGTTATTCATCTGCCTGGGTGCAATTGGCTTTGCCCTTGGTTGGCATTGCCGTCATTCTAGGGACGATCAATGTCAGCAGAGCGATTACCCTGTTTTGTGCTTCTTTTTGTATGTCCTTTCTCTTGATGTGGTTGGTGTGACATGGCTATTTCAAGGAGAACCCGCCTGCACATCTGGTTGCGATTGCTGTTGCTACAAGCAAGCTGGAATTTTGAAAGATTGCAGGGAATTGGTTTTTTTTATTCTTTGTTGCCAGGATTGAGGAAGCTCTACAAAAAGGAAAAATTGCTGGATGTCAGCCGCAAATATGTTGGTTATTTTAATACCCATGTTTATCTGGCTCCCATGGTTGCCGGAGCTGTTTTAAAATTGGAAGAAGAACAAGCTGCAGTTGTTGGCGATCAGACCCTTGAAATTGATAATTTTAAAGAGATGGTTGCCGCACCCTATGCTGCTATCGGTGATGCTCTATTCTGGGGTGGCTTGCGCCCTTTGGCAGCAGGTGTAGCACTGTTTTTTGCTGTTAAGGGGATTCTCTGGGCACCGCTCATTTTTATCCTGATTTATAATATTGTACCGACTTGGTTCAGAACAGTATTTTTTGTGCGTGGTTATCGCCAGGGGATGCAATCAGTGGAGTTCATCCAGCAGCACAGATTGCCAGACTGGGCTATTCATACTAAGGAGACCGCTGTTGTAATTCTTGGTGGGCTGAGTGCATTTATGGTTTTTTCCCAGTTAACCCAACATCAATTACCGAGTTGGTTGGGGATGTTAACTCTCATACCGATGGTTTTCCTAGGGCTTGTGGCACGTAAAGGATTATCAACTCTGCTGCTGGTTCTTATAACTGTTATCAGTATTTTCTTCATCGGACTATTTTGGGCCGATGTGGTTAGTTTGATTTCTTTTTGAGGGGTAAAAAAAATATGCAAAATCGTAATTTTAAAATAGTAAATCGTTTGGGATTACATGCCCGGGCGGCTGCCCAATTTGTTCAGACGGCCAATAAGTTTAACTCTGAAGTCAATCTGATCAAAGATGATATTGAAGTGAACGGAAAGAGTATTATGGGAATTTTACTCCTTGCTGCACCGCAGGGGACAGACATTGCTGTGGTTGTGGAAGGTGATGATGAGCAACAGGCAATGGATGTTATTGCAGAATTAATCGAGGCTGGGTTTGGAGAAGATTAAGGTTTCTGAAGATACTTATTTGGTTGGAATAGGGGTTTCTCCGGGTATCAGTGTCGGGGAGATATGCCTGCTTGATCAACGCCCTATGATCAATCAATCATTAATTGAACCCGCAGAGGTTGATGCTGAATTAGTGCGTTTTCAGCAAGCCGTAGATCGTGCCCGGGAGCAGCTAGAAAAAATCAAACAGGCGGTTTCCAAACAACAGCATCTGCGGGAACATTTGTATATTCTTGATACCCATTTACTCATTCTTGAGGATGAGATGTTGGTGGATGGAACCAAAAAAGCGATACGTGGGCAGATGAATGCAGAAGGAGCTTTGTCGCAGGTTCTTAAACAACTTCGAGCACTATTTGACAAAATTGATGATGAATACCTGCGTGAGAGGCATTCTGATGTTGATGCGGTAGGGGAGCGTCTGTTGCGGATACTCACGGGTGTTGGTGAACGTTCCATTGGGAAAAATGGGCAAAAATCATTGGTAGTTGCGCATGATCTCTCTCCAGCAGAAACGATGCAGATGGATCGCTCTAAAATTCTTGGTTTTATGACGGACAAGGGGGGGCGAACCTCCCACACCGCCATCTTGGCTCGTTCACTGAATATTCCCGCAGTTGTCGGGTTGGAATCTATTACCTCTATGGTTTCTGAAGGGATGTCAGTTATTATCGATGGTTCCAATGGCGTCGTTATTTTGAAACCTTCAGAAGAGACGCTTAAGGAATATCTTCAGCGAAAAAAAAACTATGAACACCTGGAGCTAGAGCTTGAAAATTATTATGGTCTCCCTTCTGTTACGATAGATCAGATATATATTCCTTTGCGGGGTAATCTGGAAATCGCCAGTGATATTGAACAGGCCAAAAAATATGCTGCTGAAGGTATTGGGCTCTATCGTACTGAATTCCTCTATCTTGGTCGGAGTGAGCCACCCGATGAGGAAGAGCAGTTCAAGGCCTATTGCAAAATTCTCCAGCAGGCAGAAGGTGAGCTGGTTACAATTAGAACCCTTGATATTGGTGGAGACAAGTTTGTCCCAGAATTGAATCTTGCAGATGAAGCTAATCCGGCAATGGGGTTGCGAGCAATTCGATTTTCTCTCCATGAGGGTCATTTGTTTAGAATTCAACTGCGGGCTATATTACGAGCCTCAAGTTGTGGAAGGGTTCGCATCTTATTTCCCATGATCAGTGGGGTTGCTGAAATTAGAGCTTGCAAACAAATTCTTAGTGAGATTCAATCCGAGTTGGATCGGGAAGGAGTTGCCTATGACTCCGGTCTTGCTATCGGAATTATGATCGAGACTCCATCTGCCGTTATGATAGCTCCCTTATTAGCTCAGGAAGTTGATTTTTTCTCTATTGGCACCAATGACCTGATACAATACTTTCTTGCAGTTGATCGCGGGAATGAACATGTTGCTTACCTTTATGACCCGTTACATCCGGCAATTCTACGTGCACTAAAAGCAACTTGTGATGCGGCAAATTCTGCTGGTATTGAGGTCTGTATTTGCGGTGAAATGGCTGGTGAATCGCTTTACACGTTGGTATTAGTTGGGTTGGGGTTGCATGAGCTCTCCATGAATCCTGCGTGTGTTCCCCGGGTTAAACGGGTATTGCGGCAGATTTCTAAACAAGATGGAGAACTTCTGGTTGATAAATTATTATCACTGTCGACCAGCAAAGAAGTTTCGATAATGATTGAGAATGAAATGCGCAACCGATTGCCTGATATTTTTGCGCAACCATTGATATAACGATAACGGTATAGAAGAAGGAAAGGATAGATACAAATGCCAATGACCGATTTTTTATTTACTTCAGAATCCGTGGGGGAAGGCCATCCCGACAAAGTTGCTGACCAGATTTCTGATGCTGTTCTTGATGCCATTCTTGAGCAGGATCCAAGAGCCCGGGTCGCATGTGAGACATTGGTGACAACAGGGATGGCAATTATTGCTGGAGAAATTACTACCACCGCCTATGCGGATTTGCCCGCGATTGTCCGGCAAACCATCAAAGAGATTGGTTATAATGATTCGGCCATCGGGTTTGATTATAAAACTTGTGCAGTTCTGACTTCGATTGATCAACAATCTCCCGATATTTCCCAGGGAGTGAGTGAAGGGGAAGGGCTGTTTACCGAGCAGGGTGCAGGAGACCAAGGCTTGATGTTTGGTTTTGCCTGTAATGAAACTCCTGAATTGATGCCAATGCCCATTACTTTTGCCCATAAACTGACCCAGAAACTGGCAGATGTGCGCAAGAGTGGACAGCTTGATTTTCTACGTCCTGACAGTAAATCTCAAGTATCAATTCAGTATATTGATGACAAGCCTACCCGGATTGATACCGTTGTTATTTCGACTCAACATAATCCAGATGTTCTCTATGCTGATCTGAAAGAAGCTGTTATTGAAGAGGTTATCAAGCCAGTTCTTCCCCTTGATCTCCTTGATAATAAAACCAGTTATCTGATCAATCCAACCGGGCGCTTTGTTATCGGTGGGCCTATGGGGGATTGTGGTCTGACCGGCCGAAAAATTATTGTCGATACCTATGGTGGGCAAGGTTCCCACGGTGGCGGTGCCTTCAGCGGTAAAGATCCATCCAAAGTTGATCGTAGTGCCTCTTACATGGCGCGCTATGTTGCGAAAAATATTGTTGCAGCGGGATTGGCGCGCAAATGTGAAGTTCAACTAGCCTATGCAATTGGTGTTGCAGAACCTGTGTCAGTCATGATCAATAGTTTTGGAACAGGTAAAATACCCTCAAACCAGATTGCTGAGATTGTCCAGGACGAATTTGATATGCGTCCTGCTGCAATTATTGAGCAGCTTGACCTGCTCCGACCCATTTATCGGCTGACCGCCGCCTATGGTCACTTTGGTAGGGAACTACCTGATTTTACCTGGGAATTGACTGATCGGTCTGATTCTCTTCGGTTTCGTGCTGGTTTTTAAAGAACTGTCTATTTTAAAAAAAGGGTGAGTTCTGAATGGCGCTAGTTTAAGGAACTTTGCAGCAAAACCGGGACTGTCCCCGCATGGGGGCTGTCCCAGTCTTTTGCGGCGCAAACCAGTGCAGTTCTTCGTGGCTCGTAAACTTCGGGACAGCCCCCGATGGTGCTGAGGACAGTCCCGAGTTCACCGCAATACTGCTAGAACTAGCGCCCTTTTTAACCTGAGATTTAATCACGAAAGCGTTTCAGTATCTCTTGATACTGATCAATGCGTCGGTCACGGAAAAACGGCCAGATCTGTCTAACTTTTTCACTTTGATCAAGGTTGATATTGACACATAAAAGTTCTTCCTTGTTTGCACTTGCCTGACCAAGAATTTCCCCCTGACATCCAACAACAAAACTGTTCCCCCAGAAAATTATCCCACTGGTAGTTTCACTTGGGTCAGCTTCAAAACCAACTCGATTTACAGCAACAACCGGGATTCCATTGGCAATAGCATGCCCTTGTTGCACCACTATCCATGCTGCCAACTGACGTTGTTGTTCCTGCGGATTGTCCGTTGGATCATAGCCAATAGCGGTAGGATAAATAAGGACTTCCGCACCTGCCAGAGCCATCAACCGGGCTGCTTCAGGGTACCATTGATCCCAGCAGACCATAACTCCCAGTTTCCCGACTGAAGTTGTAATGGGGTTAAATCCAAGATCACCGGGGGTGAAATAAAACTTTTCATGATAGCCTGGATCGTCAGGGATGTGCATTTTTTGATAGGTTCCTGCGATGTTACCGTCTTTTTCCAGAACCACGGCGGTATTGTGGTATATCCCTGGCATCCGTTTTTCAAATAGTGAGATAACCAGAACGATTCCCAGTTTTTTTGCCAAGGTGGCAAATCTCAGTGTTGTCTCTCCGGGGATGTTTTCAGCCTGGTCAAAGTTAGCAATATCTTCTGTTTGACAGAAATAGTGACTGCTATGTAGCTCCTGTAAAATAACCAGTTCAGCTCCTTGTGCCGCCGCTTGAAAAATTCGTTGGCAACTATTCTCAATATTTTCCCGGTGATTGTTAACACAGCTTTGTTGTATCAAAGCAACCTTTAAGATGTTCATGCTAGGACTCCTTGCGGAAGTTGCATGGAAATACAGTGTAGAGACCCATGTTGCTTGATCAATGGACGACAATCAATACCGATAATTTCCCGTTTTGGGAATGCTTTGCCGATGGTTTTTAGTGCCAGGGTATCGGTTGGATCACTATAGGTTGGAACAAGGATTGCGCTGTTTATGATCAGAAAATTTGCATAGGATGCAGGTAGCCGCTCATCATCATCGTAACAGGCTAGAGGCATGGGGAGAGGGAGGAGGCGATAAGGTTGTCCGTTTTTCGTCCTGAATTGTTTGAGCTGAGTTTCCATTTTTTTCAGTTCAAGATAATGTTCATCCTCCAGATCAGTGCAATGGATATAAAGAATGGTCTCATTTGGACACAATCGAGCCAAGGTATCAATGTGGGAGTCGGTATCATCCCCAGCCAGCCAGCCGTAGTCGAGCCAGAGGAAATAATTTGACCCCAGCAGTTTTGAAAATTCTGCTTCCAGCCCTTTTCTGTCAAGATGTGGATTGCGGTTCGGATTGAGCAGACATGTCGATGTTGTCAATAGTGTGCCGGATCCATCACTTTCTATGCTGCCTCCTTCCAATACCAGGTTTGTAGGATATCTTTGTCCTTTCTTAAGTATTCCTGTGTCATGCAGTTCCCGGGTCGCCTGATTATCTTTCTCAGCTGGAAATTTTGATCCCCAACCAGTAAAGGTGAAATCAAGTAACTGTGGGTGACCGTTGGTGTAAATGGTTATTGGTCCAAAATCGCGTATCCAAGTGTCATTGGTGTCGATTTTGTGTAGAGAAATATTAGAAGAAATAATGGATTCTTTTTTGAGAGTGTCGCGAACAATATCGGGCTCTGGTGCGATTATGACAACTTTTTCGAAGCGGACAATCTGGCGAATTAATTCGATATAGACTTTTGTGACTTGATTAAGAATCGACTGCCAATCGGTCTGTTCATGTGGCCAAGCCAGTAAAATTGCATCCTGTGGCTCCCATTCTGCAGGGAGCCGACGTGTGGTTGAGAGACGATACCCCATATTTGATGCTCTTGTAAAAGTTACGAGCTGCTGCTGGATTTTTCGATTGACATACTTTCAATAATAACAGCCTCTTTTGGAACATCCTGGTGATGGCCGCTGTTTTCCGTACTGACTTTGGCAATTTCGTCCACCACGTCCATTCCCTCAGTCACTTGTCCAAAAACAGCATAACCGTAACCGGTTGGGGTTTTTCCCTGATGGTTGAGAAAATCGTTGTCAGCTAAATTAATAAAGAACTGACTGCTGGCACTATCAACCACCTGGGTGCGCGCCATGGCAAGTGAACCACGAAGATTTTTCAATCCGTTGTCGGCCTCATTTTTGATTTCAGCCCGAGTTTTTTTCTGAGCCATTTCAGAAGTAAAGCCGCCACATTGAATCATAAAGTTAGGAATAACCCGGTGAAAAATTGTCTGTTCATAAAAACCTTCTCGAACATAATTAAGAAAATTTTCAGTGCTGATAGGGGCTTTTTCGGAGTTGAGTTCAATAACGATCAGCCCTTTGTTGGTTTTCATTTTGACGATTTCTTGCGTGCTCATAGAATCTCCTCCGCATAGTTTTATTCATCGTGTTTGTTTGATTGCGCATTTCATAAATTATGATTGCAGTTGATACCATATTTTGTCGTGTTACGGATAGGAAATACAGAGGAGGATTTTGGCGCTTTAAAGTTGTTGGGTAGGTAAATACTATTCAACGCTAATGAGTTATAGCTAAGTAACATAAGTATTTTGCATCTCAGCGCAATATTAGCCACGCTATTTGTTAATAGCTCCTAACAGAAAGTTGTTCCAGCTTTTAGAAGTTTAATGAATTGTTCATTTGGGACTGGTTTACTGAAAAAATATCCCTGGTAGAGGGGGCAACCTTTTTCTTCTAGAAATTCAAGTTCAAATTTGGTTTCTACCCCCTCGGCGATCACTTTAAGATCCAGGTGGGTTGCCATAGAAATAATTGTATCGACAATTGCAGCATCGTTGACATCTGTTTCAATGTCACGGACAAAAGATTGATCAATTTTCAAGATATCTAGAGGCATTTTTTTTAGGTAGGTCAGTGAGGAATATCCTGTGCCAAAATCATCAATTGATAATTCGATGCCGAGGTTTTTAAGTGCTTTCATTTTTTCAATGGTATCCGAAATGTTGTCAATCACCATCCCTTCGGTTAGTTCAAGTCCTAGTTGGGTTGGGTCTGCGCCGGTTTGCGCAAGAATATTTTCCACTTGATTGACAAAATTTGGTTGGCGAAATTGGCGTGGACTGACATTTACAGCAAGGTGGTTAACCGCGATTCCACTGTCACTCCATGCTTTTAAATGTTCGCAAGCTGTCTGTAATACCCATTCTCCGATTGGTAGAATCAAGCCAGTTGCCTCTGCAATGGGGATAAAAGTCGCGGGAGAAATAAAGCCTTTCTCCGGGTGTATCCAGCGCGCTAACGTTTCTGCACCAAGAATTTCACCTTTGCCATTGACTTGTGGTTGGAAATATAAAGAAAGTTCATCCCGTTCAAGGGCGTAACGTAACTCCTTCTCTACAGCCAGCCGACTGTCTGCAGCAGCCTGCATGCTTGGCAGGAAGAATCGTATCGTATCTCGACCATCATCTTTGGCACGATACATTGCCGTATCTGCATAGCGGAGGATGTCATCCCCCGTTTCCGGATTGTTTCTGTCTGAAGGAAACATAGCAACACCGATACTCGGTGTGACATGAAGTTCGTGTCCATCAATATTATATTTTTCCGCCAGTCGAAATTTTATATGTTCTGCTTTCTGTTGTGCTATTGCAGCAGCATTGATTGAGTTATCTCCCAAATCGGAGAGGAGCATGACAAATTCATCCCCCCCGAGTCGTGAAACGCTATCTTCAGCACGCAGGTCGTGGAGTAAACGTTTTGCAACTTCTTGTAGTAAGCTGTCGCCAATTGGGTGTCCGAGAGAATCATTGATGTTTTTGAATCGATCCAGATCAAGAAAGAGCATGGCGCCAAAATGATTAGAACGACGGATGCGGGAAATATTCTGTTCTAGCCGGTCAAGCAGCAGGCGCCGGTTAGGAAGTCCTGTTAGCGAATCGTAAAACGCAAGATGTTTAATTCTTGCTTCGGCTTGCTTGCGGTCAGTTACATCACGTAAAGTTGCGCAAATTTTATCTTCTGTCTGATCTTTCCCCTTCTGGTAACTGGCATTTAAAGAACAGGGTATTTGAGTTTTATCTTTGTCCTGCAAGTTGAGTTCGTAGTCATATATTTTGCCTTCTGTTCGTAATTGGTTAAATAAGTGATCACGATCCTGAAGACTTGGAAATATCCGTTCTATCGATGAATTAATGATGTCTTCACGATAATATTGTGAAATATGTGAAATTGATGGGCTGATCTCTATCACTTTTCCATCAAAGTGCATCTCCAGGTAGACATCCTGCAGATTATCAAAAATAACCCGATATTTTTGTTCACTAACTTTTAATTTCAGGTGTGATTTGTTGAGATCTTTGATGGCTTTTTGTAATGCCAGGGTTCGTTTGGTGACTTCTTCTTCCAAGTGTTCCTGGTAGGCACGATTTTCAACAATTAGGCGGGCACGTTCAGTTGCCTGGTTTATGGCGTGGAGGAGAACAGACATATCCTGGATCGGTTTTAGCAGGTAATTCCATGCGCCACAGCGGATTGCTTCGATGGCATCACCAATAATTCCTGTTCCTGATACAACAATAATTGGCGTGTCGGGGGAATCCTGGGTGATTTTTTCGATCACCTCAAGACCATCAACTTCTGGCATACGTAGGTCGCAGATGACTAAATCCGGTTTTTCCTGGGCAAAAATCTCCAGCCCTTCCCGACCGTTTCTTGCCTCCAGAACCTGATAATCGTAATCTTCCAAAAACATTCGAAAACTGTCTCGAATATTTTCTTCGTCATCAATTGTCAGGATAATTTGATTTCTACGCTGCGCCATTAATAAGCACCTTTTAGAATATTGTAGCTTCATCTGAACCAGGACAGTATTATGCCGAGTATTCTATAGTTAGTCAAACTTAATTGTAAGATTTTATAAAGGATCGTGCAATAAGGGTGTGTATCTATTTTGCAGAGGAAGCCGTTGACGACTCTTTCAGCAGAGTTGCTTATGAAGCAGGAAAAAGGTTATTAACGGACAAGTGCCCGAATAGTGTCTTCGGTTTGGTTCCGGAGAATTTCATTTGCCTCTTCATTGAGATAAAATTTCTCCCGGTATTCAGCAGAAATTTCACGCAGACAGGTATCACCATTTGAACCGAAATGAAACTGGTAACTGAGCAGATTCGCAACATAAGCTGCAGCAATGATATCCTGCTCAATAGGGGTAGAACTGGGTTGATGGTGACAGGAGATTACACTGATGATGAAAGGTGGTAGATTCCACCATTCGGCAAGAAAACTACCCAACTCGGCATGATCTGTTGCGTAGATTTCCTTTTCAGTCTCAGTTAAGGGGCACCTTCTTCGTTTTGCCAATTCAATCGCTTTTTCAAATTGAGCAGTGAAGTAGGTTGCCGCCACTAATTTTCCCATGTCATGTAAAAGACCGGCGACAAAAGCACGATCATGCTGGTCAGAATCTGTGGGCAGTAATGATTTGAGTAAAAGTCTTGAGATAACTGCAGTTGCCATCGAATGCTTTTTAAATTTGCCGAAGTCAAACCCCTTTATATGGGGAAGCTTTCCGGCAATGATCCGATTGACCGATTCGGACAAAATAAGATTTTCAACGATATCCGTGCCAAGAACAATGATCGCTTTTTTAATGGTGTCAACTTGAAAGCGCTGTCCAAAAAGGGCTGAGTTTGCCCAATGTAACAGTGCGCTGGAGATGGCAACATCCTGATTGATATAATTTGCCATCGTTTCGATATCGACTTCATCCCCAACAATACAGGAACGAACATTGGAATAACTTTCCGGTAGCGCGGGGAGTAGCGGGATTGAATTAATCAGAACCTGAAATTCAGGGCTGTGTTTTTTTTGTTGAGTGCTCTGGCGTAAGGCGCTGTGGATGATCTCTTTTAGTTCCTGGTCTATCCAGGGTTTGGGAATGATGTGCTGAGTCAATCCTTCTGCCAGAGCTTTGATGATGTTTTCCTGCTTGCTAAAGCTGGTCAGGAACATCCGGATAGTGCTGGGATAGCGGTTGCGGATTTCAGACACGAATTCAACACCATCCATATCCGGTAACGTGACATCAGTAACGACCAGATCAATTTCTTTTGCATGCAGAACTTCTAACGCCTCTCCGACACTGGAAACATAGTAGCAATCCCAATTTTCATCTATGAGTAAATCCTGTAATGAGTCAAGAGTCTCCCTCTCAGCATCGGTAAAAAGGATTTTGGGCATCATATTATTCATCTGCATACCTTTCCTGCTAATGATATTGATGGCATTGCTATGATTTGTTAAGCCCCATTTTGGCATAAACTTTAGAAATGTTAACTAAAAAAATTATATTTGTTTTGAAGTTTATTGAAATGTTAGCTTAGGGTCACGGTTTTGCAACTTGAGAATCTCACAATTTTCGTAACATATCGGGCGGGAATTCAGTGCTTCTGTGAAGCGTGGATCCCCGTATGCGCAAGGATGATGACAAATAGGGATTTTGACTTTGCCTGTAAAGGGACTTTCCGCCCCGCCCAAACCTACGCACTTTCAGTGCATAGTTGTTTAGTTTAAACAGAACGACACAGGAAATTTTAAAAGAGAGAGTTTAAACTTAATAACGGCGTTGTTTTTTGCGGGAGATTTTACCAATAATCCAGCCACCCAGAAAAACCCCACCACCAGCGAGGAACCACTGGATCATATTGGAGCGATGAAACTTCTGGTTTTCTTCGCGCAAAACCAGAAGTTCATTATTGAGTGAACTATTTTCTTCGATCAACTGCTCATTTTCCGTACTTAAATTCAGCACATTGTCAGACTTGCTGCGCAGGGTATTATATTCATCCGTAGATTTTTTCAGTTCTTGGCGGGTCTGATTTAATTGTGCAGAAAGTTGGTTGATTTGGTTCTTTTGCGCACTCGCTTCCTCCTGACTTCCCTGAAAGTTTTGCTGCTGGTCGGTCAGTTGTTGTTGTAAACTGGCAAGTTCTTTTTTTAGCTGCTTGATTTGGGTACTTTTAGGTAGCTCTTTACTGACATAATGAGCTCGAATATAACCTTCAGTTCCTTTGGGAGTGACAACCTTAACGTAAGTTTTGTCGTCTTCCAGAACTGTTACGGGAGTTGATGTGGGTATTGTTTCGAGAATTTTATATTGGTTTCCTTTGCCACTTCGAACTGTGACGATAAGCTGATCAGAAATATAACGTGTTTCGGCATAAGCCGAAGAAACGGCAAGGAGAAATAAAAGACTGAAAATGGTCAATTGCAAGAAGCTTTTCATGTCTGGTTTCCTTTGAGTTTTATTGGTGAGGCACTCTTTTGCGGATATTACAGATATAAAACAGCAAATTCAAGGATTAATCAGGGGTTTTGCAGATTCCAGCAGGGTGTCATCAACATTGTTTTGATCTTCATGAAACGACCTGGTCATATGATGTTGATCCATATCTGTCATGATAAAATGGTGTTTACTGATCTAAATATTCACTAAAACCCTGAAGAACTTCCGGCGGCATGATTTTCATCCTGGTCAGTGCTTTGGCGGTAAAAATGGCGAAGGTACCACGTGTTTGTGCACAGAGAACATCATCTCCCTTATAAATTTTTCCTTCGAGAATAGCCTCTCTTTCACTGGTTTGTTCGATAACTCGTCCTTCAACTCTCAGTTCATCATCGATATAGACAGGTTTGAAAAAGTCAACAGTCATGGTTTTAGTCATGACAATGCGGCGGAGTTGATAAATGGCACTCCAGCCCATGATCTCATCCAGCATGGTTGAAAGTACCCCCCCATGAACAATACCATCCCAGCCACACAGGTGATTTGGTACACTCAACCAAGAATAAAGAACGGCATCATCAGCGTAAAACTTCATCTTTAGACCGTGGGGGTTCTTTTGACTGCAGCCAAAACAATGTGCATCTCGGCTTACGACTTCCTTCAAGTTTTCTTTTTTCATCCAGTTTCCTGTTGCTGTGGGTTCATGCGAGTCGTCAGTATAGAGGGGAATGGAATAAAAAATCAGCCAGTATTTTGCGTTTCCAGCGAGAATCACGGATAATCAAAGAAATAATTTCATTTAACCATGGATACGATAATGATATTTCTGTCTTTGCTTAAAATATTATTTTTAATTCTTATCTTTTTGTCAGGATCGGTTTCTTCTAGTCTGGCCGTAGATTTACGTGAACTGATCCGGGCAGTTGAGCAACAATATACCGGTCAGTCATCAATTTCTGAAGTGGAAATGACAGTTGTGACTGGTCACTGGGAACGGCATCTGAAAATGGAATCGTGGTCACTCGGGCGGGAACGGTTTTTGATCCGGATTCTTGCTCCGATTAAAGAGAGGGGGGTAGCAACCCTCAAAGTGGAGAACGAGGTCTGGAATTACCTGCCGAAAGTTGACCGGGTGATCCGGATCCCGCCATCGATGATGGGGGGCGCCTGGATGGGGAGTCATATCACCAATGATGATCTGGTCAAGGCGAACCATATCGATCAGGATTACAATTTTACCTTGCTGGAAGAAACCAATGAAAGCTGGCGGATCGAGGGGATACCGAAACCTGACGCTCCAGTCATCTGGGGTAAAATTATTTACCAGATTTTTAAAGAACAACTGGTTCCGTCGCAGATCGATTACTTTGATGAAGAAGGTATTCTGGTGCGACAGATCTTGTTCGATGATGTACAGACAGTGAGCGGACGAACCATTCCGCTAAAAATGACTGTCGTGCCGCTGGAAAAACCAAAAGAGAAGACGGTCATGCACTATCGTAAATTGCAATTTGATGTCGATTTAAAGAAAGATTTCTTTTCTCTCGGCAACCTGAAAGGGCGACGTTAATGCTTTACCAGTTGGCATTACGTAATATCTGGCGCAATCGAAGGCGTACGCTTCTAACCCTGTCGGCGATGATTATCTCTTCCGCTCTGTTGATTCTGGCGCTGGGGATTTTTTCTGGAATGTTGCGCGATATGCTCGCATCAGCAACTGAACAGTACTATGGTCATCTGGTCATCAGTGCCAAAGGATATCAGGATGACCGGGACATGTTCCGCCATTTTTCAATGGATAAATCGATTGAAAATGTTCTGAAACAGGATGAAATTACAGGCTATTCACAGCGGTTGCGCAGTTTCGGCCTGCTCTCCCATCAACAGAACAGCTCTCCTGGCGAAATTCTTGGAATTTTGCCGTCTCAGGAACAGACCGTGACCGGTCTACAGGATTCTTTGATTGACGGGCATTATCTGACCGCTGATGATTCGAACGGTGCTGTGCTGGGTTCAGGGTTGGCACAACGTCTGAATGTTGTTCCGGGAGATCAACTGGTTTTTGTTACCCAAGCAGCGGACGGCTCAATTGGTAATGATCTGCTGTTGGTTCGGGGGATTTTTTCTACCGGTGATATCGGCTATGATAATACTCTGGTTCTGGTGCCGTTGGCCTGGTTGCAACAGCTGTTAGTGTTGCCGGGACAGATTCATGAAATTGCCGTTAAGACAGATCAGCCATTGAACGCAGCCGCATTGGCAGAACAATATCGGGTGAATCTTCCTGATGCTCTGGAGATTCTTGATTGGGGTGAGATGCTGCCACAGATGCGTGAAGTTGTTGCCAGTTACGCTGTCTCGCGGATGATTATTGTCACTATTCTTTACCTTGCGACGGGGTTGGGGATTCTCAATACGTTTTTTATGGCCGTTATGGAGCGAACCCGGGAACTCGGGGTGCTGATGGCTCTCGGCATGCGGCCGGGGCAAATCCGCACCATGATTATGCTGGAGACTGCAATTATGGGGAGTCTGGGATTACTTTGCGGGGCGGTTGTCGGAATCGCTTTAAGTTTGTATATGGCGCTGGTCGGGGTCGATCTCTCCGGCACTTTGACGCCGATTACCTATGCTGGTGGAACCATCCTGCCCCGGTTGCACGCGGTGATTGAACCGGCCAATATTTTGATTCCTTCTGTTTGCTTGTTGATTGTCAGCCTGCTGGCTGGCTTTCTGCCGGCAAATCGTGCCGCCAAAATGCAACCGGTGGTCGCGATTCGCGATGCCATCTGATTCATTTTTGTGCGGCCGTCAGGAGAAATATGGATCTGTTGAACCTGGCCTGGAAAAACCTCTGGCGTAGCCGACGGCGTACCCTGATAACCTTGGCTGCGCTCAGTTTCAGTTTGATGCTGATCCAGGCATTTCATAATCTTTCTTATGGGGTCTATGCCTCTATGATCGATAGTGGTGTCCGTGCTGGAAGCGGACATCTAGTGGTTTATCACCAAGGATATCTGGAAAGTCGCGATGAAAAGCTCTCTTTCAATCCTCATAATCTGGTAGAGGAAATTGGTCAGATTAACGGTGTTGAGGCGGTTTTGCCGCGACTTTATCTGCCAGGTCTTGCCCAATCAAGTCGGGAAAGTCGTGGTATTTTATTGACCGGAGTGGTTCCTGCTGCAGAACGGAAGATTAATCCTTTTCTGCGCAGTTTATCGGATGACCAATGGCTGACTTCTCTGAATGGTCGAGAGGCAATTCTCGGTAGTCGGCTGATGAAAGAACTCCAGTTGAAGTTGGGCAATAAATTTGTTGTTACCATGCAGCATCGTTCAGGAGAGCTGGTCAGCGAAATGTTTCGGGTTCATGGTGTCATTAAAACCGGGATAAAAAGTGTAGATAAGTCACTGCTGATGGTTGGCCGTAACCGGGCTGCCGCAATGGTTGGAAGTCCCGACAATATTCACGAACTGGCAATTATCCTGGAGGATCAAAAATTTGACCGTCTGGTATTCCCACAATTACAAGAGCTGTTGAAAACACACAGCGATCTGGAAGGATTAACGTGGGAAAAGGCGATGCCGAATCTTTACAACGCGATTCGGCTCGATTATGCCAGCCAGAAATTTATCTTTGTGATCATGTTGCTGATCGTCACAATCGGGGTGATCAATACCCTTCTGATGTCAGTTATGGAGCGTTTTCGTGAATTCGGAATCATTTTGGCTGTCGGAGCCAGCACCGCAAGATTGCGCATGCTGGTATTTCTTGAAGCTTTATTGTTGGGATTGGTCTCTATGGTGATCGGCAGTTGTCTCGGCTCGTTGGCAACCTGGTACTTGCAAGCAGTCGGTATCGATATGCGCAACTTTATCAGTGAAACCCTGGAATTTGGTGGCGTGGTGTTCGACCCGATCTTGCGAGCAGGTTGGGATATTTCCTGGATGGCAAAGATTTCGGTTTATCTGTTGTTATTGTCCCTGCTGGCAGCGGTTTACCCATCGATCAAGGCTGGACGGATCAGCCCGGCTGCTGCAATACGACATCACTAACTGGAGCCTGAAACAATATGGCATTGATTGAACTGAAATCGGTTACAAAAATATATCCGCTTGGCAGCCAGGAAGTGGTTGCTGTTGATGATTTTTCTCTGTCCATTGAGGCTGGGGAATTCAGTGTTCTTGCCGGCCCTTCCGGGAGTGGTAAAACCACACTGCTCAACTTGATCGGCTGTCTTGATCAGCCAACCCGCGGAGAAATCTGGCTGGATGGACGAGAAGTCGGTCATGCCAAGCAGAAAACCCTTTTTGAGTTGCGCTTGCGAAAAATTGGATTCATTTTTCAGGCATATAATCTGATCCCGGTGTTAACCGCTGCGGAAAATGCTGAATTTACCCTGATGTTGCAGCGAGTCGGAAAGAAACAGCGTCGTGAGCGGGTATTACGGCTTTTTTCGCTGTTAGGGTTGGATGGACTGGAACATCGGAAACCCTCAGATCTTTCAGGAGGACAACAACAGCGGGTCGCCATTGCCAGAGCCATGGCCTCCGAACCAGCGGTGATTCTGGCCGATGAACCGACTGCCAGTCTTGATTCTCACGCCAGTGAAGAATTGTTGGCACTGATGCAGCGGCTGAATCAAGAGCAGGGTGCAACCTTTATTTTCAGTTCCCACGACCCACTGGTGATCTCCCATGCCAAACGGGTGGTGCGTTTGCAGGATGGTCATCTGGAGTCGGATCAGTGAAACGGTTCACAGCTGGTAACTTTGCCCTCCCCATTCCAAAAGACGCATTTCACCCATCCCTGGGGCTTGACTGTCGTCACTCGGGCGACAGACACCCTTTTCATGGACAGTGCAAATCAATTTTATTGATTTTTATTGTAATGGTAATAGTTTTTATTCCAGTTTTGTCGGTGGCAAATGCTCTCAATGATGTTTCCATTCACGGTTCGCTGAAATCATTCAATCTCTATATTGAAAACTTTCCCCACCCTGATCAGGATGGAGTGCTGACTTCTGATCGTCTCCGCCTTGATCTGACCGGGCAGCTGACCCCTGGTTTTGATTTTGAGTTTTCTCTGGATCAACAACTGCTCTGGGTCAATCGCACTGGAGTTGTTGGATTCGCAGACGATTCGGTGAATCGTCATTTCGATTTACAGAAAAACTGGCATGAAGGTGAACGGTTTAGTGGCCAGTTACAGGTTGATCGGCTCAATATCCATGGAGAATCTGGCGGCTTTAACTGGTTCTTCGGTCGGCAGGCCATCGGCTTCGGTCGCATCAGCCTGTTTTCTCCCCTCGATATCATTGCCCCATTTCCCCCTGATGCTATAGATGTCGATGTCCGTCCCGGAGTTGATGCCATCAGAGCAACCCGCTATTTCGGGATGGCGGGACAACTTGGCGGGATGGCCGTTTTCGGAGCTGAAAAAAAAGACAACAGCTATCTGTTGACTCTGGGCGAGAACTTCAGAAGTGTCGATTTCCTGGCAATCGGGGGACGCTTTCGGGGGCGTTCAATGGTTGGCATCGGCCTGGCTGGAGAACTCGGGAAAGTCGGTCTTAAAGCTGAGATCAGCTGGTATCAGGGCATCGATATAAATCGACCGCAGGGAGATCTCTATGATGATTTTGGGATTGCCGCTGTGGAAGGATGGTACCGGTTTGACAATCGGCTGGTGTTGCTCGGTGAATATCTGTTCAATGGCGTCGGCAGTGACAACCCGAGTAAATATCCCCTGGTTGCCAGGTCAGCACCAATAACCGAAGGGCTCAGTTTTTTACTGGCTCGCCACTATCTGCTGTTGGGTTCTTCATATCAATTTCACCCGCTGGTGACCGCAAATGGGCTGTTGATTTATAATATCGAAGATCATTCCAGCCTAATTCGGCCACAGTTGGTTGTATCTCTGGCTGATAACCTGCAACTTGATCTGTTCTGGGTCATAACTACGGGTCGGAAAGAACAACTCTATCCACTGCCACAGTTGCCGGTTATTCGGAGTGAATTCGGTTCGGCAGGGGATAGTGGCGGTCTGTTGTTGCGTTGGTATTTTTGAAAGGAACTTAAAAATTCTTAAAATAACAGGAGGTCAAAATGAATATCGATTGGGCATATCTGCGTAAAGGATGAGCGTCCTGTAAAAAAGCTCAAGAGTTTCTTGAGCAGGAACAGGCGATAATAACAGAGGTTGTGGATGCTCGGAAAATACGGATTGATGCAGAGCAGGCTTGGGTGTTGCTCCAAAATTCCGGGTCTATTACCGTAGCCAAGGGGAAGAAAATTCATCGTTTTAAAGCCATTACAGCTGAGAAAGATGCTATTTTAAAACAGGTTATGGGATCCAGCGGCAACTTGCGTGCCCCGACTTATCGAGTTCAAGATAGATTTGTTGTCGGTTTTAATACAGAACTTTATACCGATTGGGTTAGCTTCTCGTAACCATAGTGCCGCAAAGATCTCTGGTTCCTTCATGGTCAGTGATAATGCCAAGATCGGCTCGAACTCTGTTGTCGTCAGGGAGGTTTCGCTCAATGTGACGGTCATCGGTGTCCCGGCCGCGGCTATGTGCTGGTCAGTTTCGCTGCGGTGATCAGGGTCGACCAGATTCGATACTGTCGAAGAGACTCTGGTTCCGGTCTCTTGTATGGGCGCCGACGGCAGCTGTAATTGTTAATCCCAATGTGTGACCCACGCCATCTGGTATGGGGCTGGAGAGCAAATTCGTACTTTTCTGGCCTCGAAGACCCTCGAGGATCTCGCGACCGAAGGGCATAAACGCCTGCAGTATAATTTTTAACCGATTTTTATCAGGATTCATTGTATCTCCATGAAGCAGATTTACCTCGATCATAATGCGAGCGCGCCGCTTAAGGCCGAAGTCCTCGAGCGGATGCTTCCCTACCTGACGCAGCATCATGGCAACCCCTCCAGTATCCACTGGGCGGGACGGGCTGTCTGTGGCGCGCTTGAAACGGCGCGTGAGCAGTTGGCGAGTCTGATCAATGCTGATCCCGCTGAAATTGTCTTTACTTCCGGCGGCAGTGAATCCAACAACTTTGTGCTGAAGGGAACGGCCGAGGTTCTGGCTCAAACGGGACGGCACATCATTACAACGGCAGTGGAACATCCTGCGGTATTGGAAGCCTGCCAGTTCCTCGAAAAACGTGGATGGCGGGTCAGCTACCTGCCAGTTGATGGTCGGGGACAGCTTGACTTGAACCATCTCGAAAACCTGATCAGCGCGCAGACCGCCCTGATTTCGGTGATGTGGGCCAATAATGAAACCGGCGGACTTTTCCCGATTGAGGCGATTGGTCAGATTGCTCGCAGGCACAATGTCATTTTTCATACCGATATGGTTCAGGCGATCGGGCGGGTTTTGGTCGACGTGAAGCAGGCGACGCTTGACCTCGCATCTATTTCTGGGCATAAATTTGGAGCGCCCAAGGGAGTTGGTGCGCTCTATGTTCGTTCCGGCACGCTACTTGAGCCGTTAGTTCATGGTGGACATCAAGAACGTAACCGGCGCGGTGGTACCTCCAATGTGGCGAGTATCATCGGACTGGGCGCTGCCAGTTATATTGCGCAACGCGATTTTGAACAGAATTGTTTTTATCTAGGTCGTTTACGCACGCGGTTGGAAGAGGGTCTTTTCTCTGCAATCAAAGGACTTCACTTAAATGGTGCCGTTGATACCGGTAACCGTTTGCTCAACACGCTGAATCTGAGTTTTGAGGGCGTTTCCGGGGAATCATTGCTGCTTAATCTCGACATGAAAGGGATTGCCGCTTCCTCTGGTTCGGCCTGCAGTTCGGGAACCCTGGAACCCTCACACGTTATCGCCGCCCTCGGGGTCGACCCATTGCTGGCGCAATCGAGTATTCGTTTCAGCCTCGGTGTTGAGAACAATAGCGACGAGATCGATTATGTGCTACGCGAACTTCCACCGCTTATTGACCGCTTGCGAAAAATGAATAAGACTGCTTGAATTTTCTAAAAATCAAATAGTTACGCAATAGTATAATTATTCAGAAACCTGCTCAATCCACGTAGCACGCAGGTTGCCACTGTCGCCTCCCTTTATAAATTGATCGGATTTTAGCTGTGAAGAAGAGAGTTGTTGTCGCTATGAGCGGCGGGGTTGATTCATCGGTCACCGCAGCCCTGTTGAAAGAGCAGGGCTATGAGGTGATCGGTATGACCATGCAGATCTGGGATTATACCAGTTTCACTGCTGAAAATGGTGAGACGTTCGGGAGCTGTTGCAGTCTGGATGATGTCTATGATGCGCGCCGGGTCGCCGAGAGCCTCGATATTCCATTTTATGTGATCAACTTTGAACAAGATTTTCAGCAGCATGTGATCGATAATTTTTGCGCAGAATATTTTGCTGGCCGCACCCCCAACCCCTGTGTGCTCTGTAACCAGGTCTTGAAATTTGAATTATTGATGCGCAAGGCTCTTGAACTTGAAGCCGATTACCTGGCGACTGGACACTACGCCCAGATTCTCAATGAAGAGGGGCGTCCAGCTCTCTTCAAGGGGTTGGATGACACGAAGGATCAGAGTTATTTCCTCTTTACCCTCACTCCAGAGCAGATGGAGAAAACGCTCTTTCCTCTCGGTGGTATGAGTAAGGTCGAAGTGCGTGAACATGCGACGCGTTTCAACCTGAAGGTTGCGGATAAGGCCGAGAGTCAGGATATCTGCTTTGTCCCCGATGGTAATTATGTTCGATTTCTCGAGGAGGAGTGCGGAACTGGCCACAAAAACGGCGAAATTATTCATCACAGCGGCCAGGTCTTAGGTCTCCATCAAGGGATCTATCGTTACACCATCGGTCAACGTAAGGGGCTGGGTCTCAGTTGGAGCGAACCCCTCTACGTCATTGGTATAGATGCGGACAATTGCCGAGTGATTGTCGGCGAAAAATCTCTTCTGAGCCGTGATTCTTTTGAGTTGTACCGTTGTCTCTGGAATATTCCATACCCGGACGCACCCCTTAAAGTTGAATGTCGCATCCGCTACCGTCACCAACCAGTTGCGGCGCGCGTGACGCCACTCGCCGCTGGTCGAGCCAAGATTGAATTTAGCGCGTCTCAAAAAGGGGTGACACCGGGGCAAGCGGCAGTTTTCTATTGGGGAGAGCGGGTCATCGGCGGAGGCTGGATCGTATGAAGCAAACCTTTGCCATTGTCACCCTCAGTTGTAAAAGAAAAAGCCCCTGACAAATCAGAGGCTAATTTCACTTTTGGTACCGAAGGCCGGAACTGCAAAGATTGTTTAACTATCTGTTATTATGGGGATGATTGACTCTTGTGTTCTTGTTATACCGTTAAAAATACCGTCAAAAATTGTTCTGTCACTGTTTTTTGGTCAAAAAGTCTTTAAATGCCCACGCAATTATTTATGGATATACACTCCACCCCCACCCCCGTTTCTATGCCTGCGCACATACAGAAGACCTATAACTCAAATTTTGTAAAGTATTTTACAGTAAAAAATGGTACTTTTGATAGATGATTTATCAGGTGCTTCATACTGCAGCGCCTATTGGGAGATACGTAGTAAAAAAACTACTGAAAAATTATTTCTGGGGAGGAAATATGAAAGTCACAATACTATCAATATTTATCTTTTTTATCATTACTCAAGCCAATGCATCACTGATCACTTACAATTTTTCGGGGCAGCTAACATTAATATCAGACCCCGATAGTTTATTAGTTTGCGACAGAAACTTCAAAACTGACGACATATTTCAGGCTATCTACACAATTGAAACAGACACCCCGTTAGCCTCAGGAACAATAGGTGCCGGGGCTAACACGGAATCTACCTACACCTCCGCAATAACAAACTTTCAGTTTTATGTTAATAATACAAACTTGATAGATAGCTACTATAGGTTTCAAACTCTGAGAAATATTAACGGATACATTAATGGCAAACCTGCTGACTGGATTGAAATAACGACGGATGGCGGCCTTGACAACTACAATAACTCTTATGGTGAAAATGACCATTGTGAGTACATCGACAGCATGGTTACCCTTGTTGATCTGACAGGGACTGCACTTGATGGTTACAACACAACTTTTGAGGGCAATATTCCTCTGTCTTTCGATTTGACAGACTTCTCTTTTGGGAATGTTGCCATTTTTGGTCCAGGGTAAATTTGTTCTAGTGCACAGCCACGCATAACCCCGAAGAATTTTTCGTCATTCGCAGGTAATCGAGAACCGAACGGACATTCATCGCGAGCTTCCGCATCTTTTGTGCGACGTTGGAGATTCCTTTGGATTTAATAAGCCCGACGGCAAAGCGTCTGAGTCGTGAAATATTTTCTGGAGCATAGCCTGCGCGTATCCGGCTGCGATCCTCGTCAAAATTCCAGTCAATGATGTAATGACAGCTGTTTTCAATGCACCAGTGATTGCGGTTTGTCTTGAGAATTTTTTCTGCGTTGGCTTGTTCTGGCTTACAACTCGTGATGCCGTAAGCGGTCTCGTTTGAAACGTGTCCAGTTTTTTTGTTGATTCTTTCACGTTCGATGACAAAAACCTGGCCGATCCAGGGAAAGTCAAGGTAGCTGTTGAGTTCGACAGACGTCCAGATTTTTCGTGTCTCAATCCGTCCGTGACCCGTGTCAATACTGACGGCATCTGGGGTGTTGCGATCCTGGAAATAGAAAGCAATATCTGCGAGCAAGCCGGGCTGGTTGCCTTTGACTGTGAAATGGTAATGAGCCTGCCTGTTCGCAACCAGATAGTCTGCAAGTTGACGCTGGGTCAACAGAGCATCGCCAGTGATCGTTTTACCCGCAATATCGATGGCATCAAGAAGTGGGATAGCCATCTTGATCTCGTTGGTTTGCTTCACCTTGTCACCATCTCCTATGGGGAGGGTGCCGACTTTTTTTGGGTGTAACAGTTTTTGCTCTGATGACCGATAACACTCATGATATGGGTTTGACGCCCATCGTTATCAATGGCGTGACACATTGTCTTGCCGTCGATAGCGAGACTTTCATCTCTGTTTGCGTAAAGGTCATTCCAGCTTTGTAGGGCTCTATCGAGATGGCATGGGTCGACGCGGATAAGAACATTACGGATAATAGATTCGCTGGGGACAGTAAAGACCCCTTTCTTATAGCGACACCGGAACCGTTCCCGAGCTTTAGGACCAAGATTTTCAGCCCAATCCGAGATCGCCTTATATCCACGCATTCCGCAGAGTGTCGCACCTGCGGCTATCGCTAGAACGGTAGAAAGACGATGACGGCGGCCCTTTGTGGTGCGCGGGTCAGGGATATTCGTGAAGACGTCGGGCAAAGATCGCATCTGATCAGCGGTAAGCAGCATTTTGGGGACTCCATTGCAATAGAGAGGATCCAGAACAGGACGAGATAAGAGAAATTGAGTGTTTTGGTGTAATGGGCGAACAAACACCAACTTGGGTGATTGTGCAATCGAACCATAGCCTTGACCTGATCGTCGAAACCCTTTGGTCTGCCCCAAACATAGCCAGTTCGCAGCTTTGTAGACGGTGCCATAGTAGCGTTGCGGATCAACGAAGGTTTCCATCAAGAGAAGAGGATGGTCAAAACGCTTCAGCCAGTCTTTCTGGATTCTTTTTTCACACAATGACAAGGTTCGTGACCCCAAGTTCGGCAGGTGCCACTGTGGCAGGATTAAAAACCGACTATTGTTGACGATCAGCTTTAAGCGATCATACTGATGTCGATAACTCCAGCCAATCCATTGATCACG
The DNA here is from genome assembly GCA_021647765.1 of Desulfuromusa sp. Taxonomy (GTDB): domain Bacteria; phylum Desulfobacterota; class Desulfuromonadia; order Desulfuromonadales; family Geopsychrobacteraceae; genus Desulfuromusa. The sequence continues at coordinate 103,173 of JAKIUD010000001.1, read as the reverse complement.
AGCAGCGCATTTCAAGGCGGCAGCGGAGAACGTTACCAATGCGACCCATTCGTCATTTAAGGTAGCGATATACCAGATGGTTTCACTGATTTTCGGGAGGTCACCAAGATAGTGATAGCTTTGCATCAGTTCCCGATAGCGAATTTCCTCGGAAGATATGACAGGTCGAACCTGGATTTCTTTTAAGCTCAAAACCGGATTCTCCGTAGATAAAGGAGTTTCCGTTATACACGAGCCACGGTTAAAAGACCAGTCAAAAGGTTAGATTGGTAGTATTGCTGGTTTTGCAGGAAAGGACAAATTTACCCTGCTCAGCATGGTGTAAGGGTGGACAAATATAAATTGATTTTTACCGGGGAATCAGCGTGATCTGAACAATTGAGGTCTAATCGTTTTAAGGAATTGACTCTTGCATGCATTGTCCAGTTTTTTATATAAAAAACTGGACAAATTCTTATGCCTTCTGTAGTGTTTATTGTATGAAAACTACTGAATATATAAAGAATAATATTGATCGTTTTCCAAAAGGTTATGTTTTTACCTGTCGTGATTTTATGAGTCAGGTAAAAAGCAGGGAGGCTCTGGTAAAGGCTCTTAATCGGCTTGCTGCTTCTGGTAGGATCATCAAGCTTGCCAAGGGTCGATATTATAAACCAGAGTTGTCGCCCTTTGGTGAACTGCCACCAAGTCAATATCAGGTGGTGAAAGATCTGCTGGAAAGCCAGGGTAAGGTTTTAGGGTATCTCACCGGACTTAGCGTGTATAACAGTCTTGGTCTCACGAGCCAGATCGGCAACATCATTCAAATCGGCAGAAACGAGATTCGTCCATTTTTTAAACGGGGAAAATACACCATCTCTTTTGTGAAACAGAAAAACATGATCACAAAAGAAAACATCCCTCTTCTCCAACTTCTTGACGGGCTGCGATTTATAAAAAAAATACCCGATTCCTCTACCTGCAACAGTTGTCGAATTCTGCAAAACCTGATTGGGAATCTCTCTGAAAAAGAACAGAGGACCATGGTCAGGTTGGCTATGAAGTATTCACCGGCTACACGTGCTTTGCTGGGGGCCATACTCTGTGATCTCGGCCAGGATGAGATAGCGGAGAAATTAAAAGAGTCTCTCAATCCCCTGACTTCGTATCTAATTCCAGGGGTTTTCAAAGCAGTTTCTTCCGCACCCGAATGGAGTATCAAATGAGATTGCATGAAGAGGAGACTCTCTTTCGTCAGGCAGTGACTGCTACCGCTGCGCAGTTGAATATCCCGGAGATATTTATCGAAAAGGATTACTGGGTCACCTGCACTTTGCACCTTATTTTTCATGATCCCATTGGTGAGGAGACCGTTTTTAAAGGTGGGACCGCCCTTTCCAAATGCTTCGGATTGATCGATCGTTTTTCAGAAGATATTGATATGGTGGTCAAACACCATGAGGGAGAAACGGACAATCAGCTTAAACGTAAAATTAAAAAGGTTGGTCAGGCGGTTATTTCTGTGATGCCAGAGATTGAGATTGAGGGATTAACCCGTAAGGTGGGAATGAATCGAAAAACTGCCCACAGTTATCCCCGGATGTTTCGTGGAAGGTTTGGTCAGGTTCGAAATGTGGTTGTGGTTGAGGCAACATGGTTTGGCTATTATGAGCCGTATATTGCACATCCATTGTCATCCTATATCTACGATATGATGATAGAGCATGACCAGCAGGAAATAGCGGCAGAATTTGGTTTGCTGCCGTTTCAGGTTAATGTGCTGCAGCCTGCCCGTACTTTGTGCGAAAAAATCATGAGTCTGGTCCGTTTTTCCTACAGCGAAAACCCCATGGATAATCTGAAAATGAAGATCCGCCATGTATATGATTTGCATAAGATGCTGGAGGATGAAAATCTCGACAATTTTTTCAATTCTAATGAATTTAGTGATGTCATTTGCCGGGTTGCCGGAGATGATGTGCGGAGTTTCAGAAATAATAATGAATGGCTTGAGAATCATCCGGCAGATGCCTTGCTGTTTCGTGATGTTGAAGATTGCTGGAATGGCTTGAAAGCAACCTACACCGATGATTTCAGCGGTCTTGTTTATGGGGAGTTGCCGGGCGAACAGCAGGTTTTTGAAACGCTCACATGTATTAAAGAACGACTGATGGCAATTGAATGGAATGTTCGTGTGGTTGATGCTGAAGACTGAGTTGAAGGCCCTGTTCTTTTATTGGTGACTGAATAAGGACGATACCCCTCCCTCTGTTATTATTGCTATTGAATTTTTGATCTTAAAGAATCCAGATAGTCAGCCCATTGATTCATGAGTGCTCTTCTTTCTTTAAGGAAGCTGGTTCTGTTGTAGGCCCTCCCTAAGGCGTCTTTGACCTGATGTGCCAGTTGCGCTTCGATGATATCAACCCTTGCCTGGAGAATTTCATCAGCAAGAGTGCGGAAAATTGCTCGCCAACCGTGCGAAACAAATTCTTCTTTGCTGTATCCCATTCGTCGTAATGCGGCGTTTAGCGTATTGTCCGATATTGGTCTTGCCGTTGACCGGGTTGACGGGAAGACCAACTGACCAGTTCCGGTTCGAAGGTGTTGATTCTGTAGTATTGCAACTGCTTGTGGTGAGAGCGGGACAGTGTGCGGATGCTTCATCTTCATTCGTCCCGCCGGGATAGACCAGATTCCTTCTTTCAGGTCAATTTCTTTCCATTCTGCGTGTCTTAATTCGCCTGGTCTGGTAGCAACCAATGGGTGCAGGTTCAGAGCAGCTTTTACTGTTGGATTACCATCAAAATCTTCAATTGCGCGAAGTAGACCACCAATTTTGGCAGGATCTGGAATGCCACCACTGTCAAGGGCCGCACGATGCTTGCGCTGGATGGGCCTCAGGGCTCCACGTAGATCAACGGTTACGTCGCGCTCACATAAGCCGCAGGTAACACCGTAGCGCATGATTTGGGAGAGGGTGCCACGAACGCGATGTGCTGTTTCCAAAGTCCCTCGGGCCTCAATGGGACGTAACACTTGTTCCAGAATAGTCTTTGCTTTCAGATCGGCGATTGGCGTACTCCCAATGGCTGGGAATACATCGTTGATCAGGCGACGTTCAATCATGTTGCAGGTTGCTTTTGCCAGGACATCTTGATGTCTTTTGAGCCAGCTTTTCGCTACGACTTCAACACTGTTTTCTGCCCGCTCAGCAGTATCGAGCTTTTGCTGTTTTTTTATCTGGTTTGGGTCAACGCCATTGGCAACAAATTGTCGAGCCTGGTCACGTCGGGTACGGGCTTCAGCGAGGCTTATTTCCGGATAGCTACCAAGTGCCAGTAGTTTTTCTTTGCCATCGAAATAATACTTAAACCTCCAGGACTTTCCTCTGCCGGCTTTTTTTGTCGGTGACACCAGCAGGAACAAGCCGTCCGTATCGTAGATTTTACGAGGTTTGTCGGTTGGTTTTACATTTTTTACCTGAATGCTGGTCAGTGGCATAGTGTTTGTTGGCCTTTCTAGGGGTACATTTTTTTCGACTTAGGGGTATATTTTCAAAAATATACCCCTGGAAAGACTGGATGTCAACAAGCATTGATGGATGTTGCTGGACATTTTGGGGTGAATTTTGAAAACATCATGCTTGGAGGTCGAATTTGTAACTATCTGAAATAAAAAGATATTTGGATGGTATTGGACGTTATCGGACAGTTTTGGATAAAGAAAAAGCCCCTGAAAAATCAGAGGCTAAATCTTCAATTGGTACCGAAGGCCGGAATCGAACCGGCACGAGCTGAGCTCATCGGTGTTTGAGACCGACGTGTCTACCAATTCCACCACTTCGGCTTGGGTGAGACGATTATATTGTTCCGGGCCAGTTTGTCAAGCCCAAATCCATTAGCTATTTTGATGGTCGAGGGTGCTGGGATGGGTGGTGAGCGTGGTGGCAAGTCGATTTAGTGCTGGTATAGCAAAAGCTATGTCGAAGTACCAAGTCGGTGAAACCAACAAAGCAGATTCTCCCGTTATTGCGGCTGTATTCCTGAATTGCTGGTTAGGTCTCTATCCGCATCCAGAGTGTTTTTAATAACGATTTCCAGCAATCGCCACGGTTGACGGTTTGTCCATCGATACTATAGATCGGCAGGATGTCGATTAACGAATTAGTCAAGAATATTTCTTCCGCCTGCATCAATTCAATCAGTTGCAGCTCTCGTTGAACAACCAAAATCCCTAATTCTGCCGCTGCATCGATGACTTGTTGGCGCATGATCCCATTTAGCACCAATGTTCCGGTCGGGGGAGTGACCAGTCGATCATCAATGATTGCAAACAGGTTACAGGTATTGCCTTCAAGAATATTCTGCTGTTGATCAATAAACAGTGCTTCGCGTGCACCGGATTGAAGCGCATAGTTGGCTGCATAGAGACAGTCAGCGTAATTGCCACGTTTCATTTGTGGGAGATGGCTGACCGGGTTGATGCGTTGATTGGGGGCGACTATGCACTCGGCTCCAGCCCGTCGTTCATCAGCAGTGAATTCTGAATATTCTGTTGCGGTGATAATAAACTGACTCTGCTCAGGTGGGGGCCATGCTAGACCGGTAAAATCGCCACGGCTGAGAGTTAAGCGAATCCTTGAGGCTGGGGATTTAAGTGCCGTAGACATTTGTTGGAGAGAGGTTTCAATCTTCTGTCGGTCACAGGGGAAATCAAGCTGTTGTGCCGATTGCTCAAGTCGATCAAGGTGCTGAGGGAGGAGTAGGATCTTTTGCCCTTGAGCTTTGATGGTTTCGAATAAAGTATCGCCAAACAAAAAGCTGCCATTATTGATCGATATGACATCTTTGTGAGAAAGAAATGTTCCGTTCAGACAGGTCAGCACCCGTCTAACCAGCAAAATCTTGTAAGAGAGTACGCATTGCTTCCCCTTTGTGCAGGCATTCCAGCCACTCATGCTCTGGGATTGAATCGGCAACGATACCAGCGCCAGTCTGATATGTGAGCTTGTTTCCAATCCGTTGGAAACTGCGAATCAGGATATTCAAATCCATGTTGCCGCAAGCACTGATATAACCAGCACTACCAGTGTAGCTGCCCCGTCCGACAGGTTCAAGCTCATCAATGATTTCCATGCAACGTTTTTTCGGTACGCCAGTAATTGTACCACCGGGAAAAGTGGCTTGCAATAAATCGAAAGAGTCACAATGCTTATTCAGTTGTCCACGGATATTTGAGACGATATGGGTGACGTGAGAATAGTGTTCCAGTACCATCAGTTTGTCAACTTCGACCGTTCCAGCTCGACAGACTTTTCCGAGATCATTTCTTTCCAGATCAAGCAGCATGATGTGTTCGGCACGCTCTTTTGGGTGATCCAGAAGTTCCTTGCTTAACTGTTGATCTTCCGCTGGCGTGTAACCGCGTGGCCGGGTTCCAGCAATGGGTCGAGTCTCCGCAAAACCATTCTGCAAAGAGACCAGTCGTTCCGGAGAACTGGAAATAATTTCTATTTCCGAAAATCTCAACAGGCAGGCAAAAGGTGATGGGTTGATTATGCGCAGGCGACGATAAAGTTCGGTTGAGGATCCTTCCAGTGTGCCGTCAAAGCGACAGGAGAGATTGACCTGATAAATATCCCCGGCAGCGATATATTCTTTGCCTCGCTCAACCATGGAGATAAACTTTTCCCGGGAGATGATTGGTTCGGGTTGCCTGGTTGTTTTCAGAGGCTGTAGCGGTAATGTTTTTTGCGATTTTTTTATGTCGGATTCGAAATTTCTCAAATCGATTGCCGGATCGAGAGTCGCTAGTGTCAGTTGAGTGGTTTGATGGTCATACACTGCAGTCACATCAACCCAAAATAGCTGCAAATCTGGTAGCTGCAGGTCGCGTGGGGCTTCCTGTGGTAACTCTTCAATCTGATTTGCCAGGTCGTAACCGAAATAGCCGAAGAAACCTCCGGGGAAAGGGGTTTTGGTGGAGGTTGGAACTCTTCTCTCTCGTAATATCAGGGCAAGAGTTGTCAGTGGCTTGCCGGGCAGCTTTGTGGCACCATCTTGATTGTAACGAAACAGGACTCCGTTCTTGAGGTGATATTGTTCTTGCCAATGCAGTGGAACAATAGAGTAACGACCGGTTTCGAGCCGTGGGTTCAGTGATTCAAGAAATCCTGGTCCGTTTGGGCAGAAACGGAGATAAAGAGCCAGTGGATCAAAATATGGAAGGATGAAGCTGTGGGTAGAAATCGCCATTGACAATAACTCTAACAAAAAAAAGGGCTAGCCGTTGCCAGCTAACCCTTGATTGTTTTGGTGGAGCTACGCGGGATCGAACCGCGGACCTTTTGACTGCCAGTCAAACGCTCTCCCAACTGAGCTACAGCCCCTAACAGGTGGGCGATTTATAACAAAATCAAACTTCAGGTGTCAATAAAAATAAACCCGTCTATGAATGCACTCGCAAAAATGAATCAGATGGCTAAGCAAAAAAATCGTCCCACAAGGCGGAGTGGTTTTTCAAGGACGAAGGCATGCAGAAGTATGTCAAGGTCTTGAAACACCGCTGCAACACAGTGGGTCGGACTTTTTGCAACGCCATCATCTATGTTGTTGTTCATTTATGAAATGTCATGGTAAGATTCCGTGCGAAGAATCTCAAAATCTTCCAAATGTACCAACAGTCAGTTGATAGGCTGCTATGAAAAGGACGACTATGAGCGGGCAACAGGATCTGCTGCGAACCCTACCGGCTATTGATCGAGTTTTACGTGAAGAACCCATGCAAAACTTCTCTCAGCAGTTACCGCAAGAGACTTTGTCCCGTGCTGTTCAGGAATTAATTTCCTCTTTGCGTCAGGAAATTCTTGAAAGTGGTAAAGTTAATCCTCCTGAGCGACTTCTTCCCGAAAATGTTGCTGCCGTTGCGGCTCAAAGCTGTCGTGAATTGCTGCAGCCATCATTGCGTAAAGTGATCAACGCAACCGGGACACTCCTACACACCAATCTGGGGCGGGCGCCTCTTTCCTCACAGGCGTTGCGCGCTATTAATGCTGTTGCAGCTGGCTATTCCAATCTCGAATTTGAACTTGATAGTGGCGGCCGTGGCGAACGTTTTTCCCATGTCGAAAGTTTATTGACCCAGTTAACGGGTGCTGAAGCGGCATTGGTGGTCAACAACAATTCGGGGGCGGTGTTGCTGGTATTGACCGCATTGGGCAAAGGGCGTGAGGCGATTGTTTCACGCGGAGAGCTGGTCGAAATTGGCGGAGCATTCCGGATTCCCGATGTGATGGAGGCGGGTGGGGTGATACTGCGTGAAGTTGGGTCATCAAACCGCACCCACCTGCATGATTACCAGCAGGCGATTAATGAAAACACTGCGATCCTCCTCAAAGTTCATACCAGTAATTACCGAATTGTCGGTTTTACCAAGGAGGTTCCGGCAAGAGAGTTGTTGCCACTTGCCCGGGAAAATGATCTGGTTCTGATGGAAGATCTGGGCAGTGGTTTGTTGTTGGATCTCAGCAACTATGGATTGGAGAGAGAACCAACCGTGCTGGAAGTGGTCAAGGCTGGGGTTGATGTCATCACATTCAGTGGTGATAAATTGCTTGGTGGACCGCAGGCCGGAATCATTGTCGGACGTGCTGACCTGATTAAGAGAATTCGCAAACATCCACTAGCGCGAGCCTTGAGAATTGATAAATTAACTCTGGCAGCACTGGAATCGACATTGCGCCTCTATCAGCAGCCAGAACAGGCGCTGCAGGAATTACCCGTGTTGAAAATGTTTTCTGCAGACCCCGAACAACAGAAACAGCGTTGCCAGCATCTATTTGAGAGACTTGAAGCTGAACCATTGGCGGCAGAAATCAAGTTGGTTGAAGATATTTCCCGGGTCGGAGGTGGAGCCATGCCACTGACTGAACTGTCGGATTGGGCGGTTGAAATCAATCCACTGGCCGGTCGTACGGCTGATTTGGCAAAACAGTTACGGACTTTTTCCCCGGCGGTTGTTACCCGGGTGCAGAATGATCGGTTATTGGTTAATTTGCGAGCTGTATTTGCGGAAGAAGAAGCGTTGCTGGCGCAGATTTTGATCGCTGTGTTCAAAAGAGAGGCTTAACCGATGGCAGACCCGGGACACTTCATTATCGGAACAGCTGGCCATGTTGATCATGGCAAGTCTGCTTTAATCCGCGCTCTGACCGGGGTAGAAACTGATCGACTGGGGGAGGAGAAAGAGCGGGGGATTTCCATTGAACTCGGCTTTGCCCCCCTTGATCTGGGAAGCGGACAGATTGCCGGAGTGGTTGATGTTCCGGGACATGAAAAATTTATCCCACAGATGCTCAGTGGTATTGCCGGTATTGACCTGGTTCTATTGGTGATTGATGCCAACGAGGGGGTGATGCCGCAGACCCGTGAACACTTGCAGATTATGCAACTGTTACAGTTGAAAAAGGGAGTTCTGATTCTTTCCAAATCTGATCTGGTCGAACCCGATTGGCTCGATATTGTCGAAGAAGAGATCCGCGAGCAGGTCGGTGGAACGTTTTTGGAAAAAGCCCCTTGCTGCAGGGTCTCTGCAATAACCGGAGAGGGATTAACTGACCTGATGGATGTCATCCGTGAGCAACTGAGCCAGGTTCCGCCTCGGGATTCTGGTGGTGCGGTGCGCTTACCGGTTGATCGCTGCTTCAGTATCAGTGGTTTCGGGACAGTCGTGACCGGAACCCTGAATAGTGGTCGGATCAAACCAGGGGACACTCTGGAGATTCTCCCTGCCGCCGTGCTGGCACGGATTCGCGAAGCCCAGGTTCACGATAAACCAGCAGATGAAGTTTTTGCTGGACAGCGGGTGGCATTGAATCTTTCCGGGGTCACCCGTGAGCAGGTGCCGCGTGGATCGGTTATTGGAACCCCAGGGTTATTCCGGGCAAGCCAGAGGATTGATGTCCGCTTACAACTTCTTAAAGAAGCTCCGCGCGCGCTTAAATTTCGAGACCCTGTCCATTTTCATTTAGGTACCGGACGCAGTGTCGCTCAAGTGGTCTTACTTGATCGTGAAGAGATGATCCCGGGGGACGAGGCTCTGGTGCAGATGACCCTCGATCATCCGTTGTTGGTTCATCGCGGTGATCGTTTTATTATCCGTTCCTATTCTCCCATGGTGACAATTGGTGGCGGGGTGGTGATCGATGCCGAACCACAGAAGCACAAACGTTTTCGTAGTGATGTAACTCAGCGGTTGAATGACCTGGCTTCTGGTGATCTGGGCTTCTGGCTGCAAAAGCTGGATGAATTGGAGTTGGCGCGGATCAAGGATCTAGAAAAACAGACTGGCACCGGTCGTGATCAGTTGTTAAAAGGGCTGGAAAAACTTAAGCAAGCGGGACAGGTTGAACTGCTTGCAGAACAGTGGGTCATTGCTGATCGGGTGCGCAGTTGGAAACAGCAGCTTCCGCAGATTGTGGCAGACTATCAACAGCAACATCATTTACGCCATGGGATACCCCGCGCCACTTTGCAATCGCGGTTGGCAAAAAAGCTGGCTCCAAAAGGGTTTGAAGTCCTGCTGCAATGGGCGTTGGGTGAAAACCTGATTGTGCTGAATCGAGATCTGGTGGCAACACCGGATTGGCATCCACAGCCAACTGCTGCAGAGACACAAATTCTAAACAAAATAGAACAGTATTTTCGTACCAGTGGTTTTCAGGTGAAAAACAACAAAGATGTTCTGATTCAGCTTGGTCTTGAAGGGCTGGACAGCGATGTTTACTTTTCGTATCTGGTTCTCGAAGGTTCCCTGGTTCGTTTGAATCAGGAAAGTTCCTTGCACATGGAAAGCTATCGCCAGGCGGAAAAGTTACTGGTCGATATTTTCCAGCGGCAGGACACAGTGACTCTGGCTGAATTCAGGGATAAGTTAGGTAGTGGACGTAAACAGGTTCAGGCTCTTCTGGAATTGTTTGACAGCTACAAGTATACTCGCCGACTCGATGACAAGAGGGTTGCCTGGCAATTGCCGAAGGAATCTTAAATTGATTCTGGACAGAAAGAACTATTGCTGAAAGAGGAATTATACAGATGAGTATTCGTTTGACCTCTCTGTCGCGCAGCTCTGGCTGAGCGGCAAAAATTGGTCCCGAGACCCTGACTCAGGTACTGAGTCAGCTCCCACATATTAATCATCCTGATCTGTTATCCCAGGAGATTCCGTTTGCCGATGCGGCAATTTATCGCCTCAATGATTCTGAGGCGTTGGTGCAGTCGGTCGACTTCTTCACCCCGGTGGTGGATGATCCGTACACGTTTGGCCAGATTGCTGCGGCTAATGCCCTTTCTGACCTGTTTACCGTCGGGGCACGACCTTTAACCGCTTTGAATCTGGTCTCTTTTCCCATCGGTTGTCTGGACGCTGATATTCTGGTCAAAATTCTTCAAGGCGGTGCTGAACGTGTCCATGCCGCTGGTGCTGTTGTTGCTGGTGGTCATTCGATCGAGGATGATGAACCAAAGTATGGCTTGAGCGTGACGGGTCTGGTTGATCCCGGTAAGATGGTCACGACTTGTGGCTGTCAGCCTGGAGATCAACTCTATTTGACCAAGCCATTGGGAACCGGGTTGTTAACCACCGCTTTGAAAGGCGAAATACTGACAGAAGTCGATATTTCTGCAGCGATTGATGGGATGGTTATGCTGAATAAAGCGGCCGCTGAAGTAATGTTGGAAGTTGGAGTCTCTGCCTGTACCGATATTACCGGATTCGGACTTATTGGTCATGCCTCTGAAATGGCTGAAGCCAGTGGTGTTAGCCTCAAAATTTTCATCAATGATCTTCCCACGTATCCACAAGCGCTGGAGATGGCAGAAATGGGATTGGTGCCAGCGGGTTCCCACCGTAACCGGAAATTTTATTTTCCCCATCTGGAGGGACACGAAAGCTGTGATCCCCTTTCTCTCGATTTGCTCAGTGATGCGCAAACTTCAGGGGGGTTGTTGATTGCTGTCGCAAAAGAGAAAACCGACCTGCTGGAGCAGCGATTGACTGATCGTGCTGTTCCCGTTCATCGGGTGGGAGAGGTTGTTTCTGGTTCCGGTGGATGTTTGCTCTTACAAACTTAATGCTATGGAGTATTTTGAGGAGATGTACGAATTGCGCTAGCTTAAGGAAATGTCCAGCAAAAACGGGACTGTCCCCGCATGGGGGCTGTCCCAGGCTTTTGCGGCGCAAACCACCGCAGTTCTTTGTGGCTTGTAAACTTCGGGACTGCCCCCGATGGGTCTGGGGACAGTCCCGAGATTACTACAAAATCACTTAAACCAACGCCATCCGGGGACAGCGTTTGATTCCATCCCCGTGCTTATTCTATGGCTGACTACAAGTTATAAAAAACGTCTTTTCCGTTAAAAACGGCAGTGTCGTCCAATTCATCTTCAATCCGTAAAAGTTGATTATATTTACAGATACGATCAGTCCGGCACAGTGAACCTGTTTTGATCTGCCCGGCATTGGTTGCCACAGCAAGATCAGCAATAGTTGTATCTTCAGTCTCCCCTGAACGGTGAGAGATAACCGCCGTGTATCCGGCTCGTTTGGCCATTTCGATTGCTTCCAGAGTTTCTGTCAAGGTACCAATCTGGTTGACCTTAATCAGAATTGAGTTAGCGATTCCTTTGTTAATTCCTTCTTTGAGTATTTTGGTATTGGTGACAAAGAGATCATCACCAACTATCTGGATTTTATTGCCAAGTTTTTCTGTCATCAGCTTCCAACCATCCCAGTCGTTTTCAGCCAGACCGTCTTCAATGGAAATGATTGGATAGCGTGCGACCAGATCCTCATAAAATTCGACAGTTTCTGCTGCAGTTTTGATGGCTTGTTTTTCGTTGGCAAAATTGTACTTACCGTCGTTGTAAATTTCTGATGCAGCAACATCCAGAGCCAGCAGGATATCTTCCCCTGCTTTGTAACCAGCAGCTCCAATTGCTTCCATGATCACTTGCAACGCTTCTTCATTGCTTTTGAGGTTGGGGGCAAAACCACCTTCATCACCGACAGAGGTGTTATACCCTTTTTCTTTCAGAACTTTTTTCAATGTATGGAAGACCTCTGCACCCATCCTCAGGGCTTCTTTGAAACTTTCAGCTCCAACCGGCATGATCATGAATTCCTGGATGTCCACGTTGTTATCGGCGTGCTCACCACCGTTCAGGATATTCATCATTGGGACAGGAAGCTCTTTGGCATTGGCTCCACCGATGTATTGGTAAAGGGGCAGCCCGGCATCTTCTGCAGCCGCTTTAGCACAAGCCATGGAGACACCAAGTAGCGCATTTGCACCAAGCTTGCTTTTGAAGTCGGTTCCATCCAACGCCAGAAGTTTACGGTCAATACCAATCTGATCACTTGCTTCCCAGCCAATCAATTCTGCAGCAATGACCTCGTTAACGTGCTCGACAGCTTTGAGAACCCCTTTGCCGAGATAGCGACCTTTATCACCATCACGAAGTTCCAGAGCTTCGCGTTCTCCTGTTGATGCACCACTGGGGACGGCAGCCCGTCCAATGACGCCGGTTTCCAGAGCAACTTCAACTTCTACGGTTGGATTGCCACGCGAATCGAGAATCTCACGGGCGTAGATATCAATGATCTCACTCATCTTGAACCCCTTGCTATGTCAGGTGTAAAAAGTTATCGTCGCTGACAGCGAAGCCAGGACAGACGAAGTATAAATATTCTCAGATATTTATAGCATACGATTGTCTGTTGTGAATGATTTTTTCGGATAAAACTGGATTCTTTTTGGATGTCTTAAATGCAACTCAGCCTTATTGTTCCGATCCTCAATGAATGCTCGCAATTAGCCGGTTTTTTTGCCAATTTAAGCTGCCAGAAAGATGTCAGCCTGGAACTGGTAATCTGTGATGGTGGTTCAACTGATGGCAGTTGGGAATGGCTGCAACAGCAACACCCTGAGTGGGCTGATTATGAAATCATTCAATGCTCTGCAGGTCGGGGTCGCCAACTGAATCGTGCGACTGAGATTGCCACTGGCGAATGGGTATTATTTCTCCATATTGACAGCCGTTTTGTTGATCCATTGGCGCTGAGAAAGGGATTGGATCATCTGTCCCGTGCCAGGAACAAAAATATTGCAGGACATTTTGCTTTGAAATTTCGCCGGGAAGACGATGCTTATTCCGAAGGATATTATTTTTACGAGTGGAAAGCACGTTTGGGACGGCCGGAAACAATTCATGGTGATCAGGGGTTCTTTTTACCGCGTTGTTTGTTGGATCGGGTTGGTCTTTTTTGTGAAGATCTCCCCGCAATGGAAGATACTGATTTTGCCGAACGATTACGATCAGTGGGTCAATGGCAACTGCTCCCTGCCGAAATCAGTACTTCGGCGCGACGTTTTGAAGCTGAGGGGCTCTGGCAGCGGCAGTTATTAGGATCGTTGATCATGTGTTTCCGGATGATTGGTTGGAATGAGTTTTTTGTCGTGGCTCCTGGCATTTATCGTCAGCAGCAGCAGAGTGAAAAACTTCTGGTTCAACCTTTTTTTCAGTTGGTCAGGAAGATGTTGAACGAATTATCGATCCAGGAACGTTGGAAGATCTGGTGGCGGGGAGGGTGCTATATCCGAGGGCATGCCTGGCAACTGTTTTTTGCCGTTGATGCACGGCGTGCGTTCCGCCAGGGGTTGCCAGTCGAAGCGGGTCATTGTCATTGGCTTAACTTTCTTGAGCCGATTTATATTTTTTTGACCGACAATCTGCTCGGTCGATGCAGTGCGACCCTCTTGTTGCGAAGTTGGTTTGAATTGACTGATCTGTGGCTATCCATAAAAGAAAAGAAGGATGCTTCATAACTTGTTTGTCAATGCGGGATTATGCTAAATAGACAGTTGGTAAATTTTGATTTTTTCAAAGGAGAAAAAAAGTGTCAGATTTTAGGGATTTTAAAGTAAGAGACCTTTCTTTGTCGGAATGGGGACGTAAAGAAATCTTGCTCGCTCAGGAGGAGATGCCTGGATTGATGTCCTTGCGTGAAGAATATGCCGGTCAATATCCACTTGAAGGGGCGCGGATTACCGGTTCCTTGCATATGACAATTCAGACCGCAGTTTTGATCGAAACTTTGATTGAGCTGGGGGCACAGGTTCGCTGGTGTTCCTGTAATATTTTTTCCACCCAGGATCATGCTGCAGCGGCAATTGCTGTTGGCTCGAAAGGGACAATTGTCGACCCCGCAGGGGTTCCAATTTATGCTTGGAAGGGGGAAACTCTTGAAGAATATTGGTGGTGTACCGAACAGGCATTGACCTGGCCGGGTGGAGAATATCCAAATATGATTCTCGATGATGGCGGGGATGCCACGTTGTTTGTCCTGAAAGGAGACGAATGGGAAAAATCCACCGTTCCTGAAGTCTCTGAGGAAGATCCAGAGGACTGGTACGAATTGGTCAGTGCGCTGGGAAAATCTATTGCTGCAAACCCGGGTAAATGGATTCAGACGGCCGCTTCGATCAAAGGGGTCACGGAAGAGACAACCACAGGAGTCCACCGCCTTTACCAGATGGAAGAAGATGGGAGTCTGCTGTTCCCGGCAATGAACGTTAATGATGCAGTGACCAAATCAAAGTTTGATAATGTGTATGGTTGTCGACATTCTCTGGTTGATGGCATCATGAGGGCAACCGATGTGATGATCTCAGGGAAAGTTGCTGTAGTTTGTGGCTATGGTGATGTCGGTAAAGGTTGCTGCCAGTCGTTACGGGGTCAAGGAGCCCGAGTGATTGTGACTGAGATCGATCCGATCTGTGCTTTACAGGCGTTGATGGAAGGTTATGAAGTCAAGCGGGTTGAGGATGTCCTCGATTATGCCGATATTTATGTGACGACGACTGGAAATAAAAATGTCATTACTCTCGAGCATATGCAACAGATGAAGAACAATGCCATTGTCGGTAATATTGGTCACTTTGATAATGAAATAGAAATGATTGCAGTTGAGAGAGACCCTTCAATCACCAGGGAAAATATTAAACCACAAGTTGATCGTTGGATTTTTGAGGATGGGCACGGAGTTATTGTGTTGGCCGAAGGACGTTTACTGAATCTGGGTTGTGCAACTGGTCATCCGAGTTTTGTCATGTCCGCTTCATTTACTAATCAGGTTATGGCACAAATTGAGTTGTTCAAAAATCCGGATAATTACGAAAATAAAGTCTATGTATTACCCAAAATGTTAGACGAAAAAGTGGCGAGACTCCATTTAGCTAAGCTGGGAGCCAAATTGACGGTGTTGACAGAAGAACAATCAAAATATCTGGGGGTTCCGACAGCAGGACCGTATAAGCCAGATACTTATAGATATTAAAGCTTACTGTAGAAAAGCCCCGGTCTTGTTTGGGGCTTTTCTGTTTTAAACGGGTCACTCTTTCACGTTCAGGAGCAACCATATCCCCAATAGGAGAAAGATAAAGTTTGCCGTCCAGGCCGAAATCAGTGGTGGTAGCGCGTTCGAGTAGCCGAAGGCTGTTGCTAGTGATTGGATAATGAAATAGACAACCCCAATTCCCAAACTGAGCCCAATACCAAGGGCGATATTACTATTTCGACCCCTTTGTAGGGCAAAGGGAATCCCTAAAAAACCCATAATCAAACAGGTGAATGGCATGGCTATCCGGTTGTGCATATCGACCTGTTGACGAGTTGAATCGTAGCCCTCCTGCTCGAGTTTTTTTGCCATATTCGAGAGCTGACGAAAATTCAGTTCGTTGTTTAAGTTTTCTTGTCTGGAAAAATCTTCCGGAGTTCGATCAAGATTAAGGGTTTGGTTTTGCAGCTTTTTCATCCCAATCATGTCACCAGATTCTGGGTCAAAAATTCTTTCAGTCAAGATTGGTGTTTGCCAGGTTCCATGGTCATAGTTGGCAAGGGGTGAATCCTGACGTTTTTCAATTTTCTGTTGGTCATCAAAGGTGAAGATTGTAATTCCTTGCACTTGCTTCTTTTGCGGGTTTGCAACGGCGATATTGATGATTTGGTTGTGACTGCGATACCAGATTTCATTCCGGGTCAATTGAACTTTTTGTTTTCCCTGCAACTTTATCTCCAGAAGATTATTCAATTGTTTGGTATTCCAGGGAATGGCAAATTCATTTAGGAGTAACAGCAGAAACGACAGTAATAGTGCCAGAGACATCAACGGTTGCACAACTCTCCAGAGACTGACTCCGCAGGAGCGCATAGCCGTGATTTCGTTGGTTCGGCTGAGCCCACCGAGGGTCAATACCATGGTTGTCAAAATTGCCAGAGGGAGAATCTGAACAAAGATAAAGGGGATACTGTTGCTCAGATAAATGAAATAATCCCAGAAGACGGCTTTGTGATCGATAAAGTCGTCAACCTTTTCAAAAAAATCGATCAACAAATAAATGCCGATAAAAGCAGTGGTACAGAGCGACAGAATCCGGATGAAATGTTTGAGTAAAAACCGGTTGAGGATTTTCATAGATCCTCTCCAGATTTGTTGAGGCGAGCCTGCAATTGTTGCAAAATTCGTCGCGGGAATTTGAAAAGTTGCAATGGCTTTTCAACTGCAGTCCTATGTAGAGCCCATGCACCGCCAAATAGAAAACAAATATTTGGGAGCCAGAGAATAAGAGCTGCTGGCAACAATCCCTTATCGGCAAGGGTACCAGCAAAACTCAGGAGTACGTAATAGACCAGAAAGACCATCAGAGCCAGGGCAAACCCTGCACCTTTGCCAGAGCGTTGAGATTGCAATCCCAGGGGGACACCAATCAGAACCAGGACTAAAGGAGCAAATGCAATAACGATGCGATAATGTTTCTCTGTCAGGTAGTATAATTTCGTCTTGATATTCGTTGCTTTGTCTATGGCATTGTGTAATTCCGTCCATGAAAGTTCACCTCGTGAACGGTGGCGCCGTTGATTTGCGCCAAGTTGGCTACTGACATCAAGATTGATATCGTAATTTTTGAATCTAATAATCTGATAGGTCGTATGTTTTTCTTTGTCAGGGTGTCTGTGGATAGTGCCATTTGAAAGTCTCAGGGTCAGGTTGTATTTCCCCGGTTCTGAAATGAAGCGTCCTTGTTTGGCAGTAATAATCGCAGGGGTTTTACCTTCACGCTCATCAGAAATAAAAACATCCTGCATAATGCCACGATTCTCATCCATTCCACGGGTGTAGAGAACAATTCCATTGAATTCGTCATTAAATACTCCCGGTCTGACACTGACGCTGGCACTGCTGGAAGCAATTTGAAAAAGCTTGCCGCGAAAGGCAGTTTTACTGGCTGGTTCAATACTTATGGTAATCCACGCAGTCAGTATGCTGAAAAATATTGCCAGGAGAAATACCGGTTTTACCAGGGAGTAGAGGCTGATACCGGAGGCTTTGAGGGCAATGAACTCACTGTCGGCAGAAAAACGCCCAAAGGCAAGGAGGATACCAAGTAAAAAAGAGAGGGGGAGGGTGATGGTGAAGAAGGTCGGTAGCAGATAACTGAATAACTGGAGTATCTCTACTGCTGGAACTCCTTTATTAATGATAAGTTCAGTGAGTCGCGGGATTTTTCCCATCAACAAAACAAAGGTGAAAATCAGTAAACTCAAAAGAATCGGGACACTGATCTCTCTGAGAATATATCGGTGAATACGTATGTTTGACATGGTGGCGCATGTTAGTACGCTGGCTTGATCCTGTAAACTCTCTTTTTATGCCAAAACCAAGTTGTTTTACGGGGTGTTGATCGAGTACCGACACGGTTTTTCTCTTGCCTGATTCTATTGAGTAGTGTTATAGATCCGCAGTTAATCAATTCACACGCCCCAGGATTCAGGCAGGATGGTTCTCAATTGCAGATTGAGGCCTGCCGGAGTGGATCGAGGCGGAGGAACTAAACCAAACTGAAGGAGAAACAAAAATGGCACAAATCACCATGAAACAAATGCTTGAAGCTGGTGTCCACTTTGGTCATCAGACCAAGCGCTGGAACCCTAAAATGAAGCCTTATATTTTTGGGGCTCGAAACGGTATCTATATTGTCGACCTGCAGAAAACCGTTCGCTATTTCAAAACTGCTTATCAGTTCATTCAGGATACTGTTGCTAACGGTGATAAGGTTCTGTTTGTCGGCACCAAGAAGCAGGCTCAGGATGCCATTAAGGAAGAATCACTGGGAGCGGATCAGTATTTTGTAAATAATCGCTGGTTGGGCGGGATGTTGACCAACTTTGCGACAATTAAGGCCAGTATTGATCGTTTGAAAAAAATTGAGGCGATGGTTGCTGATGGGACTATCGAGCAGTACACCAAAAAAGAGGCTCTACAGCTTGAACGTCAACGAGAAAAGCTGGAGAAAAATCTGGGTGGAATTAAACATATGACTAAACTGCCCGGTGCAGTTTTTATTATCGATCCCAAAAAAGAAGCCATTGCGGTTCAAGAAGCAAATAAACTCGGGATTCCTGTCGTTGCCGTGGTTGATACTAACTGTGATCCAGATGATATTGATTATATTATTCCGGGTAACGATGATGCGATCCGTGCAATTCGTTTGTTTGCATCGAAGATGGCCGAAGCCTGTGTTGAAGGTGATCAGCGCCGCAAGGAGAAGAAGCAGACGGTAGCCGAAGGCAAAGATGAACCAGCCGTAGAAGTTGTGACAGCCCCAACTTCGAAACCTGCAGCTGAAGAGAAGAAACCTGCAGCTGAATAGATATATTTTTATAGATGAATGTACAGGCCTGTGGCCGGGCTTAGGCTCGGCCTTTGGTTTAACTGGAAGGTTTTGCGGGAAAGTATCTCGCCTATAATTACGGAGGAAAGATCGTGAATATTACAGCAACAATGGTTTCTGAGTTACGTAAAAAAACCGGAGCAGGAATGATGGATTGTAAAAAGGCTTTGACTGAAACTGCTGGTAACATGGATGAAGCAGTTGACTTTTTACGCAAAAAAGGTCTTTCTGCTGCAGCTAAGAAATCTGGGCGGATTGCCTCAGAGGGTGCTGTGGCGGCAGGTTCTGATGGCTCCGTTGGGGCTATGGTTGAACTCAATGCTGAGACCGATTTTGTTGCTAAAAATGAAGCATTTCAAGCTTTTGTTACCGGGATAAAAGATCTGCTCCTCGCTAATGACATCACCGACGTCGAAGCTCTTAAGGCGACTGATTACCCCGGAACTGACCGCACTGTTGCTGCAGAACTAACCCATCAGATTGCTACAATCGGTGAAAATATGGGAATTCGCCGAATAGCGCGTATTGATGCAGGTCAAGGCGTTGTTACTTCTTATGTTCATGGTGCCGGGAAAATTGGTGTGTTGCTAGAGTTGCAAACTGAATCTAGCGATGAAAAGATTGCTGCGTTGGGAAAACAACTTGCTATGCATGTTGCAGCTGCAGCTCCTCAATATCTTGATCGTGATAGTGTCCCTGCTGAAATTGTTGAAAAAGAAAAAGAAATTATGCGGGTTAAAGCACTGGATAGCGGTAAACCGGAAAATATTGTTGAAAAGATCATTGCTGGTCAGATCAATAAATATTTTGGTGAGGTTTGTCTTATGGAGCAGGCTTTTGTCATTGACCCCGACCAGAAAGTTGGCAAGATTATTGCCGCTCTGGCAAAAGAAATTGGTACGGATATCAAGCTGAACAGTTATGTTCGCTATCAGCTTGGTGAAGGAATTGAGAAAAAAGAAGATGATTTTGCTGCTGAAGTTGCGGCTATGAGCAAATAATCAATATTTCTAGCCATCTGAATTTTTTGTGAGACCATTATTTCTAATCGGCAGGAGACATTTGTGACTACAATCAAATACCGACGAATTCTATTGAAATTGAGCGGTGAGGCTCTGGCAGGTGAGCAGGGCTATGGTATCGATCCTATCGTAATTAATGGAATTGCTACTGAAATCAAAGAGGTCATCGCTCTAGGGGTTGAGGTTGCTGTGGTGATTGGTGGTGGTAATATTTTCCGTGGTCTGGCGGCTTCCTCCAAGGGGATGGATCGTGCCAGTGCTGACTATATGGGAATGTTGGCGACCGTCATGAACAGTCTGGCTATGCAGGATGCTCTGGAGAAGCAGGGTGTTGTGACCCGGGTTCAGTCGGCAATTGATATGCAACAGATAGCTGAGCCATATATCCGGCGTCGCGCAGTGCGCCATCTGGAAAAAGGGCGTGTCGTTATCTTTAGTGCTGGTACAGGAAATCCGTACTTTACGACTGATACTGCTGCTAGTTTGCGAGCCATGGAGATCAATGCTGAAGTCATTCTCAAAGCAACCAAGGTAGATGGTGTTTATACCTCTGATCCGAAGAAAGATAAGAATGCAGTTAAACTGTCCAGACTAACCTATCTGGAGGTTTTACAGAAGGGACTACAGGTTATGGATGCAACTGCAACTTCGCTGTGTATGGATAATAATCTGCCGATGATTATTTTCGATATGACTCATCGCGATAATATTAAAAAAGTGGTTCTTGGTGAGAAAATTGGAACAATTGTCGAGGGAGGTGACGGGAATGATTGATGAAGTTTTGAGTGAAGCTCGTGCCGCAATGGGCAAGGCGATTAAGTCTTTGAGAAAAGAGATGACCAAGGTTCGAACTGGCCGTGCCAGTGTCTCATTGTTGGATGATGTCAAGGTTGACTACTACGGAGTACCGACGCCACTCAGCCAGGTCGCTACTCTAGCGGTTCCGGAAGCACGTTTGATGACAGTTCAGCCGTGGGAGAAAAATTTAATTCCTGACATTGAGAAAGCAATTTTTAAGGCAGATCTTGGCTTAACCCCTTCATCAGACGGACTCTTGATCCGTTTACCTGTGCCGGCTTTGACCGAAGAACGGCGTCGTGAAATGGTTAAAATTATTAAACGAATGTCGGAGGATGCCAAAATTTCTGTGCGCAATTCACGCCGAGATGCCAACGAAACTCTTAAAATGTTGGAGAAAGAGAAAGAAATTACCGAAGATGATCTCAAGCGGAGTGAAAAAGATGTTCAGCAGATTACCGATGAATTTGTCAGTACCATCGATTCTATCGTGCAGAATAAAGAACAGGAAGTCATGGAAATTTGACCTTTAATTTGCTTGTTGATAAAGGGAGATACGAATGACTCTGAAAATAATTGAAGAGTGTATAGGTTGCGGAACCTGCATGGAGGCTTGCCCCGTAGGTGCAATTGTTGAATCGGGAGATGTTTACATTATTACGGATGATTGTACTGACTGCCGTGCCTGCGTTGATGTTTGTCCCCTCCAGGCAATTATTGATTGAGCGAAAATTAAATTGGATTTCCTCCGGGGCGTTTTTAAGACGTCCTTTTTTTATGCGTTATAGAAATACGGAAAGTGGCCGATTCTTGCTGTTTCGATAGTAGCTGTGTTACTTTTAAAAATTCGATTTTGTTTTGCTAAAAACCAGTTTTTATCTTTCAGGTTTTTGAATGTCAAAACTTACAAAAACGACAAGAAGACCACCCCTTGAGCATCTTGCCATTATTATGGATGGTAACGGGCGTTGGGCAAAACAGCGTGAACTTCCAAGGATCGCAGGACACCAGCAGGGGGTTAAGACCGTTACCCGAATAGTTGATGAATGTGTTAGCCATGGTATCCGGTTTCTTAGTCTGTTTGCCTTCAGTTCGGAAAACTGGGGTCGGCCGCGTCCCGAAATTGACGCACTTATGGGTCTGTTACTACAGTTTTTGTCTTCACAACGGCTGAAAATGCTAACTGAGGGGATCAGGTTGCGGGTCATAGGTGATCTGTCTCGTCTGTCGGCGCCAGTTCAAGCTGCATTGACAGATGCTGAAAGGGAGACCGCGCAAGGTCAGACTCTGACTTTGGTATTGGCTCTCTCTTATGGTGGAAGGGATGAGATCATGCGTGCTGCCAAACGGATTGCCCGGGAGGCACTTGAGGGGCGTTTGAACATTGATCAGCTTGACAATAAATCTTTCTCAACTTTTCTTGATACTGGAGAGATTCCTGAGCCTGATTTGTTGATCAGAACCAGTGGTGAAATACGGATCAGTAACTTTTTTCTTTGGCAAGCGGCATATGCTGAGTTGTACTTTACTGATGTCCTCTGGCCTGATTTTGATGCTGAGGAGTTACAGAAGGCTCTGGATGATTATTTACAACGCAAACGTCGGTTTGGGCTTACTGATGATCAAGTCGAGCCACAATTAAGGATGAGGGAGAGTAACGATTAAACAGCGCATTATTACCGCCATTATTGCTTTGCCTTTGTTGATTCTACTGCTTGGATTTGCCAATTCTGCAGTTTTTTCTGTTTTTCTGACTCTGGTTCTGTTTTTGACCCTGGTCGAGTTTAATCGGATGGGGTTGGGATCTGAACATCGTTTGGAACAGTGGCTTGCTGCTGTCATTGGAGCGGCTGTCATCCCACTCCTGTTTTATGAAAATATTGTCTTTTTATTCCCTTTATTGACTGGGGCCATGCTAATTTTTGCCCTGTTGTTTTTGTTCCGTTTACCACCGATCACTGAAGTTCATCACCGTCTTGGTTGGATTATTCTCGGACTTATCTATCTGCCGCTGCTACTGGGGCATTTGATTCCGCTACGAATGTTACCCGATGGGCAACGCTGGATTTTTATGACCCTCATTGTGATTATGAGTTGCGATAGCTTCGCTTATTTTATCGGTAGAAAAATTGGCAAACGGAAACTCTATCCAGCTGTCAGCCCGAACAAGAGTATTGAGGGTGGTATTGGTGGTTTAATTGGGTCAGTTTTTGCGGTTATGCTGGTCAAATTTACTTTTTTCCCCGTCATTGGTGTTATCGACGGAGTCTTGATTGGTCTGGTGCTTGGTACCGTCGGACAATTGGGCGATCTTTTTGAATCATTATTAAAACGCGCTTGTCAGGTTAAAGATTCTGGACATATGATTCCCGGACATGGTGGAATCTTAGACCGCCTGGACAGTTTGTTGTTTGCATTCCCCGTTGTTTATTATATTGCACGGTATGGTTACGGGGGCTGAGAACGCAGTTGAAAAAAATAGCAATTTTAGGCTCAACAGGGTCGATAGGAGTAAGTACTCTGGATATTGTTAAAGCATTTCCTGATCGGTATCAGGTTGTTGCTTTAACTGCCGGGAATAATATTGATCTTTTACAAAAGCAGATAGAAGATTTTCGGCCATGTCGTGTTTCTGTTGCTTCCGAACAGGATGCCGAAAAGTTAAATCGGCATTTTAAAGAGGCTGATCTCCACATCGGTTGTGGTGTTGAGGGGATGATCCGTTGTGTGACTCTTCCCGAGATTGACATGGTTGTTGCTGCAGTTGTTGGTGCAGTAGGACTAGTTCCAACAATGGCGGCGATTAAGTCGGGCAAAGATATCGCCCTTGCTAATAAAGAAACTCTTGTGACCGCTGGCAGCCTGATCATGGAGGAGGTTGACCGACAAAAAGTTAACTTGATTCCTGTAGATAGTGAACATTCGGCGATTTTCCAGTCTTTGGCTGGTCAGCGTCGAGAAGATGTCCGGCGGTTGCTTTTGACTGCTTCCGGGGGACCGTTCCGAGAGTATCGATCAGCACAATTTGAGACGATCTCTCCAACAGAGGCCTTAGCTCACCCTAATTGGGATATGGGTAGAAAAATATCCATTGATTCGGCTACTATGATGAATAAGGGGCTGGAGGTAATTGAAGCCCATTGGTTGTTTGATTTTCCTGCGACCATGATCGATGTTCATATCCACCCCGAAAGTATTGTTCATTCACTGGTTGAGTACCATGATGGTGCAGTCATGGCTCAGTTAGGAGTTCCTGATATGAGAACTCCAATTGCTTACGCTTTGTCCTGGCCGGAACGGCTGCCGTTGACCCAACAATCCCTTGATTTATGTGGAATTGGCAAGTTATCATTTTCTGAACCAGATTTAGATCATTTCCCCTGTCTCCAGCTTGCTTATGATGCTCTAGCTATGGGTGGTACCGTTCCGGCAGTGATGAATGCGGCAAATGAAGTCGCTGTTGAGGCTTTTTTAAACCATAAACTCAGTTTTCTGGGGATTGCAAAAGTGATAGAAAAAGTTATGTTACGGCACCAGAGCAAAGATCTTACCACTGTGGATCAAGCTCTACATGCTGACCGTTGGGGTCGGCATAAGGCACAGGAATTAATCAGTGGAGGATTGACATGACAACAATTATAGCTGGCATACTGATGCTGGGAATCCTGGTTTTTATTCATGAACTTGGACATTTTATTGTCGCCAAACTATGTGGCGTCAAGGTTTTAAAGTTTTCTCTCGGATTTGGTCCAAGGTTAGCATCGCATCGCCGCGGAGAGACAGAATATCAGATTTGTGCAATTCCTCTTGGTGGTTATGTACAGATGCTTGGTGAAGGAAGTGGCGATCAAGGTGAGCAGGTTGAACTCTCCGCTGAAGAAAAGAGCCGCTCTTTTGCTGCGCAATCGGTTGCTAAACGGTTAGCAATTGTTTTGGCTGGTCCTGTGATGAACTTGCTGCTTCCCCTGCTTATCCTGCCAATCTCTTTTATGGTGGGGGTGCAGCTGCCAACATATTTGGATCAACCAGCATGTGTTGGTTATGTTGTCCCTGAATCGAATGCTGCGGCCGGAGGTTTTCTTGCTGGAGACTGTGTGATTGCAGTGAATCAGCAGACAGTTGCTAACTGGAATGAAGCAAATATCAGCTTTATCTCTCATGCTGGTAAAAACTTGATTTTTCAGGTTGATCGGGACGGGAAAGAGCTACAGCTGGAAATTCCGGTCGATAATGACAGTTTGCAAGGAATGCAAGCATTGGGGCTGTTACCTCGGCAGGCAGCACGTATTGGTGGTTTGGCTCCTGATATGCCAGCAGCGTTAGCGGGGCTCCAAGAGGGAGATTTAATCCTGCAAATCGCAGATTATCCAATTTCCTCCTGGTACGATTTAAAAGGGATTATCCAGAAGATTGGCAATAAGGTCGTTCCAGTTCAACTCGAGCGGGCAGGAAAGCTACTTACGGTTGAGTTGACACCAAAGCAACGTGACGGTGATGGCGAATATTTACTAGGTATTGCTCCCGCTTATAGCTCAGAGTTGAAACGTTTTGGCTTTTTCGATGCGTTACAAGAAGGATCAAAGCGAACTTGGGAGTTGATTAAATTAACGGTCGTCTTTGTACAGAAATTGTTCAGTGGAAGTGTCTCAACTAAGAACATTGGCGGGCCGATTACTGTTATACAGATTGCCGGGCAAGCGGCACAGACTGATTTAGCAGCAATTTTGTCGGTTCTGGCTTTCATTTCTATTCAGCTGGGGATTTTAAATCTATTGCCAATTCCAATTTTAGACGGTGGTCATATCCTTTTTTATGTCATTGAACTGATTATTCGCCGACCCGTATCGATCCGTGCTCGAGAAATGGCTCAGCAGGTTGGGATGGCTATGTTACTGATGCTGATGGTTCTGGCATTTTACAACGATATTATCAGGCTGTGGGGTTGATACAAAACGTGGCAGGGATAAAAATTCTAGCAGTTGATAGTTCGTCCTTAACTGGCAGTGTTTCTCTGTGTCAGGATGAATCTCTGGTTGCTGAATCCCTGTTAAATGTCCGCAGTACCCACAGCGAAACATTGTTGAAACAGATTGATCTTCTCTTGATAGAAGCAGGCTGGCAGCTTGAGGATCTGGATCTTTTGGCGGTGGTAACCGGGCCAGGATCTTTTACTGGTCTGCGAATCGGGATTGCTACAATCAAGGGGTTGGCTCAAGTTTTGAACAAACCAGCTGTTCCTGTTTCCACTTTACAAACTATTGCGATGAACTTACCGCTGTCCCCGGTTCCTGTTTGTGCTTTTCTCGATGCACGCAAGAAAGAGGTTTATAGCCAACTATTTGATTGGCACCATACTGCTGGTCCGGTTGCGCTAGGAGAGCCTTCTGTTTTACCCCCGGAACGGCTGCTGATGGAGATAACGGGAAAGGTCGCTCTGGTCGGGGACGGGGTTTTTCTCTATCGTCATCTTATTGATGAAATTCTTGCTGATCGTGCTTTGATTCCCGTTGCAACAGCCCACCAACTTCGTGCTGCTCATGCTTCCTGGTTGTCGCTACAAGCATGGCGGGGAGGTTTGGCTCAAAGTGCCGCGACAATACTCCCGACCTATATTCGGCCAGCAGATGCTGAATTGAATTTATCTAAGAGACAAAGCAGTTAAAACCCAGCTTAATGGTTGACAATTTTGCCTCAATTTGGTTACTTTATGTGTAACATTTTTCAGCTTTAATCCCCTTATATCTGCGGAGGTGCCAATGGATATTGATCAGACCCTTTTGCAAAATCTTACCGAGACTAACCCCCGTTTTCGGATGCTCTATGAAGAACATTCCTTGTTTGAAAAAAAATTGTCTGAGTATGACAAAAAGGGATATTTATCCCCACAGGAAGAGCTGGAAAAAAATAAAGTAAAAAAAATGAAACTTGTCGGTAAAGATGAAATGGAGAAGATCATCAACTCGGTTACCGCCTGATCCCGTTTTTAATAACGGGACATTTCGATACAGCAAAGGGTTTAAGCGGAGGCTTAAGCCCTTTGCTGTATTTAGATGGTGTTGCGAAAATTAAGCCCCGTCTGTATGTTCTGAATGACTCCAGGTTAATAAAATTTCCAGCAAAAACGGGACTGTCCCCGAATGGGAGCTGTCCCAGGCTTTTGTGGTGCGAACCACAGACAGTTCTTCGTGGCTCGTAAACTTCGGGATAGCCCCCGATGGTGCTGGGGACAGTCCCAGGTTTACTGCAATATTGCTTAAACCAAGCGCCATTCTCAGGATGTTCTTTTTTGTGAGAGGATTATTTGTTGCCCTGCTTGTCCCTCGTCTTTCGCTGGTGGACTTCTTCCCCTCTTTGTATTAAAAGGGATTTGGTCTTGTGGAAGACTAGCTATATTCAGTTTTGTTGATTACTCGATAGTTGCAGAAGAATGGAAGATTTGAGGAGGAATAGATGGAATTGACCGGATCACAGATTTTACTTGAATCACTAAAGCTTGAAGGTGTGGATACCATTTTTGGCTACCCCGGGGGGGCTGTCATCAATATTTATGATGATCTCTTTAGCTCATCGATCAACCATATCTTGACCCGGCACGAACAGGCAGCTGTCCATGCTGCGGATGGTTATGCCCGCTGCACCGGTAAGGTCGGTGTCGCTATTGCTACCAGTGGTCCTGGTGCGACAAATACCGTAACCGGTATTGCAACAGCCTATATGGACTCAATTCCACTGGTTGTTATCTGCGGCCAGGTTCCAACACCGTTAATCGGTAACGATGCGTTTCAGGAGGCGGATATGTGTGGTATCACCCGCCCTTGCACCAAGCATAATTTTCTAATTAAGGATATCCGCCATCTGGCCAGGACGATCAAGGAAGCTTTTTATATAGCTCGAACTGGTCGACCCGGCCCGGTATTGATCGACTTGCCGAAAGATATTCAAATTACTAAACATAAATTTAGCTACCCTGATAAGGTTAGTTTGCGTGGTTATAAACCAACTTATAGCGGCAATATCCGACAGATTGAAAAAGCTGCTAAAATGATTCTTGCTGCCCGTAAACCGGTTCTCTATGTTGGTGGCGGAATCACCTTGTCTGCGGCTGAAGATGAGTTGCTGAAATTAGCAGAGCAGGCCAGGATTCCGGTAACGACAACTCTGATGGCTATGGCCGCTTTTCCGCAACGGCATCCTTTGGCTTTGGGGATGCTGGGAATGCATGGCACTTTCTACGCCAATATGTCTGTGACAGAGTGTGATCTGTTGATTGCCGTTGGTTCCAGATTTGATGATCGGGTGACTGGGCGTATTGACAGTTTTGCTGAGAAAGCTAAAATTATCCATGTTGATATCGATCCAACGTCAATCGGAAAGAACGTGGCAGTTGATCTGCCAATCGTAGGTGATCTGAAAGCTGTCTTGGGTAAGTTGTACGGTTATTTGAATAGCAAAACAGAACAGGTGAAAAATCTGATCGAGGCGACAGATGAGTGGCGGTCTACTATTGAAGAGTGGAAAGAACGTCATCCAATGACATATCGTTCGTCCAAATCAGTGATCAAGCCCCAGTTTGTGATCGAAAAAATCAGCGAGATGACCGATGAGGATGCTATTATCACGACTGAGGTCGGTCAGCATCAGATGTGGGCAGCCCAGTTTTTTACTTTTAGACAACCAAAAACTTTTTTGACGTCTGGTGGTCTGGGGACGATGGGGTTTGGCCTTCCTTCTGCTTTGGGGGCTCAGGTTGCCTATCCCGATCGGCAAGTCATCGATATCTCCGGTGATGGATCTTTCCAGATGAATTCTCAGGAACTTGCAACTCTGGTTCAGTATCAACTCCCGGTAAAAATTGTTATTCTCAACAACAATTATTTGGGAATGGTTCGTCAATGGCAGCAGATGTTTTTTGAAAAACGCTACAGCCAAACCACCATGGAACTGCCGATTGATTTTATCAAGTTGGCCGAAGCCTATGGTGCTACTGGATTGCAAGCGACCAAAGTTGACGAAGTGGAGGCGACTATCAAGCAAGCCCTGGAAACTCCCGGTCCGGTTTTGATAAATTTCAAGGTTTCACGTGAGGAGAATGTCTTGCCGATGGTTCCTGCCGGTAAGGCCATTCATGAAATGGTTCTTGCATCCTAGAACTACGAATTTAGATCGGCTAACTATTTGGTCGGGAGGATAAATAGATGAAACATACAATTTCGGTTCTGGTGGAGAATGAATTTGGTGCTCTTTCCCGAATTTCTGGATTGTTTTCCGGGCGTGGCTTTAATATTGAAAGTCTTTCTGTAGCACCAACAGCGGATCCAGAACTTTCTCGGATGACTCTGGTCACGTACGGTGACGATCAAATTATGGAGCAGATTACTAAACAGTTGAATAAACTCATCTCTACCATCAAAGTTGTTGATTTTGCTGATGGGGAGTATATTGGACGTGAGTTGGCTCTGATCAAGGTTTCAACTGACGCTGAAAGCCGGGCAGAGGCGCTACGGATTGTCGATATTTTTCGTGCTAAAGTTATCGATGTTACACCCAAATCCTACACGATTGAAATCACTGGAGCCCCGGCAAAAATAAATGGTATTTTAGAGTTGTTGCGGCCGATGGGAATTAAGGAAGTTGTCCGTTCCGGGCCGGTTGTTATTGGACGTGGGGCCAAAGGGGTGGTTGGCTAAATTTTTGCGAGTGCATTATTTTAAAAGCTGAGGAATTTATGCAAAATAGAAATCAACTGATTGTTCGTGAAGGCTATCCTTTCATTGCCTTGTTTGGTTTTGTCACGTTGGTATTCGCTCTTCTGGGCTGGGCAATTCTGACTCTTTTGCTGTTATTCCTGACTCTGTTCAGTGTCTACTTTTTCCGTAATCCGGAACGTGTTATTCCTGTTGGTGATGATCTGGTTATTGCCCCGGCAGACGGTAAAATTATTTTTGTCGGTGAGGTTCAGGAAGAGCGTTATTTTAAAGAACAGGTTACTAAAATCAGTATTTTTATGTCTGTTTTTAATGTTCATGTGAACCGCGTTCCCTGTGATGGGAAAGTTGTCGATATGTATTACAATAAGGGGGGGTTCGTCAATGCCTCTTATGATAAAGCCAGCGAAAGCAACGAACAGTCTGGAATTCTTCTGGAAACAAAGAGTGGTTCACAGATCCTTTTTGTCCAGATTGCCGGATTGATTGCTCGAAGAATTGTCACTTATCCAGTGATTGGTGATTTATTACAACGGGGGACACGTTATGGGTTGATCCGCTTTGGTTCTCGGGTTGACATCTATCTCCCAAAAACAGCTGATGTGACAGTGACACTTGGTGAACATACTGTTGCTGGCGAGACCATTCTGGGGACATTATCTTGAGTAAAGATTGTTTGAGAAATGAGAAGCGGGAGAACATCCGCAAAGGAGTTTATCTTCTTCCCAACTTAATTACCGCGGGGGGGATATTTGCTGGATTTTATGTCATAATTGCTGCTACCGATGGCAATTATGAACGGGCAGCCTGGTTTATTCTGCTGGCGGCTATTTTTGATGGTCTGGATGGGAAGGTCGCCAGATTGACTGGAACCAGCAGTAAGTTCGGGGTTGAACTGGATTCCCTGGCTGATGTTATCTCCTTTGGAGTGGCTCCAGGGGTTCTTTTATATCTTTGGGCATTAAGACCATTCGGCAAACTTGGGTGGCTTGCGGCATTTCTCTATGTGATCTGTGGTGCATTACGTCTGGCTCGTTTTAATGTGCAAGTCTCCACGGTGGAGTCTCGGCGCTTTATCGGTATGCCAATCCCGGCAGCGGCTTGTATCGTTGCCACTTGCGTACTACTATTTTATGAATTGGGTGGAACCGGTACCATTAAAATGGTCTCCATGGTTGCTCTGGTTTTTCTGTTAGCCTTTTTGTTGGTCAGCAATATCAAATACATTTCTCTGAAAGATCCGGAGCTATTTAAACGCCAGCCGTTTGTTATGTTGGTTGTGGCGATCATGTTGTTGATCGTCATCGTTGCCCAGCCACGAATTATGCTGTTCTTGATCGGCATGGCGTATCTAATCTCCGGCCCGATAGCCCATTATCTTGGGTGGCGAAAAGATAAATTAGAGAAAAAAAAGGATTCAGCAGGTTCAAAACAAAATCAGGGTGAAATGGATAGTGAATCTCATTGAGCTTGAATTTTCTTGACATGTCTGTCTGTTTTGTGTTGTATCTACAGTTCAATTCAAAGGCATTGAAGAGGAGTAGTAAGCGTTTTTTTGTTTAAGAGAGCCGATGGTTGCTGCGAATCGGTACAAAAAGCGCTGAACTCGCCTTGGAGCTGCAGAAATGAAATCGATAATGGTTAGTTTCTGTCGTGACCCTGCGTAAAGGGGAAAAGAAGGTTCGCTTTTTATTTTTCAAGGTGGACGAATCAGGGTGGTACCGCGAAGTTAAAACTTTCGCCCCTGTCTATTAAATAGACAGGGGCTTTTTTTGTTTAGGAAAGGGGGTGGTTCTGAGTGGAATCCGACCTAGGTGACCTGAGAGTTATTGAATATCGAAATGAAGAAGTCAACACGAACTACCCCGAGTACCAGTGATTTGGGGAACTTTAAAAGGAGTTTGCTATGAGCCAAAAAGAAAATATTATTATTTTTGACACAACTTTGCGTGATGGAGAACAATCTCCCGGTGCGAGTATGAATATTGAGGAGAAACTGCGGATTGCCCACCAGTTGAAACGTTTGAATGTCGATGTTATTGAAGCTGGTTTTCCCATTGCATCTGATGGTGATTACGAGGCAGTTAAAAAAATTGCTCAGACGATTACAGGGCCACAGATTGCAGGGCTCTCACGCTCCAGCAATATGGATATTGACCGTGCCTGGGATGCATTAAAATATGCTGGTGAGCGGGGACGAATCCATACCTTTATTGCAACCAGCGACATCCATATGAAATACAAGCTGAAAATGAGTGAACAGGAGGTTCTGGATGCAGCGGTAGCCGCAGTGACTCGTGCTGCTGGATACACCCCTAATGTTGAGTTTTCTGCTGAGGATGCAGTGCGTACTCAACTTCCGTTTCTGGTTAAGGTTATCCAGGCGGTGATAGAGGCTGGTGCAACAACGGTCAATATCCCTGACACTGTTGGTTACACGATCCCGTCGGAATATTTTGATATCATCAGGCATCTTAAAAAAAATGTCAGTAATATCGATAAAGCTATTATCTCAGTTCACTGCCACAATGATCTTGGCCTGGCCGTTGCTAATTCTTTGGCGGCAGTACAAGCTGGAGCGCGTCAGCTTGAGTGTACCATCAATGGCATTGGTGAGCGGGCAGGTAACTGCTCCCTTGAAGAAGCGGTCATGACCTTGCGCACCCGGCATGATATTCTGCCATACGCAACCAATGTTGTGACTGAGCAGATCATTCCGTCGAGCAAGCTCCTGTCAACAATTACCGGGATTCATGTTCAGCCGAATAAGGCGATTGTCGGTACCAATGCTTTTGCGCACGAAGCGGGGATTCATCAGCATGGGGTGATGATGGATAAGTCCACCTACGAAATTATGACTCCTGAGTCGATCGGTTTGAACCAGAATAAACTGGTTCTGGGTAAGCATTCAGGGCGACATGCTTTTATTGATCGATTAAAGCAACTTGGTTATGATCTTTCCCGGGAGGAAAACCAGAAAGCTTTTGTCCGCTTTAAGACTTTGGCAGATCTGAAAAAAGAGATTTTTGATGAAGATCTTGATGCCATTGTTGCCGATGAGGTTTTGCGTATTCCTGAGACCTATAAACTTGAACAGATGAACGTCAGTTCTGGTTCTTTTGCGGCTCCGACAGCGACAGTTGCTATGGAAGTCAATGGCAAGATCAAAAAGGCTGCGGTCATGGGTGATGGACCCGTTGATGCGGCTTTCAAAGCGATCAAGAAACTCACCAAAAGTAAGGCAACGTTGCTCAACTTCTCGGTTGGTGCAATTACTGGTGGAACGGATGCCCAGGGTAAATGTAGCGTGCGTTTACAATCCGCAGAAGGGCGAGAGGTTCTTGGTCAGGGGGCTCATCCAGATATTATCGTCGCCAGCGCTAAAGCCTATATCAACGCATTGAATAAGCTGGTTGTTGCTGAAAAACGTTCTCATACCAGCATCTGATTGTATACTGTTCAGCACCTGCTTATCGCGCTGGATAAATTGCTGATTTTTTATTGGAATAGAACCTACAGGAGCACACATGGGTCAAACATTAGCCGAAAAGATTTTTGCTAGCCATTTACGTGATGAACCGTTTCAGGGGACTAAGATTCTCAATCTGGATCGTGTCCTCTGCCATGAAATTACGACACCGATCGCTATTGCAGATCTGATCTGGAGAGAAAAAGATCGGGTCTTTGATCGGGATAAATTAAAAGTTGTGATTGATCATGTCACCCCTTCCAAGGATACGAAGACCGCAACTCAAGCTAAAATTCTCCGGGATTGGGCCAGACGGCATGAAATCCCCGACTTCTTTGATGTCGGTCGCAATGGGGTCTGCCATGCGCTGTTTCCCGAAAAAGGGTATATCCGCCCTGGATTCACGGTGATTATGGGGGACAGCCACACTTGTACCCATGGTGCTTTTGGTGCTTTTGCCGCAGGGGTTGGGACAACCGATCTCGAAGTTGGGATTCTGAAGGGGGTTTGTGCCTTTCGTGAACCGGCAACCATCCGGGTGAATCTGAACGGAACCCTTTCAGCAGGTGTTTATGCAAAAGATGTCATCCTCCATGTGATTGGGCAATTGGGAGTCAATGGGGCAACCGACCGGGTTATTGAGTTCCGTGGTCCGATTGTCGATCAGATGAGTATGGAAGCACGGATGACGCTGTGCAATATGGCGGTGGAAGCTGGTGGTACATCCGGGGTTTGTATGCCCGATATGACAACCGTTGAATACCTCTGGGAATTTATTCAAGATGAATTTTCCAGCAAGGAAGCAGCCTTAACTGAATACCAGAAATGGGTTTCAGATGTCGATGCCGTTTACGCCAGTACTCTGGATATTGATGTTTCAGACCTTGAGCCACAAGTGACCTACGACTATAAACCTGATTGTGTTAAGTCAGTCAAGGAAATGGCTGGGACTCCGGTTGATCAAGTGTATATAGGAACCTGTACCAACGGCAGAATTGAAGACCTGCGTCAGGCAGCGGCAATCCTGAAAGGGAAGACCATTGCCGATTCGGTGCGCGGCATTCTTTCTCCAGCAACACCTAAAGTCTTTAGTGACGCAATGGCCGAAGGGATTATTCAGATTTTTATGGATTCCGGCTTTTGCGTCACCAATCCGACCTGTGGTGCCTGTCTGGGGATGAGTAATGGTGTCTTGGCCGAAGGTGAAGTCGCTGCCGCAACCAGCAACCGGAACTTCAATGGGCGTATGGGCAAAGGTGGGATGGTTCACTTGATGAGCCCGGAGTCTGCAGCAGCAACAGCATTAACCGGTGTCATCACAGATGCCCGAACCCTTTAACCGAACCTTGAATGTAGGGGTGAATCTTGTATTCACCCGAGGCGATCACAAGGATTGCCCCTACACGATTTTCACAGGGAGCATTTAGAATATGCAGAAAAAATTTGGTGGATCGGCAATCTTTCTTGATCGATCCGATATTAATACAGATGAGATTATTCCGGCTAAATATCTGACAGAAGTGACTAAAGAAGCCCTGCAGCCATACATTCTTGAAGATCTTAAGCTGGATGGATTTGATCCCAAGGGGGATGATCTCAAAAATGCCACAGTGGTGATTACCAGAGAAAACTTTGGTTGTGGCTCGTCCCGCGAACATGCCCCCTGGGTTTTTGAGGTGAACGATGTTCATACTGTTATTGCCGAAAGTTACGCCCGGATTTTTCGCCAGAATATGTTCAATTGTGGAATGCTGGCGATTGAATTACCGAAAGAATCGATAGACGAACTGATGCAGTTGCAAACATCCGGCAAGGTGTCGGTTGCAGTCAATTTGGAGGCAGGACAGATTAAAGCAGTGGCAGGTGGGCAGGAGAAACTGTTCTCTTTTGCAATCAGCCAGTTTGATAAAGCTCTGGTTGAAGCTGGTGGCTGGGTTGAGTTTGCAGACGCACGCTATTAGATGAAAGCTGGCGAATGGACATGATATTGTGGCGGCGTATAGCTGTTTTTTTCTGCTGCTATTGCAGCATTCATACGTGATATAATCAGCGAACCATATCCGGAGGAGGCGGTATGAAAATGAAGCATTATTCAAATTTTTTGTTTATATCGTTCGTGTTTCTTTTTTTTGATGAACCCTGTCGCGTACGCAGTACAGAAAGCTAATCTTGTTTTCAGCAAATTACAGGTGGGAACTCCTGCCCGTGGTTCAGATTCTCAGCATTTTAACAAGTTTGAAATGAAAAAGGATGAGGTTAGCATATTGTCAAATGGGAAGTTCAAGCTCCCCCTGGTTTTTTATGTTAAAGAGGTCAACGGTAAAGATGTTCCCAATTTTAGAGTAACGATTTTCTGGAAGGCGCCAGCTTCTGTGGCGTGGGTTGGTGATAAATTAGTTGTTCAGAAATGGTCAACGAGCCGTGTTGCGACTGTCGAGAATCTATCTGTTCATGGAGGTAAAACCCGTTTTTTTAGAAAAGGAGTTATCGTTGAACCCTATGATGGAGAGGTCATCCTCAAACTTGATGACAATAATAAGGTTGCTGAAACTGAAAATTACGATAATACCACAGCCGCAGAAGTCTCTTTTCCTGGATTGCACTATCCAGATTTAATCGTCAAAAATTTAAAAGTTTTGACAAAACATCCGGTGGTGGGAAAACCTGTTCAAGTTGAAGCAACCATTACTCGGCTCAATGATCATAATCTTCAGGTGACGGCACGGGAAGCTCTTCAAAAAGAAGCTTTAACGGTTGGATTTAGGTGTGGAGGGGCAACTCGTTTGAAAATCATAAACACTGAAATAAGTAAACTCGGTGACCCGTCTGTGAATGTCAGAGCCCAATGTAATTTTTCGACTCGACAGAATTACCTCATTACCGTATTTGCTGATCCAAGAAATAGGGTGAAAGAATTGAATGAAAGGAATAATAAGAAATCTATCTCACTTAAAGTGAAATAATAAAGAAAATTAGAAATATTTGAAAAAACCCAAAAAACTGAAACACTTCCGAATGGCGCAAATGTCCAGCAAAACCGGGACTGTCCCCGCATGGGGGCTGTCCCAGGCTTTTGCGGTGCGAATTGCCGTGGTTCTTCGTGGCTCGTAAACTCTTGGGACAGCCCCCGATGAGTCTGGGGACAGTCCCGAGATTACTACAATATTGTTTAAACTGGTGCCATTCAAACACTCCCCAGGTGCTATTCGGGACATTCCCCAGATTTCCAAGATTACGACAACAGATCCGATCTTTCGCAACGTTTCATTGCATAATGCAATCTGCTCTGCTATATTTTCAAACAGGAGGTGTCTTATGGCACAGGCAGTGAGAATTAGTAACGATCTGGTAAAAGCTGCAAAAATTGTAGCAAAAGTGGAACATCGATCTGTGGCGGGTCAGGTTGAATACTGGACTTCTATTGGTCGCGCGGCTGAGGACAATCCAGATATTCCATTTTCAGTGATCCGCGAAATACTCTTGGCCAAAGAAGAAGCGAAGGCCGGTCTGGTTGAAGAGTATGTTTTTGACGAGGATGAATGATGCGGAAAGTTTTACAGACCCGCACCTTTGCCAAAAGTAAAAAGAAACTGCATAAAAGTCAGATTAAGGAACTGGATAATGTAATTCTGGATATCCTGACAAGCCCCGAAATCGGGGAGCAAAAGAAGGGTGATCTTCAGGGTGTCTATGTTTATAAATGTAGAATCACCAAAAAACTTTTTTTGTTGGCATACTTGTTTGACGAAGAGTCTTTAACGTTACTCATGGTGGGGTCACAGGAAAATTTCTATCGAAATTTGAAAAAGTAGACCTTTTAAACATCAACACATACAAAATAGAGGAATCTTATGCCAATTTATAGATCAGCACAATCAGTTCAGGGGAAAAATATGGCCGGGGCTCGTGCCTTGTGGCATGCGACTGGGGTAAAACAGAAAGATTTTGGTAAGCCGATCATTGCTGTGGTGAATTCGTTCACCCAGTTTGTGCCGGGGCACGTCCATTTGCAGGATTTGGGTCAGCTGGTTGTTTCCCAGATTGAAGAGCATGGTGGCATCGCCAAAGAATTTAACACTATGGCAATTTGTGATGGCATTGCAATGGGACATCAGGGGATGCTTTACAGTCTCCCTTCGCGCGAGCTGATTGCTGACACGGTTGAATATATGGCCAATGCCCATTGTGTTGATGCTCTGGTTTGTATCTCCAACTGTGACAAGATTACGCCGGGAATGTTGATGGCTTCCATGCGTCTGAATATCCCGACAATTTTTGTGACCGGTGGTCCTATGGAAGCCGGTCGCGCAACTCTTCAAGGTCAGGATGTTGCGTTGGATCTGGTTGATGCCATGGTTGCAGCGGCAGACCCCGATGTCAGTGATGATGATGTTGCTGTTTATGAGCGGAGTTCCTGTCCGACCTGTGGTTCGTGTTCCGGGATGTTTACCGCCAACTCGATGAATTGTTTGACCGAGGCTTTGGGGATGGGTCTCCCTGGAAACGGCAGTCTGGTTGCGACCCATGCGGACCGGAGGCAGCTGTTTCTGGAGGGGGCAAAACGGATCATGGATCTGACCAAGCGCTGGTATGAAGACGATGATGAGCGGGTTCTGCCACGCTCTATCGCCAGTTTCGGTGCTTATGAAAATGCTATGCGGCTCGATATTGCCATGGGTGGATCGACGAATACCATTCTTCACCTGCTGGCGATTGCCCGTGAAGGCGAGGTGAACTTCACCATGGATGACATCAATCGTCTCTCCCGTGAGACTCCGAATTTGTGTAAGGTGGCTCCGGCAGTGCAGCATTACCATATGGAAGATGTCCACCGAGCCGGGGGCATTTTTGCTATTCTCGGGGAACTCGATCGTGCCGGGTTGATCCAGCGTGATGTGCCAACGGTTCACAGTGCGACAATGGGTGAGGCAATTGAACAGTGGGATATTGTGCGTACTGATGCGCCCGATGTCCAGCAGTTTTATCGTGCCGCCCCGGGCGGTGAACGCTGTCTTGAGGCTTTTGCCCAGAGTAAACGCTACTCCTCACTTGATCTGGATCGCGAAAAAGGGTGTATCCGTTCTCGGGAACATGCTTACAGTCAGGATGGCGGTCTGGCGGTACTTTATGGAAACATGGCTGTTGATGGCTGTATCGTCAAAACGGCTGGCGTAGACGAAACAAATCTCACTTTTACCGGTCCGGCGCGTATTTTTGAGAGTCAGGAAGATGCGATTGAGGGGATTCTTGGCGACAAGGTGCGGGCTGGCGATGTGGTGGTGATTCGCTATGAAGGGCCAAAGGGTGGTCCTGGAATGCAGGAAATGCTTTATCCCACCAGTTACCTGAAGTCGAAGGGACTTGGGAAGAAGTGTGCGTTAATTACCGATGGTCGTTTTTCGGGAGGAACTTCAGGGTTGTCGATTGGTCACGTGTCCCCGGAAGCAGCTGAAGGTGGGGCAATTGCGTTATTGGAAGAAGGTGATCTGGTGTCTATCGATATTCCGGAACGCAAGATGTTTATGCAGGTGACCGATGAGGTTTTACAGCAACGTCAGGTGGCAATGGTTGCAAAGGGCAAGCAAGCGTGGCAACCAGCACTTCGGCAGCGGCAGGTCAGCCGAGCTTTACAAGCTTATGCCGCAACAACGACCAGTGCTTCGCGTGGTGCGGTACGTGATCTGGAGCAATTGAAATAAACCGCTACCGTTTGCTACTGATAATATCAGTATTTTTGTAGTGAGCTCGGGACTGTCCCCAGCACCATCGGGGGCTTGTCCCAAGAGTTTACGAGCCACGAAGAACCGCAGTAGTATGCACCCTAGGACAGTCCCCATGTGGGGATAGTCCAGGTTTTACTGCCATCTATCCTCAGCTTAGCGCCATTCGGGGCTGGCTCAGATTTTTACGGGTTATTCTAAATAAGCAGATTCATCTTAAACCTATTTGGGTTCTGCCTGATTTTCTTTGATCAATTTTAAGAGTTCTTTCAGAGGGCGGTAGCCGGGAGAAATTTGCCCGTTGGGTAGAATCAGGGTTGGAGTTCCGTGAATTCCCAGTTTTTGGGCAAGGGCTAGATTCTTTTCAATCGTATCGGTTTCACAACTTGGCTTTGGTAATGCCTTCCCGGCAAATGCCATTTCAAGCTGTTCCACCGATTTATTACAGAGAATAGTCTGGGTAATTTCTTTGGAGCTTTGTTTGAGGGGAATCAATTTACTATAGAATGCCAGGTCGGGGTTTGCTTTTACCGCATCGCGGAGCACACGATGAAGTTTACTACAGTATGGGCAGTGGGGATCGGTGAAAACGATAATTTTTTGGGTTGCTTCGGGGGTACCCACAATTAAGGTATCGTCCAACGGAATAGTTGAAACATCGACAGGGTTGAGTTGTTGAAAATGCATTTGAGTCAGATTTTTTCTGTCTTTGATGCGGATAACATTGCCGGTAATCAGGTATGATCCACTGGCATCAAGGTAAATTGGAATGACTTTTCCCTGCATTCGCATGGCGACTCTGTATAAACCGGGGACTTCAGCAGGGTTGACCGAGATAACTTCTCCCTGAATCCCCTGAAGGGCTTTCTTAGCCACTTCTTTCGTCATTATTTGTGCTTCAGCTTGATGTTCATCAACAGCCGTATTGTTGGCCGCATACGCAGGAAGCGAGCCTAATATGAAAATAAGGAATAACGGTAAGACAAAACGCATGTTTTTCTCCTGTTTTTCACCCTTTAAGTGGCGGGAGGTGTGATAGATTTCTGAATAGAGGCAGAGACCCCATTGGCGCAAGACAATAACATATCTAGACCTCTGCTTCCAGTCGTCTTCCCGATTGAGTTTATTATGATAAATGGTTTGACAAGAAAGTTCCCTTTTTCTATAGTTTAGCCGTTTTTGCTCTCGGAATTGAGAGGGCTTTTTATTTAATTCTACGGGAGAAAATGGATTATGTCTAACAGCTTTAAGATTGCAGTTTTATCTGGTGATGGAATTGGCCCCGAGGTTATGGCAGAAGCCCTCAAAGTACTGGACGCCGTAGAGAAGAGAGATGATGTCAGTTTTGAGCGTACTTTTGCCAATGTTGGTGGCGCCGGAATTGATGAAGAAGGCAAGGCGTTACCAGATAGTACCGTTGAAATTTGCAAAAAATCCGATGCCATTCTTTTCGGTAGTGTTGGTGGCCCCAAATGGGAAAGTTTGCCACCTGATGAGCAACCGGAGCGGGGTGCTTTGCTCCCTCTACGTAAAATTTTTGGTTTGTTCTGCAATTTGCGTCCTGCAATTATTTTTCCTGCTTTGACTGGTGCGTCCAGTTTGAAAGAGAGTGTGATCGAAGGTGGATTTGATATTCTGGTGGTGCGTGAGTTAACAGGTGGGATTTACTTCGCTTCTCCTAAGGGGATTGAGGGAGAGGGAGGTGGACGGACTGGTTTCGATACCATGAAATATTCTGACGCCGAAGTAGAGCGGATCTCCCATGTTGCTTTCGAGGCGGCGCGTAAACGTGGCAAGAAGGTTTGTTCTATCGATAAAGCGAATGTTTTGTCGACATCGGTGCTCTGGCGTGAAGTTGTCGTGCGGGTCGCTAAGGAATATCCCGATATTGAACTCTCCCATATGTACGTTGATAACGCTGCGATGCAGCTGGTGCGTTGGCCGAAGCAGTTTGACGTCATGCTCTGTGGCAATATGTTCGGTGATATTATTTCTGATGAAGCAGCGATGTTGACCGGTTCTCTCGGTATGTTGCCTTCTGCTTCTCTTGCTGAGGGATCTTTTGGTATGTACGAGCCGTCGGGTGGTAGTGCTCCCGATATCGCAGGACAAGGGATCGCCAACCCGATTGCGCAGATTCTTTCCGCTTCGATGATGTTGCGCTATTCCTTTGGTATGATTGACGCTGCTGATGCGGTCAATGCTGCTGTAGAAAAAGTTTTGAATAATGGTTATCGTACCGGTGATATTTATCAGGGGGATTCCAGCGAGAAGAAAGTTAACACCGTCGAAATGGGTGATGCGATTATTTCTCAACTTGGGTAACTGATTGTGGATTTGTGGAACAGGTACGAATGACAGTTTAAGAAACTTATGTAGTGAACTCGGGATTGTCCCCAGCTTCATCGGGGGCTGTCCCAAGAGTTTACGATCCACGAA
This sequence comes from Desulfuromusa sp., assembly GCA_021647765.1. Taxonomy (GTDB): domain Bacteria; phylum Desulfobacterota; class Desulfuromonadia; order Desulfuromonadales; family Geopsychrobacteraceae; genus Desulfuromusa. The sequence continues at coordinate 62,251 of JAKIUD010000001.1, read as the reverse complement.
GAACCGCAGTGGTTCGTACCGCAAAAACGGGACAGCCCCCATGCGGGGACAGTCCCGTTTTGCTGGAAAGTTGCTTAAACTAACGCCATTCGGGACACGTAACAACCACATGCCCCAGAATATTTCCCCGGTTGTTTTTTGGACTCTAAATATGACAGAAGGTGCTTATCGCCCTGGAGATAGTTTTCTCCACCGTGTTGATCCGCGAGTAAAGCTTCTTCTGCTTCTCGGACTCATTACCTGTTTGTTCTCAGCATCCAATCCACAGCGCCTGTTTTTGATTTCCTGTCTTTGGTTTGTTGCTGCAAGAGCTTCAATTAATGGACTTCACGATGTTTGGCGGATTATCAAACTGCTGCGTTGGCTGTTGTTTTTTACGCTAGTTGTTCATCTTTTTTTTACTCCTGGGCGCACTTTATTTGGTACAAGCTGGCTGTCTTATGATGGATTACTGCGTGGATTGCTGATAGATGTTCAACTTGTTCTGGCAGTTTTGTTCTCTCTGCTCCTTGCATGGACAACCCGTCCTGAGGCGCTGGCTTTGGGATTGACAACTCTTTTGGCACCCTTACAAAGGTTGAGGGTTCCAGTGAAGGAAGCGGGAGGGATGCTGTTGCTGGTTCTCCATTTTTTCCCTTTGATCCAGAACGAGGTTATAATTCTAAAATCTGAGCGTAAAGATGAAAATGTTGGAATTTTCTCTGGATTCAGAGGGTGGATCAGCAATATCGAACCCCTTCTTAACCGATTGTTTGATCGTGCTGACCAACTCGCACAGGATATTGTCTCTGGAGCTGAAGTCATGGGACGTATAGAAAGTCAGGAAACGACTATTTTTGATCGCTTGGCGCTAATCATGACAGTTTCCGGGGCATTTTTGATTTTTTTCCTGTTACAGGTTTGAGATGGCTAGAATTAAATTGACCGTTGCTTATGACGGAACAAACTATGTTGGTTGGCAATATCAGCCCAATGGTATGTCAGTACAGCAACGATTAGAACAGGCACTGCAGCAATTAACCGGGATAATTCATACGGTCTATTCTTCGGGGCGAACCGATTCCGGGGTTCACGCCCGGGGGATGGTTTGTCATCTTAACACTGAACGGGATCTGCCGCTGAGTGCCTGGCGAGAAGGGGTAAACCGGTTTCTGCCCGATGATATTGCTGTCCGCCGTGTAGAAAAAGTAGATGACCAGTTTCATGCGCGATTTTCAGCCCGTGGCAAACGCTATCGCTATACCATTTTGCGTGATCCGGTTCGCTCTCCTCTGGAGCATAAAATCAGCTGGCAGGTAAAAAAAAACCTTGATCTTGAAAAAATGGAACAGGCTGCGCAGGATTTTCTTGGTTCACATGATTTTGCCGCATTTCGGACTTCAGGTTGTTCTGCTGACACCACTATCCGTGAAATCTTTTCAATTGATTTCAATGAGGATGGTTCATTGCTCTATATCGATATCTGCGGCAGTGGTTTTCTGAGGAATATGATCAGGATGATGGTTGGGACACTGGTACAAATTGGTCGTGGCAAAAGACCAGTTAGCGTGATTCAAAATTTGTTAGAAGGTACGGTTCCGGAGATTTCTCCATTAACTGCTCCAGCGCAGGGACTCTGCTTGATGGATGTCTGGTTTTGACTGTTGAAAAAGAAGAAGAAAAGCTACTTTGATCTGTCGAATTTTCTTGACAGTCAAGTGCTAGTCGGATAGATTATCCGCTTTGTGAGCCCCACAACCCTTAAGTCATAAGTTCAGAGAGGAATGCGATGAGTACTTTGGTCGCTAAAGAGCAGGATGTTGAAAGAAGTTGGTTTGTAGTTGATCTTGAAGATGTTGTTCTCGGTCGTGCTGCAACTGAAATAGCTCGTATTTTACGTGGTAAGCATAAGCCAATTTATACTCCGAGTGTTGATACCGGAGATTTTGTTGTTGTTGTCAATGCTGAAAAGATTAAGTTGACTGGAAATAAACTGGCGGATAAAAAATACTATCATCACACTGGATGGCAGGGTGGTATCAAAGAAATTACTGCTGAGAAATTGCTTGAAAAAAAGCCTGAGATGTTAGTTCAAACGGCAGTGAAAGGAATGCTGCCAAAGAACAAATTAGGTCGTAAAATGTTTCGTAAACTCAAGGTTTATGCCGGTGGTGAGCATCCTCATGCTGCCCAGCAACCTAAAGAACTGAAGTTTTAATACTAGGAGATAGCTAGATGGCTGAGCAGAAGTACTATGCAACTGGCAAAAGAAAAACCTCAATTGCCCGTGTCTGGATGAAACCTGGCACTGGAGAGATTGTTGTCAATAAACGTCCTCTGGATGTTTTCTTTGGTCGTGAAACTTCCAAGATGGTGATTCGTCAACCGTTGGAGTTGACCGATAATCTAGGAAAATTTGATATTTCCGTCAATGTTTCTGGTGGTGGCATCTCTGGGCAGGCTGGTGCCATCAAGCATGGTATTACCAAAGCTCTGCTGGAAGTTAATCCAGACCTACGCGCAACTCTGAAACAAGCAGGGTTCATTACCCGCGATAGCCGAATTAAGGAACGGAAGAAATACGGTCGTGCAGGTGCTCGTAAGAGTTTCCAGTTCTCCAAGCGTTAATTGTACTATTGGCAATTACCTGCTGGATGCGAATAGAGAAAAGGGAAACCCCAAAGGGTTTCCCTTTTTTTTTAGAAACCAGCTGAACAGGATTATACCTTGCGTTAAGTATGGAGTTTTCTATGTTGAAAGTCGCTGTTGTTGGAGCTAGTGGTTATACCGGTGTCGAATTATTACGGATTCTGGTTGGTCATCCGGAGATTGAAATCTGCTGTGTGACCTCACGGCAGCACGAGGGGTTGCCAATCAATCAAGTGTTTCCATCTTTAAGCGGTTTCTGTGAGTTGGTTTGCGAGCCCCTTGATGTCGGTTCGATTTCAAAGCGTGCTGATCTGGTATTCACCGCACTGCCTCACAAGACCGCCATGGAAGTTGTCCCCGATTTTCTTGCGGCAGGATGCAAAGTAGTCGATCTGTCGGCCGATTATCGTTTGAAGGATCAGGCTGTCTATGAACGATGGTATCAGGCTCATAGTAGTCCAGAACTGTTTGATGAGGCTGTTTATGGACTGCCGGAACTCTATGCTGATCAGCTTCGCTCAGCACGGCTTGTTGCTAATCCTGGGTGCTATCCGACGAGTGTTATTCTTGGTTTAGCCCCCTTGTTGGAAAAACAGTTGATTGACCCTAGAAGTCTGATTGTTGACAGTAAGTCAGGCGTCAGCGGTGCAGGGCGCGGAGTTAAACTCGGGAGTTTATTCTGTGAGACCAATGAAGGGTTCAAAGCTTATGGAATTGCCAGTCATCGGCATACTCCAGAAATTGAACAGGAATTAACCGGATTGGCCAAGTGTGATATCCGGCTGAATTTTACTCCCCATTTGTTGCCGGTTAATCGGGGGATTCTTTCCACTTGCTATGCCGATTTGTTGGAGGATAAATCGACAGAGGAGCTGATCAAACTGTTTCAGCAACGTTATGCGAATGAACCTTTTGTTCGGGTGATGCCGGGGGGGCAACTGCCAAATATTGCTTATATTCGAGGTACAAATTTCTGTGATATCGGACTGGTCAGTGATCAGTACACAGGGCGGGTGATTGTGGTTACAGCAATTGATAATCTCGTCAAAGGAGCCGCAGGTCAGGCAGTTCAGAATATGAATATTATGTGTGATTTTAATGAAACGCTTGGATTAGGAATTGTGCCAACTTTTCCCTAGCATTGTAGGATGGTTATGCGTATTATGAAAAACTAATTTCTTGTTTGAATTAATTGGTTGTTCAAAGGATCTGTATGCTGGAAAGTGGTCACGCTGTTTTTAACTGTCAGATTGTCAAACCGCTCTCAGAAAATAATATTTATCACAGTTATCTTGTTAATTGTTCTGATTCTACAGTTGCAAAGCTGTTTTTGGTTCTCCCGGATCCACTGTTTGAACCAAAAAGTCGGCAATTTTTTCTGGATCAGGTTAATTGGCTGTCAGGTCAAACTTTTCCTGCCATCGGAACTCCAATAAAAGCCGGGGAGATTGAAGGGAAACTGGCTTGTCTTTATCCTCTCCCCCCAGGAGAGCCATTGTCACAGGGGCTGAATGACGGTTTTTCCATACAACAATCCCTAGAACTGACTAAAAAAATTGCCGAATGCCTAACTATTCCACATAGTGCTGATCTTCTGCACGGCAATCTTTCTCCAGAAACTATCTACCTTGATAATCATTCTCCCTACCTTGCAGATTTTTCTTTAAGTCAACTGGTCAAGTTAGATTATTTATCAGGAATTGATCCTCATTATACGAGCCCGGAACAAGTGCGTGGTGAAATTCCGGGATCAGCGACGGATATTTATAGTCTGGGTTGTATTTTTTACCATTTATTAACAGGTCAGCCACCATTTTCTGGTGACGATGCCCTGGCTATTGCAATGCAGCACCTATCAGGGGAAGTCCCTGGACTTTCTAAAGAGTTAAGTATTTGTCAACCGTTACTGACTTCTATGACGACAATAGCCGTGGATGAACGGTTGACAGTGGATGCTTTATTGGAACAGCTTGACCAGTTGTTAGCTAAGGAGACAATTGATCAACCGCCACATTCAGTAGCGGCAGATGACAAACTCCATGACGATTCTAACCTTGAAGATGATTTTTCCTTATTTGACCCAGTGACAGACAATGCTGAAATTGCAGCACGAATCGAAGCACGCTTGAAAGAACACTCCGTGGTTTTTCAGGAATCCTTTGCGGGAGATAGCCTGGAAAGCTCAACCTTTGATGCCACTGAAGGGTTGGATCAAGCTTCTCCTGAAAAAAAATCGAGGACAAGTCGATATATACTTCTGTTGTTGCTTGGGGTTCTCATCGGTTCTGGCTCTTACTTTCTGTTTTTTAATCGAGAAATTCCAGTGGTAGCTGCACCTGAACAACAATCCAGTCATGTTTTGGAGACTGATCTTGATCGAGGTATTCGTATGTTGGAGACCTCTGATCATACCGGTGCTGAAACTGAATTTAAAAGTATCATTGAGGCGTTTCCAAATGATCCACGGGCGTATAATAATTTGGCTGCACTGTATGCTTCTGAAGGAAATTATGACCTATCGCGCGATTATCTCGAGCAGGCATTGGAGATAGATGAAACCTATGCCACCGTCTATCGTAATCTCGGTTCGGTTTATGCTGAAATGGCAAGAGGCTCTTACGGCCGCGCTCTACAGTTGGACGAAACGAAATCACTTCTCTCATTGCAGGTTTTCACCAGCCAGGGAGTAACCAATTTAGAACCGATCACGGAAGATGTTCCACCTGCAGCAATACAGGATCAAACCGCAGAAGTAGTAACACCCCAGCCAGAATCGGCAAAAATTGCACAACCGATCATTATCGCTGAGACAATATCCTCCAGTCAACCAGTTAATGATAAAGTCATCAAGGAGGTCGTATCTCAATCAGAATCAAAGCCAAAGGCCGTTGCGTCGCCAGTTGCTGCTGTTCAACTTGAGCCTGCTGATAATTCGATTAATGATAGTCCAACTATGGCGGCAGTTGCTGGTTCAATAGACAAATTGATCGTAGCAAGTGAAAATAAAAGTAGCCGTATTGATAAAGTTGCGAAGATGTCGATTGAGAAGGTGCCAGTTGAGGTTCCAGATATTGATGAGACTGGTGCTGTTTTAGAACAAGAGAATGTGGAAAACTTTCTCAAGCGATGGGCACATGCCTGGTCGAATCAAGATGTTGACGATTACTTGACTTTCTATGCTGAGAAGTTTATTCCTCCCGCTGGGAAAAAACGTGCAGCTTGGGAAAACGAACGGCGTATCCGTTTACTCAAGCCGAAAGAAATCATTGTTAATCTGAGCCGCTTTCAAGTGGCTCCACAGAAAAATAATCGGGTTCAAGTCGAGGTTATCCAGGATTATCGGAGTGATTTTTTAACGGATCGCACCAAAAAGATTTTCGACTTGCTACATACTGAAAACGGTTGGAAAATTCTTCGGGAACGTTCTTTGGGGATTGCTCGTTGATGATTAAACGCTTAATTATTGCAGTTGTTATTATTTCCTTATTCGGTTTGACCGGAGCCAAGGTTGGTGCCCTCTGGACTCAGCAGCCGCCTGCAGATATTGCCCCCCATCTTTCCCCATTGTCTGCTCCAGCTAGTCGCCAAGCTATTAAGAAAGCCCAGATTGATCCCCAGAGTCAGGTGTTTCTTGACCGTTTAAATACTCGTTTACAGAATAACCCTGAGGATTTTGAAGCCAGTTTGCTGAAAGGGTTATTGCTGTTTCAGACTGGCAGATTGGTTGATGCGATTGCTGAACTGAAAATTTTGACCAGGCGAGCTCCCAAGTTTCGGTTGGCTCACCTGGTTCTGGGTGACCTGCTGCTGGCACGTTTCGATCAAGTTAATTCTATCGGTACCAGTGTTCTCCTTGGCAAGATGAGTTCTGACCAAGAACAACAGATAAAACAGTTAAAAAATGAAGCTAAGGCCAGACTGCAGGGCTATCTCTCTTTAATTGACAGTGTGGACGTCCCTCGTGCTTTACTCACTTTGAGTCACGATACCGAGTATGCTTTGGTTGTCGATAAAAATAAAAATCGTCTTTATGTCTATCGTAACTCTGGCCCCGGTTTGCCGCCAGAATTGGTTGATGACTTTTACGTTGTCTTGGGAAAGAAAACTGGCGATAAATCCCGAGAAGGAGATTTGAAAACCCCTAACGGAGTCTATTTTGTGACCAGTTATCTCCCTGATGAGAAATTGCCCCCACTCTATGGAAGTGGAGCTTTTCCGGTCAATTATCCAAACGAATATGACCACCGGTTGCAAAAAACCGGCAATGGAATCTGGTTGCATGGAACCGATAAATCCCTTTATAGCCGTCCTCCACTCGACAGTGAAGGCTGCGTAGTTTTAACCAATGAAGAGTTTACCCGGATCAGCCAATATGTGACTGTTAGTCGGACGCCAATTATTATCAGTGAGTCAGTAGATTGGATATCCAGTCGGGAGTGGCTTGATCAAAACATTGAAGTACAAGCGGCCTTGGAAACCTGGCGGTACAATTGGGAACAGAGCGATGTAAAAGCGTATCTGGAAATGTATTCACAGAATTTTTGGTCAGAAAAATATGATAGAAGGGGATGGGGCATTTACAAAAAACAGGTGTTCTCTGGGAAAAAATTTCAGAAAATAGATATCTCAGATATCTCTATTTTAACCTATCCAGGCATCGATAAGAATCAACCAATGATTGTGGCAAATTTTATCCAGCATTACCGCTCAAATAATTTTAATGGCAACTTGCACAAGCGGTTATACATGGTGAAAGAGCAGGGTGCCTGGAAAGTTCTTTATGAGGGGCGACAGTAAGAGCCTTTATTGGTTTAGGTCGTCGCTGCCGAATTCAGTTTTTCTAGTAGATCCGCCAACTCCAGTTTATATTCTTCTGCAACCTGTTGCACGGTCTCAAATAACTTTTGACAACAGATACATTCCCCGACCTGTTCATCGTAAGCTTTGAATACAGCTTCTGTCTTTGGGTATTCACCAACAATATCCAGCACCGTCATATTAGCTGATATATTTTGGACTTCTTTCATGTTAATAAATCACTTCTTTGCTCGGTAAATGTAATATTTTGCCTCAGTCGAAACTGGAGAATCAGCCCTGTTGAACCAGTGGGTTGAAAGTTTCCCTTTCCGGGGCACTTTGGTGTTGGGCGGGTTGGAGTTTTTCCTGCCGCCGTTTTTGCTTTCTTGCTTCTCGTGCTACATTGAGTTTGTTGTCTCGTTCTTTGAATATTTGTTTCTCACGGTTTTCCAATTTATCCTTGGGGGCAACGTACCCAAGAGAGCTGTGCAGCCGGTTATCGTTGTAGTGAGCAATATAGGTTGTTATTTGCGCTCTGGCTTCCTCAAGGGATAGTGGCACCTTGGGGCGAATACATTCAGCTTTGATGGTTCCATGCCAGCGTTCCAGCTTCCCATTGCTCTGGGGATAGTAGGGTGATGTTCGAACATGGGTCATCCCTGCTATTCGGATAAACTCCTTAAAGTCTTTGGCTCTGAAATCAAGTCACCTGGATGCTGGTGGCAACAAGATTGATTCGGCTGAGAATACACTCGACTGAAGTACTTATAAAGAAATTCTCGGTGGGCAATCAAGATCCCGTCCCTATGGTGGGCAGAAACAGCCACTGACTGATACTACTACAAGGGTGCAGCAGCAGAAAAAAACAGACGAAAAGACGACGGTTGTTGCACCACCGGCAACTAGACCAGATGAAGAAGATGCTGATGAAGATTCTTCAGCGTTAGATGATGAGCATGGCTGATAGTCAGTGCCCATCAGTTTGATGGTCAAGCTATGTTGCGGCAAGATCGTTCAACCGAACCTGCCGCAACACAGGAATGTAAAAAGCGTTCCGGTTATAATCTACTCATATAAAAGGATTTTTTAAAGACCGTTATGCATATTTCGCATATCGATAATAAGAGTCAAAACTACCCAGACGTAACCGGAGTTTTGCTCGCAGGGGGTAAAAGCCAGCGGATGGGGCAGGACAAAGCCCTGTTACAGTTGGATGGGACGACACTTTTCGAACGTTCCCTGACCCTGTTAAAGCAGTTTTTTACCCATATTTTAATTGCCGGGGAGCGCCCCGACTTGGAACGCCCAGGTATTCTTGCAATTGCTGATTTTTATCCCGGAAGCGCTCTTGGAGGACTTCACACGGGTCTTTTTGCTGCTGAAACGGATTGGATTTTTGTTGCCCCCTGCGACATGCCCTATCCCGATGCACGCATTGTTGAGCGTTTGTTAGCCGAACGGAATGGTTTTGATGCGGTCGTGCCAAGAACGCCGGAAGGCTATGAACCGGTTTTTGCTCTCTATCACAAGAATTGCCTGCCGCAGATGGAAGCGATGCTGCAACACAACGAGTTCCGTATCTACGATTTTTATCAACGTATCGCTATCCGCTATCTTGATCCAGCAGAGTTGCCTGAAGGCTGGGGGCGCTCGCTGATTAACCTCAATACCCCGGCTCAACTGGCTCACATCAAGGAGAGGAAGCTATGACTCCACCCGTTGTTTCTATCGTGGCTAAAAGTGGCACAGGAAAAACCACGCTATTGGAAAAACTGATCGCAGAATTGAAAAAACGTGGCTACAAAGTCGGTGCCGTTAAACATGATGCCCACAGCTTCAGTATCGACCATGAAGGGAAAGATTCCTGGCGGCTCACTGAAGCCGGAGCCGATACCATGCTGATCACCTCGCCAGAGAAGGTTGCAATGGTCAAAAGAAATCCAGGAGCTGAGCCTGTCTTGATGGAAACTATTGCCAATTTTTGTGGTGATCTGGATATCGTGCTCACTGAAGGATTCAAGCGCAGTAGCATGCCAAAGATTGAAGTTCACCGGCGTGAGCGCAGTGAAAAGCTGCTCTGCCGAGGAGATGAGTATGACCCGACCTTGGTCGCTGTTGCCTCTGACAGCCCACTGACACTAGACATACCGATCTATGATATTAACGATGCTGGCGGCCTTTGTGACCTGATCGTCGAACGATTTCTGTCATGAGTGAAATCCGTATCCGCAGCAAAATATGGTTCGAAATTGAGGGTCAACCGTTGCTTGGTGAGGGTCGCTTTCGGCTCTTGTCTGCAGTGGAATGCGCAGGTTCGATTAATGCTGCAGCCAAAAACCTGGGCATTTCCTATCGCAAGGCCTGGTCTCAGTTGGAAGACATGGAGCAGCATGCTCCCTTTCCTCTACTGGAACGCCGGGTCGGTGGCAAAGGAGGAGGAGAGTCACAGTTGACTGCTGAAACCCAGGAATTATTAAAAAACTTTCGCCTGTTACGCGAACAGATCAATAGTGCTGCCGATTATTATTTTGCCGAAGTGTTCCCAATGGAGGAGTAACACAATGGTCTACTCTCGATCCTTTTGGTGTTTTCTTTATGTACTTACTCTGATGTTCCAGCTATGTGGCTCCCCTGCTCAGGCTGCAGACATCCCTCCGATAGCGGCAGCAGCCGATCTTCAGTTTGCTTTAAGTAAAATTGCAACAGAGTTCCAGAGGGAGACGGGTCGGTCGCTCAAACTGACCTTCGGTTCATCAGGCAATTTTACCCGTCAAATCGAACAGGGAGCACCTTTTGAAATGTTTCTTTCCGCAGATGAAAATTATGTTTTCCGACTTGCGGAGCATGGCTTAACTTGGAATCGAGGTGTTCTGTATGCCATCGGTCGGGTCGGACTTTTTGTGCCAAACGGATCAACGCTATCAGCTGATCCGGAGCTCAAGGATCTGCGGGCGGCGCTGACCGATGGTCGCATCAGGCGCTTCGCAATTGCCAACCCTGATCATGCTCCCTACGGCCGTGCTGCTCAAGCAGTCCTGAAAACAGCCGGTCTCTGGGATATTATTAAACCCAAACTGGTTCTTGGCGAAAATGCCTCCCAAGCGATGCAGTTTGCCGCTTCCGGAGCCAGCCAGGGAGGGATCGTTCCTCGGTCTTTGTCCTTAGCTCCAGAGATCGCCGCCCTTGGTCACTTCGCTCTGATTCCTGCAACATGGCATGTGCACGAACCGTTACGCCAGCGCATGGTTCTGATGCGCTCTGCCGGGGCGACAGCAGAAGCTTTTTACTTTTACCTGCAACGACCAGAACCGCGTGAAATTCTCAGACGCTATGGTTTTGTTTTGCCAGAAGGTAATGACCAATGATGGATTGGACTGCAGTCATCCTGTCAGTCAAGTTGGCACTTGTCACACAGTTATTTTTGCTGCCTCCAGCGATTATTTGTGCCCGCTGGCTGGCTCTGACATCATTTCGTGGTAAGCCCTGGATCGAAGGGGTTCTTGCTCTACCGCTGGTGTTACCGCCAACCGTCATTGGCTATTATCTGCTGGTCGCTATGGGGGGCAACTCTTTCCTGGGTCGCTGGTTCGAAGTGCTGTTCGGGCAGCCGCTGGCATTCAGTTTCAGTGGCCTGGTGGTTGCTTCGGTTCTGGTCAACATCCCTTTTGCAGTGCAGCCCGCACAACGTGCCTTTGAGGCCATTTCTCTAGAAGTGCACGAAGCGGCCAAATGTTGTGGCTTAACCTTCTGGCAAACCTTTCACCGCATCGAGCTGCCTTTGGCGTGGCCAGGAATACTTTCGGCCATGATGATGACCTTCGCCCACACTTTGGGAGAATTCGGTGTCGTTCTCATGGTTGGTGGGGGCATCCCTGGCGAAACCCAGACACTGTCCATCTCAATTTATGACCGGGTACAAGCATTCGACTTCTCTTCAGCAGGAACAATGTCTCTCCTGTTGCTCGTCATCTCTCTGGTGACGATTGCGGTCAGTTACGGCATGGTCGAGCGGCTAATGCGACGGAGGCGGTCATCATGAGCCTTTCTCTCGAATTGCGCCACAATGGGCCGCAGCTTGATTTTACAGCTGAAATTCCCAAAGGGCAGATCACGGCTCTTGTCGGCCCTTCCGGTAGCGGCAAAACTTCGATTATCAGGGCTATTGCCGGATTGTTGAAGATTAAACGCGCCCGGATTTGTCTTGAGGGGGAATGCTGGGATGATAACCGGAGACATCTTCCCACGCGAGAGCGTTCCATTGGTCTGGTACCGCAACATCACGGACTTTTCCCCCACCTCAGTGTCCTGGGTAACGTCGAAACCTCGCTGTCTCATCTTACCTCCAGGGATCGACGAATAAGGGCACTTGAGTGTCTCAGTTTGGCTCATGTTGAGGAGCTTGTGGGGCGCCACCCGCATGAACTCTCTGGTGGGCAGCGTCAGCGCGTGGCTCTTGCGCGGGCTATTGCCCGCAATCCCCAGGTGCTGTTACTTGATGAACCCTTTTCAGCCATCGATCGCGGTATGCGTAAACGTCTTTATCTGGAGCTACGGCGGCTGCATACCCAACTCGGAAATACTGTCCTGCTGGTGACCCATGATTTGGATGAAGCAGCGCAATTAGCCTCTCATCTGCTGCTGATTGATCAAGGTCAGCTACTGCAGGCGGGGGAGACAACCAAGGTTCTGACACGACCGCGGAATGAACAAGCTGCGCAGTTGCTCGACATCCCTAATGTTTTCGAAGCATCTTTGGAAAGTAGCTCTTCTGCTCTCTCACAGTTGCGCTGGGGACCTCACACTCTACACGTTTCAGCAGCGGGTTTGACGGGCACTGGCAGAGTCAAATTCGCTGTTCTTCCGCAGAATATTCTGCTGGTGAAGACCGACAAACCGTGGGGGAGTCACCTGGAAAATCCAATTCCCACAGTGGTGCAAGATGTCGTTGCGCTCGGCTGGGAAGTCCTGGTTTTGCTGGAAATTAAGGGAAACCCTGAGGTTCAATTGCAGATGCGTCTTCCAGAACGGGCGATGCGTCGTTATCCGATTGAAACGGGAAGTGAAGTTATTGTTTGCCTGCGCTCCAGCGATATCATTCTTCTAGAATAATATCGCTGGAATTTGCCTAAAACTCAGGTGTTTGTCGAACCCCCTGGAGGGCAACAATTGAGGAGAGTTTTGATGATTAGTTACGATGAGGCTATTGCTACAGTTTTGACCAATGTCCAAGCGCTGACTCCAGTTGAGCTGCCGCTGATTAAAGCACGTGGGTTAGTTCTGGCTAGCCCCGCTATTGCTCGCTGGGATATGCCCAGCTGGGATAATTCTGCAATGGATGGATTTGCTTTTGCTGCTCTATCTATAGAGAGCAGAACAACTTTAAAGATTGCCGGGCAATCATTTGCCGGTCATCCTTTTAGCGGGCATCTCAAATCAGGCGAAGCGGTACGGATCACCACCGGAGCACCGATCCCTGATGGTGCAGACAGTGTTGTTCCTGTCGAAGAAACATCCGAAAAGGATAATTCTGTTTCCCTGAATAGGCCAGTCATGAAGGGTCAGCATGTTCGCTATCGCGGTGAAGAATTTCATAAAAATGAGGAATTATTGACATCAGGGACGCAGCTGTATGCAGGAGGGATCAGCCTGCTTTCCAGCGCTGGTATTGATCAGGTCAATGTTATCCCACGCCCCAGAGTGGCCATATTTTCAACCGGGGATGAACTGGTTGAGCTTGGTCAGAAACTGGGGTCAGGGCAAATCGTCAACTCAAATTTACAGTATCTGATTGCTCGGCTTGAAGAATGCGGGTGTATTCCAGTTCCTTTGGGGGTTGGTGAAGATCGCTGTGATGATCTAAATCGATTATTTGATCAGGCTCAGGAGGCTGATTTGTTATTGACAACCGGCGGTGTTTCGGTCGGAGAAAAGGACTTGGTGCAACAGACCTTGCTCCAGCGGGGCTTAGAGAAAAAGTTCTGGAAGGTCGCTATAAAACCTGGCAAACCCGTCCTTTTTGGTCTTTTGGAGGGGAAACCTTGCTTCGGCTTGCCCGGCAATCCTGCGGCAACCGCGGCAACTTTTGAACTATTTGTTCGACCAGCACTACAACAACTTGTCGGTAATTCAAATTTACTTGCGCCACGGCTCAAGGTGAAATTGGCAGAGTCGGTTCGTGCTGGTGGCAAGCGTCAGAACTTTCTCTGGGGGGAGCTGCGGATTACTGACGGTTGCCTTGAAATTCTCCCATTGCAGCGGCAAGGATCTGGACAAAACCGCAGTATGCAAAAAGCTCAGGCGCTTTTACCTGTGCCGATTGACAGTCCCAGTCTTAACGCTGGAGATGATGTAGAAGTTATTCTGTTACGCCTCCCACAAGGAGAAAAAACTTTCTAACGATAAAGGAGTGAATAATGTTTGGACTTGGAACGCAGGAGTTGTTGATTATTCTCGTGTTGGTCATGATCGTGTTTGGAGCGGGAAAGTTACCACAAGTTGGAAGTGCACTGGGCAAAGGATTGCTCAATTTTAAAAAAGGGATTAACGAAGATGAGGATCTTGTTGCACTGGAATCTTCAGATATCTCGGCTGATGAGTCACCGGCTGAAAAATGAAAGATCAACATGGCAGGGAGATAAATTACATCCGTCTGTCCATTACAGATCGTTATAATCTGCGCTGTCAATATTGTATGCCGGCCAATGGGGTTGCCCACAAAGATTGTGAGCAGATTCTGCGCTACGAAGACTTCTTGCGAATTGTTGCTGCAGCCTCAGAGCTGGGTATTCACAAAGTTCGGATCACCGGCGGCGAACCCCTGGTTCGTAAAGGGGTGATCGGATTCCTAGGGAAACTCTCAGCAATCCCGGGGATTGAAGAAGTTGCCTTGACAACCAATGGTATTTTGCTGGAAGACAAAGCACAGGCACTCAAAAATACCGGTATCCAGCGTTTAAATGTCAGTCTTGATTCTTTACAACCTGAAATTTTTACGGAGATGACCCGTGGTGGTTCTCTGGAAGCCGTTCTGACTGGGATAAGAGCTGCTGAAGCAGCTGGGTTGAAGATCAAGCTCAACATGGTCGTCATGCGTGGTATTAACGCTCATGAAGTTTTATCCTTTGCCGCTTTGAGTATTAATAATTCCTGGTCGGTACGATTTATCGAATACATGCCGACTATTCGGGAAACATGCTGGACTCCTGTAAAAGATGTTCGGAACAAGTATATCTGGTGACCAAGACACCAAAAATAGTCAAGAAGGATCCGGGTATTTTAATCCAGAGACGCAGAGGCGGGGAGAAAACAGAATCTGGTTGGTTTAAAATCAAACAAAGTTTTTCGCATTTCTCTGCGTCTCTACGGGTTCTCCGTTAAGATACGTTTGTAACCTTCTTGTGCATTGGTGGCCAACGTGATTTTACGGGTTCTGGATATACGCCCCTTTGCGTGTATAAAACCACCAGTTCAGCATCAGGCAGATGAAGTAGAAGACCGCAAAGCCATACAGGGCATATTCCGGAGTTGTCGCCTTGATCTGCTCACCAAACACCTTGGGGATGATGAAAGCGCCATAGGCGGCGATCGCAGAGGTCCAGCCGAGCACTGGACCTGCTTGTTCAGCATTGAAGATCATGGCGACTGAACGGAAGGTTGATCCGTTGCCAACGCCGGTGGCGGCGAACAGGATGATAAACAGGATCAGGAAGGGGACGAAGACGGTCTCCGGCGTGGGGGAGGCGTAGGCGGCCTTCATGAAGTAGGCGCAGCCGAGTGCCGAAGCGATCATAACAATCGAAACCCACTGGGTGACGATAGCTCCGCCTACTTTATCTGCAATCTTGCCGCCGATCGGGCGGATCAGTGCGCCGATAAAGGGTCCCATCCAGGCAAACATCAGGGCACTGGGGCCGTTCGGATTGATTGTATCATGGGTCATGACGCCATCTACCATGATATGTGAGAATCCGAAGATAACCTTGATCGACAGGGCAAAGGCTGCCGAGTAGCCGATGAACGAACCAAAGGTCATGGTGTAGATGATCGTCATTGCCCAAGTGTGTTTGTTCTCGAAAATCTTGTATTGACGATCGAGGTTTTCACGCAAACCGCCGCTGGTCAGATACTTCATTCCGAAGACCGTGGCGGCGATAACCAGTGGCAGTACGATCCACTTGCTTAACAGTCCCAGCCCAATCGGAGGCGGCAGCATCAGGTAGAGTCCCGCCACCGCAGTGACGAAGGCGATCAGCAGCAGGCCGATGATCATGCCGAACGATTTCCCGGTGGAACTGAGATCCGGAGTAACCGTCTTGGTCTTGATGTTGTTCATGCCGAAGAAGCCGGCGAAGGCCAACGGGATGAGGAAGATCAGCCAGATATAGCCGGCATTATGAATGAAGGTTTCGGTTCCGGCCGGGATTTTGCCGATCAGAGTACCGCTGGTGTTGACCAGCATCTGTGATTTGCCACCGAAGAGACCGAAGGTCATCGACAGCGGAATTAGAATCTGCATGGTGGTGACGCCGAAGTTCCCCAGACCGGCGTTCAGACCGAGGGAGGTTCCCTGGACTTTCTTCGGGAAGAAGAAACTGATGTTTGACATCGATGAGGCGAAGTTACCACCACCGATCCCCGAGAGCAGGGCGAGCAGGTAGTAAATTTCGATCGGAGTCGCGCGATTCTGCAGGGCGATGCCGGTGCCGATCGCCGGGATCATTAGCAGTGCGGTGGTTAAAAAGATCGTGTTACGGCCACCGGCGATACGGATCAGGAACGAACTCGGAATCCTCAGGGTCGCACCAGTCAGGCCGGCAATTGCCGAAAGGGTGAAAAGTTGAGATTGGCTGAAGGGGTAGCCCAGGTTGATCATTTGTACCGTAATGATGCCCCAGTAGAGCCAGACCGCGAAGCCGCAGAGCAGGCTTGGTATCGAGATCCACAGGTTACGGGTGGCGATCTTCTTCCCTTCGGCATCCCAGAACTTCTCGTCTTCAACATCCCATTTGTCCAGATTGATCGACATAATGTTTACTCCTTAAGGGCATCTTCAATAAAAGTGCGTTTATCCTGTTCGATCTTTTGCATATCTTCAGGGTGCTTTTCGCGCATCATTTTTTGGGCAGTGAGGTGTAACCAGAGCAGACAGACCAGCGACAGACCGCACATGAAGATCCAGCAGCTGGTCCAGAGCCCGGTCCATTCGAGCAGGTAACCAAAGATGATCGGGCAGACGAAACCGCCAAGTCCCCCCAATACGCCAACCATGCCGCCAACCACACCGACCTCTTCGGGAAAGTAATCCGGAATCAGCTTGTAGACCGCCGCCTTGCCAATCCCCCAGACACTTCCGAGCAGAATGATGAGGACAGCGAAGATCCAGACATTGGCCTGAAAGAAGATGTGTGTGACCCCTTTAGCCAACAGCTCCTTTTTTTTGACCGTCTGTCCGACCTCAACCACCGGCTCATGCCACGCCTGTTTGATCGGCAGAATCAGCATCTGATCATCGTAGTTCACACCGGGATCTGGTTTGAGCTTAAGAGCGTAAGTCTTGTCGGTGACACTGATCGAATCGGCGCCTACAGCAGTGACTATGCCAGACTTTTTGGCCATCACGCCGCGTCCTGGCGAGTAGACATCCATCTTTGGAATAATGACCAGAAAGCTGATAATGACCGAAGCACCCAGCACCCAGTACATGATTGAGCGACCACCAAACTTGTCTGAGAGCCAGCCGCCTAACGCACGGATGATCCCGGAAGGGAGGCTGAACATCGAAGCAAAAAGCCCGGCGGTGACCAACGGCAGGTAGTAGACATTAACAAAATAGGGCACCAGCCACTGCGAGAAGGCAACAAAGCAGCCGAAGACCAGAAAGTAGTAGAGGCCGAAACGCCAGACCCGCACATTCTTGAGCGGGGTTAGCATCTGGGTGAATGATTTTGTCGAAGAGGCGGGTTTTTTGTTTTCGGCGAAGATGAGGAAAATCACACCCATCGTCGCCAGCATGATGGCGTAGTAGAGCGGCAGTTGCCTCCAGCCTTCAAGGTTGGCACCGTTGTCAGTGAGGCGGTTTAGCATGGTCGGCGCGAACAGGGTGGTCAAGGCTGCACCAGCGTTACCGGCACCAAAGATCCCCAGAGCCGTACCCTGACGTTCACGCGGGTACCAGACCGATGAAAAAGCGATGCCGATTGAAAAGCTGACCCCGGCCAGGCCGAAGCCGAAGCTACACAGGGCAAAGGTCGTGAAACTATCGGCCTGCGATAGCAGGTACATCGGGATGGCACAGATAAACAGCAGGCTGCCGTAGACGGGTTTACCGCCGAATTTGTCAGTCAGCATGCCCGCTGGCAGGCGAAAGAGCGAACCGGTCAGCACTGGAATCCCCATCAGCCAGCCGATTTCGATCGGACCCCAGTCGAATACTTGGTTGTCGGCCAGAAAGGTGACCAGCACGCCGTTGAACATCCAGGCGGCAAAGCAGACAGTAAAGGCCAGGGTGTTGAGAAACAAAACCTTGTGAGATGTCGCTGTCGCTTTTTGTCCCATCATAAATAAAACCTTTTAGGTCTAAAATTAGAATACTCCATGTCAATTAACCCTGATTACTTCAACTCAACCCTTCTCCCTGAGGGAGAAGAAGCCGACTCTATGAGCTACGGCGCTGGCGATACCAGACCACGATCTGATAAGGACGTCCCAGGTAACTGATCGGGATGCTGACGACATGTACCAGCCGTGAAAATGGGAAGATTGCGACCAGGAAAAAGGCGTTAACTGCATGCAATTGGACGATCCAAGGCAGGTTAGCCAGATAATTGATCTGGGGGTTGAGTTTGACTAGCGACCAGAGCCAGGGTGAAACGGTATGCACATACCAGACCCCACCCCAACGCAGGCTGATGGCAATATAGACCCCGGTTGTAACCTGCAGTAACAGCGTGGCGAGGAGCAGCCAGTCGATTCTGCTGGTCACTGCATTCACCCGTGGATTGATGATGCGGCGGAAGATCAGAATTACCAGGGCGATCATGGTCGTGATGCCGAGAGCCATACCGGTGACTTCCAGAAAGACCAAGCGTGCTGGTGAGCCGAGCAGGGTTCCCCAACTGGCCGGCACCAGAAATGCCAGAAAATGAGCCAACAGAATCAGCAAGATCGCATAGTGCCAGGGGAGTGAACCCCAAAATAACGCTTTACTTTCCAGAAACTGTGAAGACTGAGATGAGTAGGAGTAGCGGTCGATGGTGTAGCGGTAGATGCCGACACCAATCGCCAGGGACAGCGCGACATAGGGGAAGACTCCGAACAGGATCATATCAGCCATGAGATAACTCCTTCTGCCGTTTGGTCTCGGGCAGTTCAGTTTCAACCATATTCGTCAGGTAGATCTGTAAAGCGTTGAGCAGGTGTCGGTATGGGTGGTCTTGTGTCTCGAACCCTGTGATGATCTTCTCCAGAGCCGGCAGCAACGCATCGACGATGATTTCGGTGTTTCCCTGTGGATCGTCGATGCTACCGATGAAGCGCAGCATCACACTCAGGTGGTCGGGAAGCTCAGTGCCGCAGGAAAAATCTTGTTTAGCATAGAGCTCTTGAAGATTTATCAGGAACAGGGTGCGTGCCTGACTTTCACCACACAGTTGGTAGCCGACATAGGGGTCGCTGAGTGCCTGCAGATCGAAGGTTGAGGTGAAAATCTCTTCGATCTGCGGCAGATCCTGCAGTTCGAGAAAATTAAGATAGCCCCCAAAAGCAGCAGCAGCTGCCGGATCAAATTCGTTGAGCTGCCGTTCAAAGTCGGCAGCCGTTAGTTTGATCCGCTCGCTTGGATAGCTGAGCAGCTGACTGAAGGCAAGACAGGGTTTCAGGTTCATCGTTCCCATGATTACCACCTTCTCTTTGGAGCCTTGCGGCTGCCGAAGCCCATCCCCTGCTTGTATTCTTCGGGGTTCATACCCGCTTCGATCGCCTGTTCACGCAGCATCGGTGGTACAACGATCCGTTCCTTGATGCGGGTCAGGCTGGTCATGCGGAAGATGGCATCCAGTGCATCGCTATTGAGGCCGGAGATTTCCCTGGCCTTTTCTACTTCTTTGTCGGACATATCATCGACGCTGAGAGCACGACGTTGTATGCGCACCGCGATCAAGCGGCGATAAACCGCCTTGACTTCTTCCTCATTGCCACCAGCGAACAGTCCGGCCAGATACATCAATGGCAGCCTGGCCTGTTCGAGACTCGTGAAAAAATTATCGGCAATTTTCTGGGTTCCCTGATTCTCGGTCGACAGCACCGGCAACAATGGCGGCACGTAGAAGAGCATCGGTAAGGTACGGAACTCAGGGTGCAGCGGCAGGGCGATTCCCCACTCCTTGACGAACTTGTAAGCTGGAGAGGCCTGAGCTGCTTCGATTATCTGCTCGGCAAGTCCACCCTCGCGTGCAGCCTTGATCACCTCTGGATCAAATGGATCGAGGATCATCTCGCGCTGGGCGGCGGCCAGTTCGCCATCTTCTTTCATTGCGATGGTTTCGATCAGGTCGGCATCGTAGAGCAGCACGCCGAGATAGCGGATACGACCGACGCAGGAATGGAAACAAGCGGGTGCCTCTCCCGCTTCTTGGCGTGGGTAGCAAAGGATACATTTCTCCGATTTGCCGGTGGCCCAGCCGTAATAGGTCTTCTTGTAGGGGCAGGACGAGACGCACATCCGCCAACCGCGGCATTTATCCTGATTGATCAGCACAATGCCGTCTTCACCGCGTTTGTAGATGGCGCCCGAAGGGCAACTGGCGACGCAGGCAGCGTTGGTGCAGTGGTTACAGATGCGCGGCAGGTGGAACATCACCATTTTTTCGATGGCGAACAGCTGTTGCTGCTGTTCCTCGGTCAGTTCGATCACGCCGGGATCGTTGGCGGCGTAGACCGTTGAGCCGGAGAGGTCATCATCCCAGTTGGGGCCAGCTTCGATCTTCATCGGCTTACCGCTGACCATCGAGATCGGGCGTGCCGTCGGCTGATCGGTTCCCGCCGGGGCATTGGTCAGGTCGGCGTACTTGAAGGTGAACGGCTCGTAGTAGTCGTCCATGGTCGGCAGGTCGGGGTTATGGAAAATCTTGCCGATAGTTGAAGCTTTACCGCCCTGCTTGAGGCGCAGCTGCGTGCCGACCCTTTCCCAGCCACCCCGATATTTCTCCTGGTTTTCCCATTTGGTCGGGTAGCCGGTACCCGGTTTGGTTTCGACGTTGTTCCACCACATGTATTCATTACCGCGGCGGTCGGTCCACAGGTTCTTACAGGCGATGCTGCAGGTGTGGCAACCGATGCACTTGTCGAGGTGGAATACCGATGAGACCTGTGCGCGAATATCCATGATTTATCTCCTGATAAATTCCATTTTGTCGTTGGTCGACGTAGGGGCGGCCCCCTGTGGCCGCCCTGGGCAGGCACAGGAGCCTGCCCCTACATCAATCGAATGCATCATTTACCACTGCGGTTCGCCATCCAGCTTGCGCACCATGATGTAAGTGTCGCGGTTGGCACCGGTCGGGCCCCAGTAGTTCCAGGCATAAGTGAACTGACCGTAGCCGCCGAGCATCAGGTTCGGTTTGAGTCGGATCCGGTTCAGGCTGTTATGCCCGCCAGCGCGTTTGTTGCCGCGCGAGGGCGATTTGGGAACCCCAATCGTTCGTTCCGGCGCGTGATAGAGGAACGAGATACCACGTGGCAAGCGTGAGCTGACAATCGTGCGGGTCACTACCACGCCGTGGTCGTTGTAGACCTCGACCCAGTCGTTGTCGAAAACGCCGATTTGTTCTGCGTCCTGATCGTTGATCCAGAAGGGGTGACAGCCGCGGGACAGGGTCAGCATGCGATGGTTGTCACCGTAGGTACTGTGGATACTCCACTTGCCATGCGGGGTCAGGTAGTTAAGCATGATACTTTTCTTGTCGCCGGTGTCGGTAGCGAGGAAATCCTGCAGGGTGCTGTGATCCGGTTTGGGCTTATAGGTCGGCAGATGTTCGCCGGCTGCGATATAGCCTTGATGATCGAGATAAAAATGCTGGCGCCCAGTCAGGGTTCGCCAGGGGACAAGCTTTTCAACATTGAGACAGTAGGCAGAATAGGCGCGGCCATCGGTGTTCAGTCCAGTCCAGATCGGGCTGTTGAGCAGGCGGCGCGGTTGAGCGGCTAGATCGGCGAAGGTCGTACGCACATCGCGGGTCGGTACCGCTAGATCGGTCAGCGGCAGGCCGACCTTCTTCTCTTCGGCCTCAAAAGCGCGGAAAGCCATTTCACCGTTGGTTTCGGGTGCGAGTTTGAGAATCACCTCAGCGGCGTCCTTGGCATCAACCAGGGTTGGATAGGACTTGCCTCCCCACTTTACCGTATTGGCGCCTGCGGTCATCTCATCATAGTAATCCTCGATCGGCCAGGAGAGGCCGTGAGCGCCGATGCCTTTTCTGGCCTCGGGGCCTAAGGAGATGAAGCGGTTGTAGAGGTTTTTGTAATCGCGTTCGACCACCACCAGACCGGGCATGGTCTTACCGGGGATTGGCTCACATTCCCCCTTGCTCCAGTCCTTGATTTCGGGCTGAGCCATCTCGGCCGGGGTGTCATGCTGCAACGGAACCGAGACGATTTCACGCACCGGGTCAGGCAGGTGGGTTTCGGCCAGTTGGCTGACTTTCTTGGCTAATCCTTTGAAAATATCCCAGTCACTCTTCGACTCCCAGCAGGGCGGAACAGCTTCCTGCAGCGGGTGGATGAAGGAGTGCATGTCGGTGGTGTTGAGGTCGTCTTTTTCATACCAGGTCGCGGTCGGCAAAACGATATCGGAGTAGAGCGCCGAGGTGTCCATGCGGAAGTTGATATCGACCACCAGATCAAGTTTCCCCTCTGGAGCCTTCTTGTGCCACTTGACCTCTTTGACGAACTCTTCTGCAGTTTCGGGCGCGATACTGTTGGTGTGGGTGCCGAGGTAATGTTTGAGGAAATATTCGTGACCCTTGGCACTCGACATCAGGGCATTGCCGCGCCAGATGATCCACAGCCGTGGCCAGTTCTCGGGTGCATCGGGGTCTTCGACCGCAAATTTCATCTTCTTTTCAACCAACTGTTTGGCGGTCCAGTCGACAATTTCTTTGTCATTGCGGGCGCCAGCGGCTTCGGCTTGTTTGACCGTTTCAATCGGGCTGCGGTCAAACTGGGGATAGAAGGGGAGCCAACCATTACGCACTGCACGGATCTGGTGATCCATGGTGTGCCCTTGGGTGATCTGATTATCTTTAGCGACCGGGTTGATCAAGGACTCGTCCGAGGTGCGCTCGTAGCGCCACTGGTCGGTATGCACATAATGGTAAGAGGGGGCGTTCTGGAAGCGTGGTGGTTTCGACCAATCAAGGGCACCCATGATGGTCGCCCAGGGTGCGGCTGGCGCTAGTTTTTCCTGGCCGACATAGTGATTGAGACCGCCACCGTTCTTGCCGACGCAACCGCAGAGCATCAGAGCGACGATTCCGGCACGATAGGTCAAGTTAGCGTGATACCAGTGATTGATGCCAGCGCCGATGATGATTGAGCATTTGCCACCGGTCTTCTCAGCGGTCATTGCCCATTCACGCGCAAACTGGATAACGTTGGCGCGGTCGATACCGGTGTATTTCTCCTGCCAAGCCGGGGTATAGACGCTGTTTTCAGCATCGTAGTCTTGCGGGTAGTCCCCAGCAAGACCACGGTTAACACCGAACTGAGCCATCATCAGGTCGAAGACGGTGGTGACGGCGATCTGGCCTTTGACCGTATCAAGATAGTGCACCGGGACGCCGCGTTGTACTGACTTACCGTCGGAGAAATCGTCAAAGGCCACTTGCAGGATCTCTTCGTTGTTATCGAGCAGAGAGAGCTCAGGGGCGAGATCGGTGCCGTCCTGTCCATCCTTCATCTGCAGGTTCCACTCACCTTTTTTCTCCTGCCAGCGGAAACCAAGGGTGCCGAGCGGCATACGTGGCTGTTTGCTCGCTTCATCCCAGATCAGATATTTGAAGGCGCCATTTTCCTCTTTGCTGTAACGTTCCAGGTCGCCGGCTCTGGCCATGCGGCCTGCGCTATAGATCCCGTCTTTCTCCTCCAGTTCGATTAGGAAGGGGGTGTCGGTGTAGCATTTGAGGTAGTCCATAAAATAAGGCGTCTTCGCCTGGTGATGGAATTCGCTGAGGATGACATGGTTGACCGCCATCCAGAAGGCACCGTCCTGTCCGGCATGAGCCGGAATCCACCAGTCGGCGTGCTTGGAGGTGATGTTGAAGTCGGGTGCAAAGACCGTGACTTTGGAGCCGTTGTGGCGAGCTTCAGTCAGGAAATGCGCGTCAGGGGTACGGGTCATATCTGGATTGGAACCAACCACGGCGATATATTTGCTATTGTACCAGTCGGCGCTCTCGGCAACGTCGGTCTGCTCTCCCCAGATTTCGGGGGAGGCGTTCGGCAGGTCGCAGTACCAGTCGTAGAAACTCAGATTGGCGCCGCCCATCAACTGCATGAAGCGCGAACCACCGGCAAAACTGAGCATCGACATCGCCGGAATTGGTGAGAACCCGACCAGCCGGTCGGCGCCGAATTTCTTGATGGTATAGATCGAGGACGCGGCGATCATCTCTTCGGATTCGTCCCAGCTGACCCGCCGGAAGCCGCCCTTGCCGCGCGCCTGCTGATAGCTCTTGCGTTTTGCCTCATCTTCCATAATCGAAGCCCAGGCTTTGACCGGATCGCCATGTTCGGCCTTGGCTGCACGCCACAGATCGGCGAGCACACCACGCATGTAGGGATACTTGATTCTTAAGGGGCTGTAGAGATACCAGGAGAAGGAGATGCCGCGCTGGCAACCGCGGGGTTCATAAGGGGGGAGGCTCGCTTCCAGCTCAGGGTAGTCGGTCGCCTGCAGTTCCCAGCCGACGATGCCGTCTTTGACATGCACGTTCCACGAGCAACTACCGGTGCAGTTGACGCCGTGGGTGCTACGTACCACCTTGTCGCACTGGTTACGGTTGCGGTAAAATTCTTCCCAGGCGCGCGATTTCGGGTCGACAATATCCTTAATCCAACTCATGCTTTTATACCTCGCTGCTTCCTGACTTGATCAACCAACGGCTGACGCACCCCTTTGAGGCGGCGTAGTCCCATGAGTGCCACAATGGCAAAGACAATGATGATCCCGAGCAGAATCAAACCGACCAGCGGTTTTGCGGCTGGAGCCTGCTGCTCTGACGTTTTGGCGAAAAATGCGGTCAGATCAAAACGTTCTTGTTCAGTCAGGGGACGGGAGGCATAGATCGCTTCCATACTCGGAAAAGCCAGGGATTCGAGCACCCCTGCTACCCCCTCAGCACCGTAGTCGGTATAGAGGTTAGAGAGATCCGGGCCAAAACTGGCGGCAACAGCCGAGCCAAGACCAGATAGATCATGACAGGCCAGGCAAGGCGCGCCACCGAGCTCGAAAGCCGTTTTTCCAACAAATAAGGCCTCTCCGCGCCCAGCGTCACCGGTAACTGCTGCCACGGGGCTTGAGAGAAAAAGTAAAAACACCAAGACCGCCGAACAGTGACAATACATCCTGTTCCCCGACATAATAACTCCTTTTTTAAAGATAGAAATTGTAACTTTTCAATTTGTGGCGGAAGAGCAACTTCGATGACATAAAAACTGAACTACTATAAAAATTCAGCTGTTTCGAACAAGAAACAGCGTAGACGCAGGGCGGAAAAGGATGGAAATGTGTGTAAAATCTCTTTCTGGAGCACGATATCCCATACTCTACAATTCTCAAGACAGAAGCAGATTCTTGATAAGTATACTAGGTTTTGATTCTGATTTAAATTGATCTAAGTCAAATTTTGAATTTTTCCCCCAGCAACGTGAGATTTCAATAGTTGACTTGTTATTTACTCATTCCAAAACAAAGAAAGCCTCGGTCTGTTTATACAAGCTGAGGCTTTCTTGCATGGTGGAATAAAAGGGGCTTGACAAAATCTAGGTAGCGGCATTTTTCATCGCTGTCATTCGTCGATATACGGTGAATACCGACTCCTCTCCCCGATTGGACGGTATTGGTTTACGCCCAAACTTTATACCAGCCGCCATTGTCCGTATGTGTCCTTTATTGACTTGATCGGTAATAAGCTGCCGCAAATGTCGAGCACATTTGGCGCAGCTTATGAGAAGATCCAGTAAGGAATATTTACCTGCTGATTCTGCCTATTTTGGCACTGCCCAATTAATCCTGTTAAAACGGTCAATCCCAGTTATAAAGCTGCTCTAACCCAGCGGAAAGACATTGACATTGGCAAGATTCTATGATCTTCTGTGTCGCTGTTTGACTTGATTTGGACTGATTTTGATGCGGCTGACTGATTTTGATTTTTTGCTTCCCGATGAACTGATTGCGCAGGTACCTACTGCGCAGCGTGACGCCTCACGGTTGTTGTGTCTGGATCGTCAGCACGCCACGATAGAGTCGAAGCAATTTACCGATATTCTGGAATATTTTCAGCCTGGTGATGTTCTGGTTGTGAACGATACGAAGGTGATCCCCGCTCGTCTGCTTGGCCATAAGTTGACTGGAGGGAAGGTTGAAGTATTCCTGGTGCGGCAGTATTTAGATGGTGCACAAGCTGAGGAATGGCTTTGTTTGACAAAAAGTTCCAAATCGCTGCGGGTTGGAACAATTGTCAATTTTACTTCCGATTTCTCTGCTGAAATTCTGGAAGAAATGGAATCGCCATATCGACGGGTTCGCTTTTATTGTTCCGGCGATTTTATGCAAAAAGTTGAAGACGTTGGCCATCTTCCTTTGCCTCCTTACATCAAGCGTGAAGATTGCCGGGATGATCAATCTCGCTATCAGACAGTTTTTGCCCGAGAGAAAGGTGCTGTGGCTGCACCGACTGCCGGACTTCATTTTACTGAAAATATTTTGCAACAACTGACTGCTGCAAAAGTTGAAATTAAAAGTTTGACACTGCATGTTGGATTGGGAACCTTTCTTCCTGTCCGGGTCGAGGATATTCGCCAACATCAGATGCATGCCGAGCTTTTTTCGGTTCCTGAGGCGACTGCGACTTCGGTCAATCTGGCTCGTAAAGAAGGTCGACGGGTTTTTGCTTTAGGAACCACCAGTGCCAGAGCCCTTGAGACGGCTGCAACAGAGGATGGTCTGTTGCAATTTGGCAGCGGGGATAGCAACATTTTCATTTATCCGGGGTATCAATTTAAAATTATCGATGCCCTGATTACTAATTTTCACCTGCCAAAATCGACATTACTCATGTTGGTTTCGGCATTTGCCGGGCGTGATTTCATTCTTTCTGCTTATCAGAAAGCGGTTGCCGAACGATTTCGTTTTTTTAGTTATGGCGACTGTATGTTAATTGTATAAATACGGATGGAATAGTATGTCTGGTTTCAGATATGATCTTTTACAACAGGATTCCAGCTCTCAGGCGCGGCGTGGTCGAATCTCTACCCAACGAGGTGAAATCGATACTCCGACCTTCATGCCGGTTGGCACTCAGGGAACGGTTAAAGGGATGCTGCCAGAGGCATTGAAAGAGATTGGGGCGCAGATTGTTCTGGCCAATACCTATCATCTTTATCTGCGTCCGGGACAAAAATTGATTCAACAGCTTGGTGGATTGCATCAATTTATGCATTGGGATCGTCCGATCCTGACTGACAGTGGTGGTTTTCAGGTTTTCAGCCTTGGGGAGTTGCGTAAGATCACCGAGGAGGGCGCGGCTTTTCAATCTCATCTGGATGGCAGTAAACACTTACTGACCCCCGAACTCTCGGTGGAAATTCAGCTGGCGCTGGGAGCAGATATTGTGATGGCTTTTGATGAATGTATCCCCCATCCGGCTGAGCGTGGCTATATTGTCGATTCAACCAATCGTTCGACTCGCTGGGCTCAGCGTTGTCGTAAGGTGCTTCCAGAAAGTTCGGAGTCGGCACTCTTTGGGATTGTTCAGGGAGGGATGGAATTAGATCTACGCAGGCAAAGTTCTGAACAATTGCGAGAAATAGGCTTTGAGGGTTATGCTCTGGGGGGATTGTCGGTCGGTGAAGAGACTTCATTGATGTATGACATGATGGAGTATAGTCTGCCGTTATTGCCAGTTGGTCGTCCCCGCTATGTGATGGGAGTTGGGACCCCGGAAAATTTATTAGAAGGTGTAGTACGCGGTTGTGATATGTTTGACTGTGTTATGCCGACCCGTAATGCTCGCAATGGGGTGTTATTTACCAGCTTTGGCAAGGTCAGTATCAAGCGAGCACAGTACCGTGATGATGAACAACCGCTAGATCCAGATTGCCAATGTTACGTTTGTCGGAATTACAGCCGAGCTTATTTGCGGCATCTTTACACCAGTAAAGAAATTCTCGCATCGGTACTTAACACGCACCACAATCTCTATTATTATCAACAACTGATGGCTGAAATCAGGCAGGCTCTGGAAAATGGAAACTTTACTGAATTCCGCAAAGATTTTTATAAAAAAAGAGAATCATTAGTAAGTTAGTTATAACAGATTAGACAAAAATCTATCTAAAACACATTCAAGGAGGAAACTCACATGGTATCGGAAGCATTTGCAATGGCAGGAGGCACGGCAGCTCAAGGGTCGGGGGGGCAATATCAGGGAATCATTATGTTGGTGGCAATGTTTGCCATTTTCTATTTTTTACTGATCCGGCCGCAGCAGAAACGTGCCAAGCAACAGAAGGAATTGATTGGTGGGCTCAAAGTAGGAGATAATATTGTTACTGCTGGCGGTCTCCATGGTAAAATTACTGCCGTCGAAGAGACTACCGTAACAGTTGAAGTTGCAACCGGGGTGAAAATCAAGATGAACCGTGCTTCAGTCACTGAAGTCAAACAACTGTAGACCATTCGATTTGCCCATTTAAATGCTTAAAGGGAGACACAATACAAATGTCCAAAAGTCTTAGATTCAGGAGTGTGCTGGTTCTACTCTGCCTGCTCTTGTCAGTTTTTGCTATTGCTCCGACGTTGATGCAGGGCAATTTGCCACAATGGTGGACTAACACCATTGGCCCGATCCAGCTTGGACTTGATTTGCAAGGTGGCATGCATCTGGTGCTTGGTGTCGAAGTCGATAAAGCGGTTGAAAGTCGTATTGATACGATTATTGATCAGACTGAGACTCTGTTACGCGAGAAAGATATTATTTTCAAGCGACTGGAAAGACGTCCGGGGGATCAACTGGTCATTCTTGTTTATGATGCAGCAGAAGGAGCCAAAGTTGATGCACTGATGGCGGATAATTATCCTTCTCTGGAAGCTGAAACGATCACCGGAGCTGGTGGTTATATCGAAAAACATTTTCGGTTAAGTGACAAGGAGATTGAAAATATCAAGGATTACGCTGTCCGGCAAGCTTTGGAAACTATGCGTAATCGGGTCGATCAGTTTGGTGTTAGTGAGCCAACTTTGCAGCGGCAGAGTGACTATCGCATCCTGATTCAACTTCCTGGTATCGAAGATCCCGAGCGGGCAATTGCCTTACTTGGAAAAACTGCGCGGCTTGAATTTAAAATGGTTGATGAAGCGGCCAATATCCAGGATGCTGTTGCTGGCAAATTGCCAGAAGGAACCCAGTTGCTTTATGAGCGAAATGTGAATCGATCAACTGGAGCAACGATAGAAAAACCTTTGGTTGTTTTTGATAAAACGGTGTTGACCGGTGATCTTTTATCTGATGCAAATGTGCGGATTGATAACCGTTTTAACGAGCCCTATGTCTCTATTGAGTTCAACGCTGTCGGTGCCAAACGTTTTGACCAGATCACCGCAGCGAATGTTGGTAAACGGATGGCTATCGTTCTGGATGATACCGTCTATTCTGCTCCTGTCATTCGTGAGCGGATTGCTGGAGGTAGTGCCCAGATTTCTGGATCCTTTACCTCTCAGGAAGCAACTGATCTGGCAATAATTTTGCGTGCTGGTTCCTTACCTGCTCCGGTTAAAATTATGGAAAACCGGACGGTTGGTCCCTCCCTTGGGCAGGATTCTATCAACAAAGGAATCAAATCTATCTTGGTGGGTGCTGTTTTAGTCGTTCTGGCGATGATTATTTATTATAAATTCTCCGGGGTTGTAGCGGTTATTGCCCTCTCTCTGAATCTGGTGTTCATTGCCGCGATGTTGGCGATGTTTGGGGCAACTTTGACTCTCCCAGGGCTTGCTGGTGTTGTTTTAACTGTTGGTATGGCGGTTGATGCCAATGTTTTGATATTTGAACGGATTCGTGAGGAAATACGACTTGGTAGAGCTCCAAAACTGGCTCTTGAATCTGGGTATGGTAAAGCTTTTATGACGATTATTGATGCCAACTTGACAACCTTGCTGGCGGCTTTGGTGCTGTTCCAGTTTGGCACTGGACCCGTCCGTGGTTTTGCGGTCACTTTGTCAATTGGTATTATTGCATCATTGTTTACTGCGATTTTTGTTTCGCGGGTTGTTTTTGATTTTTTCTTGAAAGGCCGTGAAGTCAAGCGGCTGAGTATATAAGGAGGCTGACGGCATGCAGCTGATCAAGCCAGATATTAATATTGATTTTGTTGGTAAACGCAAAATTGCGATGATTATTTCCATCGCGTTGATTCTCATTGGTCTGGCTTCCCTGGTCGTTAAAGGTGGACCAAACTATGGAATCGACTTTGCTGGTGGAACTCTGGTTCAAGTCCAATTTGCCCAACCAACTGATGCAACTGCCATCAAAAAAGCGCTGAAGGGGCTTGATCTTGGTAGTGTTGTCGTGCAGAGATTTGGTGACAATCAGAATGAGTTTTTAATTCGAGTTGAACAAAGCACCGCCGAATTACAGGGACTTTCTGTGCAAATTCAGAAGGCCTTGGGGCAAACTTATGAAAAAGGTGATGTTGACATTCGCCGTGTGGAAATGGTCGGGCCTCAGGTTGGAAAAGACTTAAGAAACAAGGGGTTGAAAGCTATTTTTTATGCGATGTTAGGTCTTCTAGCTTATATTTCCTGGCGCTTTGAGTTTCGTTTTGCAGTTGGTGCAATTGTTGCGCTGGTACACGATGTGATGATTACCTTAGGAGCCTTCAGTCTCTTTGATAAGGAGATTGATTTGCCAATTATTGCGGCGTTTTTAGCAATTATCGGTTATTCCTTGAATGATACCATCATTGTTTATGATCGGATCCGTGAAAATACCGGGAAACATAATAAAGAAAGTTTTCCATTTATTATTAATCGCAGTATTAATGAAACCCTGTCCCGCACCTTGTTAACATCTGGAACCACTCTGTTGGTTGTTCTGGCTCTATTTGTTCTTGGAGGTGGAGTTATCCATAATTTTGCTTTTGCCATGTTAGTGGGTGTCTTAATCGGGACATATTCATCAATTTTTGTGGCGAGCCCGATATTGATTTTCTGGGAACAAAAGAATAAGGCAAAAGCCAAGTAGGTGGCTTAAAGGTGACAGCATGAAGAAAGAGACAATCCTGTTTGTTGTTATTGCTCTGGCCGCAGGTATACTGATCGGAGTGATTGTGACCAATTTTAAAAAGGATTCTCCTTCTGTGCCAACTTCGCTTCCGGCACTGGCGCCGGTTGTTAATCAGCAACAGCAGACGTCAATACTGGAAGGCATTGTTGCTAGAGAGCCGGACAATCGTAATGCCTGGATTCAACTTGGGCATAGCTTTTTTGATTCAAACCAACCGATGAAGGCTATTCATGCTTATGCAAAAGCCCTGGAACTTAACAGTAATGACCCCAATATTCTGACCGATCAAGGGGTGATGTATCGGCGGGTTGGTTGGTATGATAAAGCGATCAGCAACTTTAAAAAGGCAAGCCGTATTGATAAAAATCACCAGCAAAGTCTTTATAATCTTGGTATTGTTTATCGCTATGATCTACAGGATTTTGCCAGGGCTCGTTCAGTCTGGGAGCGTTTTATTGCGATTGATCCCGGGAGTCCGGGCGCAAAACAAATCCGTGCAGAACTGGACTTCATGAGGTCACATCCTGAAATGCCAAAAGCAACGCAATAAATCAAAATATCAGGTCGGGCTTTTGTCCCGGCCTGTTTCAGTTTTATCATCATTTTCAGATATATCGAGCTGTCGTAACGCGACATTAGTAGGGTTGAGATGGATCCAGTAAAACTGCGCAAGTGGAAATTACGTAGAAAATGTCCAGAAGCATCTCAGATTAACCAATTGTCCAGAAAGCTCGATATCCAGAATTTGACCGCACAGATTTTGCTGTTCCGTGGAATTACAACGGTGGAGCAGGGGGTTGAATTTCTCCAGGCAAAATTGTCAGCATTGCCCGATCCCGCCCTGTTACCCGATATGACAGTTGCTTGTATTCGATTGGAGCAAGCATTAGCGCAGGGGGAAAAGATTGCGGTTCATGGTGATTACGATGTCGATGGTATCACCGGATGTGCTTTGTTGGTTGAAACCTTACGTGCTTTGGGTGGTGAGGTTGAATATCATATCCCTCTGCGATTGAAGGATGGCTATGGTTTATCTGCTGATGCTATACGACAGGCAAAAGTGAATGGATGTTCGATCGTTCTCTCCGTTGATTGCGGCGTTTCTGCCCAAGCAGAAGGTGACCTGGCTGCCGAGTTGGGCTTGGATCTTATTATTACCGACCATCATCAGCCACCCGATAAACTTCCTGCCTGTTTAGCATTGATCAACCCACACCTGTCTTCAAATCGCTTTCCCTGGATTGAATTGGCCGGAGTCGGGGTGGCTTTTTTTCTGCTGGTTGGATTACGCAGGCGGCTACGGGAAAACGGCTATTTTTCCGCAAGGAACGAGCCAGATTTACGTCGCGGTCTTGATCTGGTTGCCCTTGGAACGATTGCGGATATTGTCCCTTTAGGTGGGGTTAATCGTATCTTGGTGCGAAACGGATTACAGCTCCTTGATACGGGGGTACGACCAGGAATTGCAGCATTGAAATGGGTTGCCGAGGTTAAACAGGTCAGTAGTGGAACGGTAGGTTTCCGCCTTGCTCCACGTTTGAATGCTGCCGGGCGTCTGGAGGATGCTGCCTTGGGGGTTAAGCTGCTGCTGAGTGAAGATCTGCAGGAGGCTAATCCTCTGGCAGAACTCTTGGATGGGTTTAATCGTGAAAGACAGAAAATTGAGCAGAAAACATTAGTTGAAGCAATTTCTCTGGTTGAGGAACCGAATCGACCCCAGCGCTACAGTATCGTTCTCGCCAGTAAAAATTGGCATTCAGGTGTGATTGGTATTGTTGCCAGTCGGTTGGTTGAGCGTTACCACCGTCCAACTGTTTTAATCGCTCTCGAAGATGGACAAGGGAAAGGTTCAGCCCGGTCAATTACTAATTTTAATCTTTACCAAGCATTGCGAGAGAGCGCTGAATCTCTGGCGGGGTTTGGTGGGCACGCAATGGCAGCAGGATTAGCAATTAAGGAAGAAAATCTGGAGGATTTTATTGCCGATTTTGAACAGGTTGCCGCTGATCGACTTCGATCTGAGGAACTTTTACCCGTTTTATCTCACGATGGTGAGGTTACCATCTCCAACTTTACTTTGCCTTTACTGAGGGAGCTTGAAACCCTGAATCCTTTCGGAGCCGGAAATCCCCAACCCACTTTTATCAGCCGTGACTGCCAGATTTATTTACCTCGAATTCTGGCCGATAAACATCTGAAATTTGATGTGGAGCAGCAGGGCTCGCGGGTTGGTTGTATTGCTTTCGGGCAAGCCAAAAAAATTGACCAATTAGACGGAAAAGTTGATCTGCTGTATCGTCCTGGCATCAATCAATGGCGTGGAAAGGAATCGATTCAATTACAGGTTATGGATATGTGTGCTTCAAAGACTAAAAATGATGACTGATCAACTCAAGAAACAATTAGCACAATTAGCGGGTCAAGAGATCGGTAAAGTTGTTTTTGATGAATGTCTTTCTCTGCATAATAGTTGGAAAATTGGCGGAGTGGCAGATCTGTATATTGAACCGGATAACCCTCAGCAGGTTGCCAGAATTCTACACTTTGTTCATGAAAATAAAATTCCACTGGTTATTATCGGACAAGGAACAAACCTCCTTTTTGATGATGCTGGCGTCCGTGGTGTTGTTTTGAAAATAGGTAATCAGATAGCGAATATCCAAATCTCTGAAAATACCATTATCGCCGAGGCTGGTGCCTGGGTTCCGCAGTTGGCACGAAGGTCGATGCGGGCAGGATTGAGTGGCCTGGAACATTGTATCGGGATTCCTGGAACTGTTGGTGGCCTGGTGATGATGAATGGTGGCAGCCAGCGGAAAGGGATTGGTGAAAATATTGTCACTGTCACGATTGTCGATAAAACAGGCGTAACTCGGCAATTAACGCAAGCGGAATGTAAATTTTCCTATCGGCAGAGTGCTCTGCAAGGAATCAATTGTGTTGTTGTCAGTGTTGAGCTGAGTTGTCCCACGGGGGAGACTAAAACAATTCGGAGGGAGATGCTTGAAGACCTGCGCACCAGACGTTATAAATTTCCACGTAGACAACCCAATTGCGGATCAGTCTTCCTCAGCAATACAGAAATGCACGCAGCTGTCGGCCCTCCGGGGAAAATTATTGAAGATGCTGGATTAAAGGGAGAACGGATTGGGCAGGTAGAAATCTCCCGCCAACATGCCAACTTTATTGTTAATCTGGGCAAAGCAAGCTCGGCAGATGTTCTTTTGCTGATTGCTCGTGTGCGCCAGATTGTACAAGAGAAGATTGGTTTTAATCTGCGCTGTGAAGTTCGTTATGTTAGTCCACAAGGGGAGATAGTCCCCGCTCACCTCAAAGCTGATAAAATCAATCGGTCAGGAAAATAAAGCATCCAGTTCATCAAAATCAAAGCGTAGATCAAGGATTTTTGCAATCCGGTTCAGGGTGGGATTAGACAGTATCGGTTGGTAATTAAATCCACCGAGGACTCTGAATGCTTCAGCAGCAAATGCTTTTTCCAGGTAATTGAGAGTATTCTCCCATTTTTCTGCTAAAAGTTTGTTTGCCATCTTTGCTCTCCAGTACATTTCAGTGGTGACAGTTCAATCGTTCTGGATCTATTTAACGAGCAGAGAGTCCGGCTTCCCGTGCCAGTTCTTCCCAAACCGGCAAACTTTTTTCTATCATTTTATCGTCAATACAATAGGCAATCCGGAAAAAACCGGGAGCGCCAAATCCTGATCCGGGAACCAGCAGAATTCTGTATTTTTGCGCCATGTTGATAAATTTCATTTCATCAACGAAGGGCGATTTGGGGAAAAGATAAAATCCACCCCCGGGCTTGACCATTTCAAAACCACGCTCATGAAGTTTATTGTAGAGAAGATCTCGCTTGCGGCGGTATTTTTCAACATCCACAGTGACTCGTTGTAAATTCGTCACCAGCCTCTGCATCAGTGCGGGGGCGTTGACAAATCCAAGAACCCGGTTGCAAAAAATGGCTCCCTGCATAAAAAGATCGACATCAACCATGGTTGGATTTGCAGCCAGATAGCCAATCCGTTCTCCCGGTAGTGCCAGATCCTTTGAATGAGAGGTGACAATCAACGAATTTTGAATCGAGTTGAAAATACACGGAACGGCTTCCCCAAAACTAATCCGGGCGTAAGGTTCGTCAGAAATGGTGACAATTGTTGTGCCGAATTCCTGCTCTTTTTTCTGCAACAAGGTTCCCAGCGAATTCAAGGTTGTTTCCGGATAGATGACACCGGTGGGATTGTTGGGGGAATTAATAATAATCGCCCGGGTTCTTGAATTGATGGCAGAAGCGATAGCGTTCAGGTCAGGCTGAAAATTATCATCAGTGACAACTTCAACAGGAATTCCACCTTGATTGTCGATATAGAACTTGTATTCAACGAAATACGGGGTGAGGATAATGACTTCGTCGCCTGGATTCAGTAAAGTTTTCAGGACGACATTCAGGGCGGCACCGGCGCCACAGGTCATGACAATATGATCTTTTGTGATTGTGTTGCCACACCTCTCTGCAATCACTTCAGCAACGGCTGCCCGAGTCTCATCATATCCGGCATTGTTCATATAGCGGTGCATCCCCGGTGTCGGGTTCTCGGCTATCTTCTTTAATTCTTGATGTAATTCTTCAGGTGGCTCCATGGTGGGGTTACCAAGGGTAAAATCAAAGACATTGTCAGCACCGTATCGTTGTCTTAATGCCGCACCCTCCTCAAACATTTTACGGATCCATGAGGCACTTTCGATATTTTTTTTGATTTGTGTTGCAACAGGCATGGAGAGGTTCCTTTGTGAAAAGTTGGTTATATCGATTTGAAATGGGAGTTTAACTGTGCCAAACTCAGGGGTCAAGGTCGTTCTTACCGGGATTTCCGATGGTTACAAAATTGATTTTTGTTGCTGGTTAAGCTACATTCCTGCATCTTACGATTTTATCTTTTTTAGAAAGTTATTTTTATGGGAAAAAGCGATTTAAATGATCTGCGGCAACAGATTGATCTGATTGACAACCAGATTCTGGATCTCCTGAATCAGCGAGCCAGGGTGGTTGTTTCGGTTGGCAAGAGCAAGGAAGGAAATGAAAAAACTTTCTATGTACCGAGTCGGGAAAAGGCCATTTACGAGCGTTTAACACGTCAAAACCCGGGACCTTTTCCCAACGAGGCTGTCTGTAAGGTTTTTCGTGAAATTATTTCGGCATCATTAAATATGGAAATGCCGATGAAAGTTGCTTTTCTTGGCCCGCAGTCGACTTTTACCCATATGGCAGCCATGATGCAGTTCGGTTTATCCGCACAGTTGGTTCCTTTGAAAAGTATTCCGGCCGTTTTTGAAGAGGTCGAACGGGGTCGTGCTCACTACGGAGTGGTTCCGGTTGAAAATTCAACCGAGGGTGTCGTCAATCACACGCTGGATATGTTTTTTGAGTCCGAATTGCAGATGATTGCGGAAATTATGCTGGAAATTTCCCATAACCTCCTTTCAAAATCTGGGCGTCTTGAGAAAATCAGTAAAATTGTTTCCCATCCGCAACCTCTGGCGCAATGTCGGCACTGGCTGGAAACAAACATGTCAGATACCCCTCTCCTTGATGTTGCCAGTACCGCAGCAGCAGCCCAGATGGCTGCCGAAGATGAATCGGTGGCAGCGATTGCCAGTCATGCGGCTGCAATACAGTACAATTTGCAAGTTGTTAAAGCTAAAATTGAAGACAACCCTCATAATTTTACCCGCTTTCTGGTGATTGGTCAGAAGACTCCGGAAAAGAGTGGTGCCGATAAAACTTCAATTATGTTCAGTGTCAAAGATGAAGCGGGAATTCTTTACCGGATGCTTGAACCTTTTAGTAAGCGAGAGATTAATCTGGCCAAGATCGAAAGCCGCCCGATGAAGCAAAAAGCCTGGGAATATATTTTCTTTCTTGATTTGATTGGCCATATAGATGATCCAGAAATCTTTGCAGCGATAGAGGAATTACGCGGCCATTGCCATTTTCTTAAAATCCTGGGTTCTTATCCAATCGCCCGAAATGAAAATTTGACGGGAGAAGCTACTGATGTCTGATAATTTCCTGATTCCACGTCTGGCGATCATCGGTGTCGGTTTGATCGGCGGATCACTTGCTCTCGCTCTGAAGGAGGCTGGAGCCGTTGGAGAAGTGATCGGTTGTGGTCGGGGCAAACCCAACTTGGAGAAAGCGCTTGAACTTGGTGTGATTGATACTTACGAACGTGATCCGCAGCAGGCCGTAAAAGATGCTGATGTGGTTTTTCTTGCCACACCGGTTAAAACTTTAGGATCTGTTACGCAACGTTGTTTGCCAGGCTTGAAAGCGGGGACAATTATCACCGATGGGGGGAGTGTCAAAGGCGATGTTATCAAGGCTATTGAACCGCTGTTGCCCGAAGGGGTGCATTTTGTTCCGGGACATCCGATTGCTGGCACCGAGAACAGTGGTGTAGAGGCGGCTTTCTCAAGCCTCTATCATGGTAAACGCTGCATTTTGACCCCAACAGAGAACACGGATACCCACGCCCTTGAACTGATTTCACAGATGTGGACGTTGGTTGGCAGTCAAGTGGTACAGATGAACTACGAAAAGCATGATAAGGTGCTTGCGGCTATCAGTCATCTGCCGCATATGGTGGCTTATTCCCTGGTCAATGCGGTTGGTTCATATGACCATTATGAAGAGAATATCCTTGAATATTCGGCTGGTGGATTTCGGGATTTTACCCGGATAGCATCTTCTGATCCAACTATGTGGCGGGATATTGCTGAAACCAATCGTGATGCATTGCTGGAAATGATAGAGCAGTTCGAGACTTCTTTTATTGAACTGAAAGCAGATATTGCCGAGGGCAACGGTGAGAAGCTTTTTGAATTCTTTTTACGCTCAAAACAACTTCGAGATGCAATACTATAATAAAAAATAGTGCTGGCTTAAGAAGAAATGGCAGCAAAAACGGGACTGTCCCCGCATGGGGGCTGTCCCAGGCTTTTGCGGTGCGAACTACCGCAGTTCTTCGTGGATCGTAAACTTTTGGGACAGCCCCCGATAGTGCTGGGGACAGTTCCAAGTTTACTGCAATACTGGTTAAACAAGCACAACTTATATGTTTTTAAAACTTAATAGACCTCAGCCTCCGGTCTAAGCAACCTGACTTATTAAGGATCACCCTGATGCATGAATTAGAATCCCGAACTGTTAAGTCTGTCACAAGTTTGCGTGGCGAATTTGTTGTCCCTGGGGATAAATCGATTTCTCACCGTGCCATTATGTTTGCCTCTCTGGCGCAAGGAGAAAGTCGGATAAGCGGGCTGTTACGTGGCGAGGATTGTCTGTCAACGCTGAAAGCGTTTCAAAACCTGGGCATTGAGGTTGTTGAGAAAGCGGACGACGAATTGATTATCCATGGCTGCGGGCTGGATGGTTTGCAGGAGCCGACTGATGTGGTTGATTGTGGTAACTCGGGAACCACAATGCGCTTGATGAGTGGTATCCTGGCAGCACAACCATTTTTTTCCATATTGACCGGGGATCACTATCTGCGCAAACGACCAATGGGTCGGGTGATTAATCCGTTAAGCGCAATGGGGGCAAAGATTCTCGGCAGGGATGGTCATTCCAAGGCTCCGTTGGCAATAGATGGCGGTGGTTTGCATCCTGCGGAATATCATTCACCGATTGCAAGCGCCCAGGTGAAATCGGCATTACTCCTCGCTGGTATGCAGATCGAAGGGACAACCACGGTCTATGAGCCGCACCTGTCACGGGATCATAGCGAACGAATGTTACGTTTCTTTGGTGCTGATCTGGAATCTTTTGGCGGAGGTGCCAAGGTTACCGGACGGGTTCAGTTAGAAGGGCGTGATGTTGAAGTGCCTGGGGATATCTCTTCGGCAGCCTTTTTTATTGTCGCTGGGTTGATTGTCCCCAATTCTGAACTGTTACTGAAAAATGTTGGGGTTAACCCGACCCGAAGTGGTGTTATCGATATTCTGCAGCAGATGGGCGGTTCCATCGAGTTAACCAATCAACGTGAACTGTCCGGTGAGCCTGTTGCTGATCTGTTGGTCAAGAGTAGTGATTTGCAAGGGGTTGAAATTGGTGGTGATTTAATTCCCCGAGCTATTGATGAGTTTCCAGTTGTCAGTGTCGCTGCTGCTTTTGCTGAGGGGGTGACAATAATTCGCAACGCTAAGGAGTTGCGCGTTAAAGAAACGGATCGCATTGCTGCCATGTGTAACTGTTTGGGGTCTCTTGGTGCTCAAATAGAGCCTCTGGATGATGGGATGCGGATTGTTGGTGGTAAGTTGTTGAGTGGCGGTGAGGTCAACTCTTTTGGTGATCACCGCATTGCCATGAGTTTGGCTATTGCGGCACTGGGTGCTGCAGGTGAGACCAGAATTCTGGATACGACCTGTACTGAAACTTCATTCCCCAGATTTTGGGAGTTGTTGCCATTGATATCAGAAGGCAGGGTGTTTTGAAAAAAAAACTGATTATAGCCATCGATGGTCCGTCAGGGGCGGGGAAAAGTACTTTAAGTAAGGCGTTGGCCAGACAGCTTGATTATTTGAATATCGATACCGGGGCAATGTATCGTTCCGTAGCTCTGTTGGCTCAACAGTGGGGAATTAACCCGCATGATGATGCCGCATTAAAAAAACTCTGTACCGGGTTATCGATTAATTTTGTTTATAACGATGGACTTGGAAAA
This sequence comes from Desulfuromusa sp., assembly GCA_021647765.1. Lineage (GTDB taxonomy): Bacteria > Desulfobacterota > Desulfuromonadia > Desulfuromonadales > Geopsychrobacteraceae > Desulfuromusa. The sequence goes on along the minus strand of JAKIUD010000001.1, from coordinate 22,530 downwards.
GTCCTGGCCAATGGGGTGGATGTTTCGGAACAGATACGAACCCCAGATATCAGTCTGTTGACGGCTCAAGTTGCCGCTTCTCCCTCGGTGCGTGACGCCATGTTGCGGATGCAGCGAGAAATGGGGACGGGAGGTGGGGTTGTCCTTGAAGGGCGGGATATCGGCACAGTTGTTTTTCCCTATGCAGATATTAAATTCTTTCTTTCTGCAACAGCAGAAGCACGCGGGCAACGTCGCTATGCAGAGTTGTTAAGTCAAGGGGTTGCTATAGATCTGCAACAAACAATCGCCGACGTTGCAGCCCGTGATGCAGCAGATACCGCCAGAACACTGGCTCCGTTGATGCAGGCAGATGATGCGGTACTTGTTGATTCAACGCAGCTGTCGATTGATGAGGTTCTAAAAAAAATGTTGGCTGTGGTTAAAGATAAAGAAACAGAACTTGCGGCTAAAAGAGAATAACTGCTTGATAAATATTGGTTTGTTTTTTCTTTAATGCTGTGCTAACTTGCGCAGTCTCAAATTGAGTCCGCCGTCGAGAGGCGTCGGGAAATTCGTAAGGGGGTAACATCTCCAATGGTAGAAGAAAAAGACATGCAAGATGAAGAAGTACAGGAACTAGAAGAGGGTGAGGAAAGCTTTGAGGAGCTGCTGAAAGATTTTGAGCAGGGTGGCCTTGAGCTGAAACGCAACGATGTTGTTGCGGGGACGATTGTTCAGGTCAATCCTGATTCGGTTGTTGTCGATGTCGGCTATAAATCTGAGGGCGTCATATCTCTCCGTGAATTTGCCGATGAAAAAGGGGAAATCAACGTCAAAGTTGGTGACGTTTATGATGTCCTGTTTGGTGGTGGTGAAAGTGACAGTGGTCTGATTGTTCTTTCCAAAGAGAAAGCTGACCGGCAGAAGATCTGGAATTCTCTTGAAGAGGATGCAGTTGTCGAAGGTCGAATCATCAGTCGTATCAAGGGTGGTTTATCTGTTGATATCGGTGTTAACGCTTTCTTGCCTGGATCTCAGGTTGACCTGCGCCCGGTTCGTAACTTGGACAAAGTGATCGGACAAACCTTTGATTTCAAAATCATCAAGCTGAACAAAAGACGTGGCAATATTGTTCTGTCGCGGCGGGTTCTGCTCGAAACAGAGAGAGAAGCTCAGCGTAGTAATACTTTGACAACATTGGAAGAAAATCAGGTTGTAGAGGGTATTGTTAAAAACCTGACAGATTATGGTGCATTTATTGACCTTGGTGGTATTGATGGTCTGTTGCACATCACTGATATGTCTTGGGGGCGCGTCAAGCATCCATCTGATATTTTGGCAGTTGGTGACAAGATAAATGTCAAAATTCTTAAATTTGATAAAGAGAAGGAGCGAGTTTCTCTTGGACTCAAGCAGATCGCACCCGATCCATGGTTGGATGTTGCAAGCAAGTATCCGATTGAAACCAAGGTCACAGGTAAAGTTGTCAGTTTGACCGATTATGGTGCATTCATTGAGCTTGAAGAGGGTGTTGAAGGTCTGATCCATGTTTCAGAAATGAGTTGGACCAAAAGGGTTAAGCATCCCAATAAAGTTCTTTCAATCGGTGATGATGTAGAATCAGTTGTGTTGGCGCTCGATACCGACAACCGGCGTATCTCCCTTGGTTTGAAGCAGATTGAGCCAAATCCTTGGGATGTTATTGGTGAGAAATTCCCGATTGGTACCATCATTGAGGGACAGGTTAAAAATATCACTGATTTTGGTATTTTTGTTGGCGTCGATGAGGGGATAGATGGTCTGGTTCATATCTCTGATCTGTCTTGGACAAAGCGGATCAAACATCCATCAGAAATCTATAAAAAGGGTGATCTGGTCAAGGCTGTTGTGTTGAATATTGATCGAGACAATGAACGTTTCTCGCTTGGCTTGAAACAGCTGAATACTGACCCATGGGAGACTGTCCCCACTCGCTATGCTCGTGGAACCATCGTCAAAGGAAAAGTTACTTCAGTTACTGATTTCGGGATTTTTATTGAACTGGAAGAGGGTATTGAAGGGCTGATCCATGTTTCAGAATTGAGTAAAGAAAAGATCGACAGCCCGAAAGATTTTGCTGAAGTCGGTGCTGATCTGGAAGCAGCAGTGCTACAGGTCGATACGGTTGATCGGAAAATAGCTCTATCGGTTAAGAACCTTGACGTCCAGAAAGAAAAAGCAGAGGTTAACGAATTTATGGGTGCACAAAAAACAGCGACATCAAATCTTGGTGATTTGCTGAAAGGCGCCATGGATCGTAAATCGGACGACTAACTTGTAGATGAACCTTAATTGGGACTCCCGGAATACCAGGAGTCCTTTTTTTATTGGTTGAAATGAAAAAACGCCCATTTTTAATTGCATCTTTCGCTGTTGCCGGAATTTTTATATTTTTCCTGCTTGTTGTTTTTACTGCAGGAATGTTTCGTACTGGATCGTTTGTTTCAGTCGGTGATAAGCTTGGGATTCTTGAAGTTGAAGGTCCCATCGTTGATTCTCGACGGATGATTGATCAGATCAAAGAATTCCGTGAGCGCAGCAATATCAAGGCAGTTGTTGTCCGGATTGATTCTCCTGGGGGTGGTGTCGGCCCATCGCAAGAAATTTATTCTGAACTTAAAGCCTTAGCTAAAGAGAAACCACTGGTGGTATCAATGGGCTCAGTTGCTGCTTCAGGGGGGTATTATCTTGCGGTTGCTGGTGAACGTATATTTGCAAATCCAGGGACAATTACTGGCAGTATTGGAGTTATCATGTCTTTTCCCAACTATCAGGAGCTGATGGGTAAGGTGGGGATTCAGACTGAGGTTGTCAAAAGTGGCCGATTTAAAGATATTGGTTCAACAACGCGCAGCTTTTCTGAGGCTGATCGAACATTGCTTCAGGGGATGATTGATGATGTTCATCAGCAATTTGTTGAGGCAATCAGTGAGGGTCGCCATATGCCGATTGATAGGCTTCAGCCCTTTGTTGATGGACGAATTTTTACTGGTCGACAAGCTAAAGAGATTGGTTTGATTGATGAACTTGGAACTTTATCCGATGCCATTAAATATGCTGCTACCGTTGCAGGCATGGATGATGATCCCGATTTGGTTTATTCCGAACCAGAGAAAATAAATTTAATCGACAGATATTTGCAAAATACTGCGAGTCGCTATCTTGGAATCAATCTCAAAATGAAAAATGCAATAGGTCCGCAGTATCTCTGGAACGGCTATTGATCATAACTATTGGAATAGATGGAAGGTAAAGATGACTAAAAGTGAATTGATTGAGCAACTTACAGAGGGGCATGACATTCTTAATAAAAGGGATGCTGAAATGGTCATAAATTTGATCTTTGGTGGGATCAGTAATGCCCTTGCTCTTGGGGATCGGGTTGAAATTAGAGGTTTCGGCTCATTTTCAGTACGCGAGCGTGATGCTCGTGAAGCAAGAAACCCCAAAAGTGGTGAATTGGTTAAAATACCATCGCGTAAGACCCCCTTTTTTAAGACAGGTAAGGAACTTCGTGAGCGGGTTAATATGTGAAATGGTACTTTTATGGGGAGTAAAGAAAAAGGCTCTGAAGCAATGTCAGAGCCTTTTTTTATGGATAGTCTCCGGGATGCCGGTGTGATTCTGTACGGATGACCTGAGCAAAAATTTTTGTCTACGGAAAAAGTTTTAGGCGTCCTACTCGCAGGCAGGCGTGCTCACCACTTTTTCACATACCGACAGGTCAGTACAAATGTTGGTCAAGGGGTTAGAACCATCCCATGCATCCCAGAAATTCAAAGATCTTAACTCGTGACTGTATAGTATCAATTTCAAGATCAAAGTCAAGAATAAAATTAGATAGCATAAATACTATATCCCAATAATCGGACATATGAGCAAATGAAGTGGACAATACATCGCTTACAGGTCACGTTGGAAAACTTCGGGCAGAGACTTGATCAATATTTAGCCCAATCTTTATTTGAGATATCGCGCACCCAGGCAAAGAAAATCATTGATCTTGGTGGGGTTCATATCAATGGTAGAAGAATCAGAAGTTGTTCAACCAAAGTTTGTAACGGTGATTCGGTTGAAGTTTATATCGACCAGTTACCATTAGATCCATATCGGTTAAGTGAACAAGATATTTTATTTCAGGATCAATATATCGTTGTTATCAATAAGCCAGCGCTGGTTGACACTCAGCCAACCCATGCGCGATTTAAAGGAACTCTATTTGAGGCACTGCAATGGCACCTGAAAGATCCATTTCGCCCACACTTGAAAGCGACTATCGGGATGGTTCAACGTTTGGATCGTGGCACTTCTGGACTTATTGTTTTTTCTATTCATCCCCGAGCACATAAGGAGATGACGCGGATTTTTATAGAACATGAAATCAAGAAAGAATATCTTGTTCTGGTGCAGGGGGTGCCGGAACAAGAACAGGGTGAAGTCAGATCTTTTCTGGCGCGGTCAAGAAAAGAAAATCGGGTAAAATCTGTCGAAAAGGGCGGTAAAGAAGCGATTACAAAATATCAGGTACTGGAAAACCTAATAAATTATTCAGTACTAAATGTCGAAATATTAACCGGGAGATCCCATCAGATTAGAGCCCATATGTCAGAACAAAATTGCCCATTGGTCGGTGATGTTCGCTATGGTGGAGGATCGTCAGTTGCCGGAATGCAAATACTACGACCACTGCTCCACGCTCAAAACCTGGCTTTTCGTCATCCTGTATTGAATAAGGATCTGGACTTTATTGCTCCAGTGCCTGAAGATATCCAGGATGTCATAAATAAGCTGAGAAAGAGTATCTCATGATGTTTCCACACATTGATCCAGTTATCTTTAGCATCGGTTCCCTGGCGGTTCGCTGGTATGGGTTGATGTATCTCCTTGGCTTTGTCGGTGGCTACTTCATGATGTGCCATGTGGCTAAACTCCGGGCAATGCCAATCAATAAAGAGATTATTTCTGATTTACTCTTCTATGCGGTTCTGGGCGTAGTTATTGGCGGGCGTATTGGTTATACGCTATTTTATAATGCAAGCTATTATTTAAGCCACCCTCGGGAAATCTTTTACGTCTGGGAGGGGGGGATGAGTTTTCATGGTGGACTGCTTGGAGTTTTACTGGTTTTGGTTCTTTTTTGCCGTCGACGGGATTTACCCCTTTTGCTGGTTGCTGATTTGGCCGTTTCCGCGGTACCAATTGGTCTTTGGTTTGGAAGAATTGGCAATTTTATTAATGCCGAACTCTGGGGCAGGGTGACAGATCATTCCTGGGGGATTTTCTTCCCTGGCGGTGGCCCAATGCCACGCCATCCTAGCCAACTCTATGAAGCTGGTCTTGAAGGGGTGGTACTTTTTTTTATTATATATCTACTGCATCGTTTCGGGGTGCGTCGGGGGATTCCTGCTTTTAGTTTTGTTTTTTTATATGGCATCTTCCGTTTTTTGATTGAATTTGTCCGACAGCCGGATAGCCAGCTTGGTTTTCTCTGGGGAGGCGCTACCATGGGACAGTTGTTATCTCTGCCGATGATTCTATTTGGACTAGGTGGATTATTTTATGTGCTAAAGAAGACTGAACCATGAATCAGATAGAAGCCATTATTTTTGACTGTGACGGGGTGATGTTTGAAAGCCGTCAGGCGAATCTGGCCTACTATAATCGAATTTTGGGAGAGTTTTCTTACCCCCCCGTCTCTGCTGAGCAACAAGAGCTGGCGCAGATGTGCCATACCGCCAGTACCAAGGTTGTTTTAGCCAATCTCCTGCGCCATGAAGACTTCGCCCCTGCGCTCGATTTTTCAGCAACTTTGGATTATCGTGAATTTATTCCCCAGATGGAGCCAGAATCAGACTTGACAGAACTTCTGCAGCAGCTCACTGATCGATATCCTTTGGCAATTGCAACGAATCGCGGTAAGAGCATCCTTGCTATTCTTGATCATTTTAACCTCCACGATTACTTTTCAGCTGTTGTTACAAGTCATGATGTTGAACGTCCTAAGCCTGCTCCGGATATGTTGTTCTTAGTCGCAGAGATGCTCATTATTAAACCTGAAAAATGTCTTTTTATTGGGGACTCGGAACTGGACAAGCTTGCAGCAGGTGAGGCGCATATGCAATTTGTCGGTTATGGTGGCGAGGTCTCAGGGATGATTTCGGTGTCGAATCATCTGGAATTACTTGCTTACCTTTAACTGCTGATTTCCTTGCCGGTAATTTTATTGAAAAGTAGAAAACCGAATGTAATAACGGCAAATTAGGTTAATACCAAAAGCCAGAACTTCAGCAGGCAAGCCAGTTTGAATCTGGCAGTATCCGCCGAAGAGAAAGTTGAAAGAGTATGGAGTGAGCTGAATGTAGGATCGATTAACGAAGATATTTGGTCATTTCCAAAATGTTTCTGTTTCCTTCCCGGGTATACTGAACCCGATCCATCAATTTAAAAATAATCTGGATGCCACGTCCTCCTTCATCGTGTGTTCGTGCTTTGAGTCTGGATACAGCTTCAATGTCAAAACCCTGCCCCTGATCAAAAACCTTGATGGTCAGGTCCTGGTCAGAGGCAGAGATCAATACTCTGACATCTTTATCCGGGTCACAGCTGTTGGCATGACAGATTGCATTCGCCAAAGCCTCTGTCAATACCAGATTGAGATGGTAAGCAAGCTCCCGGCGGTTTCCCTGATAGTCTTTCAGAGAATATGCCAGACTCTCGCCGATTCGCCCGATCACTCCAAGGTATTTGGTTTGATTTGGAACCGTTATGTCAATTGTAACCCGTCTTGACATACTTTTTGATCTTTCTGCGGAATATAGTTTGTTGATTAAAAGCTGGCCAGAGCTTCATCCAAAGTGGTGAAAATTTCGAATACCCGGTGTAGACGTGTCAGTTCAAACATCGAACGAACCTGAGGCTGAAGGCAACACAGTTTAAGGTTTCCTTCACGGGCACTGGCATTTTTAAAGCCTGAAACCAGAGCACCCAAACCGGATGAATCAATAAAGCGAACTGCGCTCAAGTTAATTATCAGGTTGCATTTCCCCTCATCAAACAGCTGTAACATCTGCTCTTTCAGGTCGCCACTGTTATGGGCATCCATTCGCTCTTCTTCGATGCTTATACTAACAATATCGTCCTGTTCTGTTATCTTTACCTGCATGTGCCTGTCTCCTTCTTTGAAGTGTAGTAACCGATTTTCAAAATTGTTTTAATTGTACCTTGTTTTTCCAGTGATAAGACCAAATCATTTGTCGCTGCCATCATTTTAATACTTTCATTACAACCAAAGTGACATCATCTATGAAATGGCGCATGCCGGTAAAAATTCGACATTGAATCATAATCTGGTCAATCAACTCTTGTGGGTTCAAATTATCACATTCCTGAAGAACCTTGCCAAGCCTTTCAATGCCGAAAAAAACTTTTTCCTTGTTTTCCGCTTCAATAATACCATCGGTATAGAGAAGCAGAATATCTCCCGGTTCCAGATCGATGGCTTTCTGTTCAAAGGAAATACCATCCTTAATCCCAAAAATTAATCCTTCAGCATCTAGAGTTATGATTTTTTGTTCCCTCTTTTTCCACAAAAGAGGGGTGTTGTGCCCAGCATTTCCATAGATGAGTCGATGAGTAATCGGGTTGTATTGCAGATAAAACATTGTGACAAACAGATCAGAACGATCAAGATCTGTAAGGAAAAAACTGTTGAGCTCCCGCAACATCTCAGCCGGATGTTTGACGTTTTGTATGCGAGCATGGATAAAAGTACGTGTCTCAGCCATGATCAATGCTGATCCAATATTGTGTCCTGACACATCTGCAATGATCAGATCGTAAGACAGACTGTTGCGTTCAATAAAATCGTAATAATCGCCTCCAACCTGATGGGCAGGGACACAAAGTCCGGCAATGGCAATGTTCTCAAGGTCGGGAAGATTTCTCGGGAGCAGCCTTTTTTGTATATCCTTGGCGATCTGCATTTCCCGTTCTTGTTCACGAACCTGCAGCAGTTTTTGCAGTTGCTGGTCGTTGCGCCAGGCGATACTGATTTGTCCCGCCAGGTTTTCAAACAGGGCAATAAATTCTTTGGTGAAAATCCCTTTTGTCGTTTTGGAGAAAGCTGACAGAATTCCAATCGGTTCCCCCTCAAAAACAATCGGTGTGTGGGCTAAACAAGTGATACCATCGCGTTTGATATGCTCTGCTGAAATCGGCCGGTCGACATTTGCAGTATCATTGACGACTATGGTGGTATTAGACAGAAATGCCTGCCCAATGTAAGTTTCCATATTGAGATTGCGTTCAAATTGACCAAAATGTTCCGATGATGAGCCGACCAGGCTTTTAACTATCAGGGTCATTGACTCTGGTTCAAGAAAGCGGATGACACAGAGATCAAATTTAAATTGATCAGCAAGTAGTTCAAGAATTTTATCGAGTGTTTTCTGGAAGTCACCTCCGCTGGAAACAATTTGTGCGGCATCATACAGGACACTCAGTTGTTCTCTGCTGGCAGCATGATCAATAGTAACTGTGCCAAAAATATCAAAAACGTCCTCCATTTCACTGCCGCGAGCTGACAGGTAATTATCCAGAATAATGCGAGCCGGAGCAGCACCAACATGACCAGCCAGGGTTCGTTCTGTGAAGCTTTTCAAATTTGGAATCTCGTGGTCTGAAAGTCCCCCTTTAGTGTTAATTTCCTGCTGACCTAAAAAATCAGTAATGGCGGCTTGCGCTGGTTTTTCGCCAATAAATTTAGACATCAACTCAACGAATTCAATGACGGTTGGTGCTTTACTGATCCGTTTTAATTGGCCGGGTTTTGGGGTTTGTTCCTGATAGATATCGACAAAAGTTTCTGCCTGAATTCTTTCTGATTCCGTTTGCTTGGCAAAGAAAGATAATATGAGGTAGGCCGACAGGTTGAAAAGCATGCTCCAAAACAGAGAATGTGTATAAATATCAAAACCCTGCAGTCCGAAAAGTTCCAGAGGTTTGAGCAGGTTTATGCCATAGAGTCCGTTTTGCAGAATATCTGAGTGGAGCCAGCCAGAGCGGACAAATGATGGAATGAGCAGGGTATAAAACCAGAGGATAAAACCAAGACTGATTCCTGTAATTGCTGCTTTGCGGTTGGTTCTTTTCCAGAAAAGTCCGCCGAGAACCGCAGGTGCAAATTGGGTGACTGCCGCAAAGGAGATTAATCCCATATTGACCAGGGCGTAAGAATTGCCGATGGCTTTAAAATAAAAATAACCGATGAAGATAACCCCGAAAATGCCGAGCCGCTTGATATTGATCAGAACGCGGGAAAGATTTTGGGTGTGGATATTCATTTTCAGGAGGACTGGCATAACCAGGTGGTTAAGAACCATTGTTGCCGTTGTCACTGAAGAAACCATGACCATTCCAGCAGAAGCCGATACGCCCCCGATAAAAACCAATAGTGCTAACCAGGGGTGTCCTGCAGAGAGTGGTAGAGTCAGAACAAAGTAATCAGCCTGAGTGGTATCTCCTCCATTGATGATCAAGCCACCAAGAGCGATGGGTAGAACAAACAGGTTTATCAGAAAGAGATATGCTGGAAATTTCCACATTGCAGATTTGATATGCTGTTCATCAACATTCTCGGTAATCATGATGTGAAATTGCCGAGGTAAAAACATCACTGCTGCCATCGACAGGACAATCAGTGTAAACCACTTGGTATAGGGGGTTTGCTGGGTCCCCAAAAGGAGAAGGTCACGACGTTCGGGAAATTGTTCAAAAAAGCGTTGGAATATATCAAGGAAACCATCGAACAAACCGTATGTGACAAAAATACCGACGGCTAGAAAAGCGATTAATTTTACTATAGATTCGAAGGCTACTGCGACAACCAGTCCTTCATGCTTTTCTGATGAATCAAGAGATCTGGCACCAAACAATATGCCAAACAGCGCGAGTAAAAGGGCTACGAAGAACGCTATGTCAACACCTTCTGGTAGGCTGGATGATAATAACCCGGAACCGAAAGCCATTGCTGGCATCGTCAGGATAGTTAACGTCTGGGCAATGGCTTTTAGCTGCAGGGCGATATAGGGGGTGATACCGAGAACTGCGATGAGAGTGACAATTGCACCTAATGCGGTGGAACGATCATAGCGACTGGAAAGAAAGTCAGCAATACTGGTAATATTCTGTTGTTTGCTGATGAGTAACATCTTGCGCAGCAAAAACCACCAGGCAAAGGCAATCAGGGTTGGTCCCAGGTAAATTGGTAAAAATTCCAGACCACTGGTTGCGGCTTTGCCAACGCTGCCGTAAAAGGTCCAGCTGGTGCAATAGACGGCAAGTGATAATGAGTATATATGCGAATTTTTTAGCAGGCTGATTCCGGTTTTGCGGCGATTTTCAGCATAGCTGGCAACCAGAAACAATAGTGCAAAGTAACCAAATGAGACAAATAAAACGGTTTTTGTAGAGATGACCGACATGAAAAAGATGGTCCTTGCCGAAATCATGGCTCGCTCTTATCCTCTACAATTCCAGCAGTATTTTGGGGGTCTTCATCTATGCAGTGGACAAAAAACCAGATAACAAATATTGAAAAAGGCCAGCCAATAAAAAAATATAATACGAGTTCTGGAACACCTAAAAACAACTGTTCAGAGTTGAAAATATGGACAAAGGGGAAATTGATCATAATTAAGCCCAGAATCAGACAGAGAATCCAAGCCTCTCTAATCGAACTTACTTGTACTTCTTTCATAAGTACACCCTTCTGGATCTAATTAAGTGCTAAAATATTTATTCTGAAATCATTCAGAGTCAATGTATATTACAGAATAATCTGGAAAGAATAGAATTACAACAATAATTATAAATTTCACATAGTAGAAAATTGCCAGATATTTTGCTTCTATAAAGTCAGTCAGACGATTTTTAAAGGGTTTGACGCTCATGAAATGAGTATGCTACTTATCAATGAGTAAAACTTTTTAAGTTACAGATGTACCTGAGGATGACGCCAGTTTTAGCAGTATTACAGTGAACTTGGGATCGTTCCGAAGTTTACGAGACACGAAGAACTGCGGTGGTTCGCACCACAAAAGCCTGGGATCGCTCCCATGCGGGGACATCCCGGTTTTGCTGCCACTTCTTCTTTAAACTAGCGCCATTCGATATGTCTGAAGGAATATTTTTTTGAAGTTTAAGTCCCTTTTGAGTAAAAAATATTTAGTTTTCAGCTGGTTATTTGTACCGTCATTCTTTGCTGGTTGCGTTGCTGTTACCCCACCACAGTTGTCGGTTCGAGCTGATGGGGATTCTGTGGCTTACCGCTCGGAATTGACTGATCCAGGAGCAAAGGCTCTTTTCGCTTTCAGCCGATTTCGAATGCTTGGTGCCGATAACAGCTGGGAAAAGGCAATTGCTGTTCTTAAACAGGCGATCAGTTTTGATCCCGGATCCGACTACCTACAGCTGATTCTGGCCAAGGCTTATTTGTATCGGCACCAGCCAGATCAAGCGGTGACTGCTTTGGAGCTTCTCCTCGACCGAGCCCCGGAGAGTGTTGCCGGGCATAAGTTGTTGGGTGATGTCCTGAGCTTTCAACAAAAGTATGCTCCCGCAATTGACCATTTTCGCCATGCTTTAGAGCTGGCTCCTGAGGATGTTGAGTTGCAGCTCCGCTTGGCTATGGCTCTCTTCCGGATCGAACGTAAAGATGAGGCGATAGCCGAATTGGAAGCTCTTTTAGAACAACATCCAGACGCAGATTTTTCACGCCTTACCCTGGCTCGCTTTTATCTGAAAAACCAGCAAACAGCGCAAGCATCGGTTACCTATCGGCAGTTGCTGGAACGGCAACCGGAGCAGGTTCAGGCGGTTCTGGAATATGGCAAGCTGCTGGAACGACAGGATCAACCAGCCGCACTTGAACTGTATCAGTCATTTATCAGGCTCAATCCCAGAGCGGCGGCGGTCAGACAGCAGCTGGCACAGCTTTTTCTTGCCCAACAAAAACTCGACAAGGCTCTTACGCAATTACAAGCGGTGCGGCAGCAGTTTCCCGATAATTGGCAAGTCATTAACCAGATTGGACTCATTCAACTGGAGCTGGAAGATTGGGCTGTAGCTGAAAGGACTTTCCGTTTGCTGTTAGAAAAGGACGCTCAACAGGGGCGGCATCGCTATTACCTCGCCATGGCTTTATCGAGTCAAGGGAAGCTGGCAGAGGCGATTCGTGTTTTAGAGCCAATTGGCAAAAAATCTTCAGTATATACCGAAGCTGTATTGCAATTGGGCTATCTGTACAAACAGTCTGATCAGATCGATCAAGCAATAGCCGTGTTGCAACAGGCAATCCGGCAGGGAAGTCAGCATCCTGAACTGTATTACTATCTGGTGGCTTTTTTGGGGGAGCGTGAAGATCACCAGATGGCGCTAAAAATTGCACTGGATGGAGTCGAAAAGAACCCTGAAGCCACTCAGCTGCTTTACCAACTTGGGGTGCTGTACGAAAAACTGGATATGCGGCAGACGGCAGCGGCAACGATGGAAAAAATACTGTTGTTGGATGCTGAACATGCCGATGCTTTGAATTTTCTTGCTTATGATCAGGCTGAAAAGGGAACTAACCTTGAAACAGCGTTGAAACGGGCACAAACAGCGCTGGCCAGAAAACCAAGTGGCTATATCGTTGACACCCTGGGTTGGATCTATTTTAAGATGGGGCGTTATCCAGAAAGTCGTGAGCAGCTTGAAAAGGCGGCTGAACTGTATCCTGACGATGCGGTCATACAGGAACATCTTGGCGATCTATATCGGGCGATGAAGCTTTGGGAAAAAGCTGCGGCTGTGTATCGACGGGCTCTGGAATTAAATCCAGAGGCAAAACAGGTTGATGAAAAACTCAAAGAACTCATATTGGAAGGGTATTGATGCGCGGGTTGATTTTTTTTCTATTGGTTCTGCTGAGCGGCTGTATTCACCCGTCTGAGCCAGTCTGGACTGAGATTCCAACGGCAGAACAATTATTGGTCAAACTTGCTTCTGAATCGGGTCGATATTCGTCATTGGATGGGACTGCAAGTGTCTCTTTGACGACCGGGGAGAAGTATTTTTCCAGTCAACAGTTTTTGTTATTGCAAAAACCGAATCGATTACGGGCAGATGTCTTAACCGGGTTTGGTCAGCTGATTTTGCAGGTTGCCTCCGACGGCAAAACACTGTCGGCATTTCTTAATACGACTGTCCCTGGTCGGTTTCTGCGTGGTCCGGCCAGTTATAAAAATATTTTTCGTTTTATCCGGGTGCCTCTTGCAGTTGAAGACCTGTTGCCTTTGTTGCTGTATGATCCCCCGCTCATTGCATATCAAAACAGCAGCGTTGCAGTTTCATCGGGAGGTTTGACCCTGACTTTGGCGGGTGACAATACCCATCAGGAGCTGTTGTTTGATCGGCAGCTCAGAATGATAGGTTGTCGCTATTTTAGAAATGGGGAAAAGTTTTTGTCGGTTGATTTTAAAAATCTGTCCGGGGTAGATATGTTTCCCCATCAAGTCGTGATTGACCTCCCTTTAGAACAGACTCGAGTCAATGTGAAGTTTTCAGATTTGCAGGTCAATACAAGTATTGATGTCGCCCGTTTTGCCCTGAAAGAACCCACCAACATACCAATAGAAAATTTACCTGATTGAGCCGGTTATAAGCTGATGAAACAGACCTTTTGCTATAAATTTTTATATTTTACTGTTATTGTTTTGCTCCTTGGTGGCTGCAATAACAGCAATGAAACCAGCCATCCCGGTGTTGTCGAAGCACTAACCCCGGAATTTGGTGATACGTTTATTGAGGCGTCAATCGGGGATGCTAGCACCCTGTTGCCGGTATTGGCTTCAGATTCCGCTTCCAGTTCGATTAACGGATTGATTTATAACGGTTTGGTTCGGTACGATAAAAATCTGCAAATTGAGGGAGAACTGGCTGAATCCTGGGACATTTCAGCGGATAATCTCACCATCACTTTTCACCTTCGTAAAGGGGTGACCTGGCACGATGGTGCCCCATTTACCTCTGCTGATGTGAAATTTAACTATCAGCTTTATATTGACCCTAAAACCCCGACAGCTTACGCCGAGTCATTCAAACAGGTGACTGGAGTTGAAACCCCTGATCCATATACTTTTGTCGCTCATTATGACAAGTCTTACGCTCCGGCGTTGATGAGTTGGGCAACGGCGATTCACCCCCGACATTTACTAGAAGGGAAGGAAATCACCAAGAGCTCGCTGGCACGTAAGCCGGTTGGAACTGGACCGTACCGGTTTGTTGAGTGGGTGGGGGGGGAGAAAATTGTTCTTGAGTCAAATCCTGACTATTTTGAGGGGCAGCCCTATATCAAACGGGTCGTGTATCGGATTATCCCTGACGTCTCTACCCAGTTTCTTGAGTTACAGACCGGCAGCCTTGATTTTATGGGACTTTCTCCATTGCAGTTTGATAGACAGACCGATACCCCTGCGTTTCGCCGGCTGTATAATAAATATCGTTACCTTACTTTCAGTTATACCTATCTTGGCTACAATTTGAGACGTCCGCTGTTTCAGGATAAACGGGTTCGACAGGCACTCTCTTATGCCATCAACAAGCAGGAACTTATTGATGGCGTTCTGCTTGGCTACGGCTCCGTTGCAACTGGACCGTATAAACCGGATACCTGGGTTTATAATGGTGCTGTTCCAAAATATTCATACAATCCTGATAAAGCTCGGGAGCTTTTAGCGGCAGCCGGTTGGGAGGATACGGACAACAATGGTATTCTGGATAAGGATGGCAAAGAGCTGGCGTTTACTATTGTGACCAACCAGGGGAATGACTTACGCTCAAAGACCGGAGAGATTATCCAGCGACGCTTCAAAAGAATTGGCGTAGCAGTCAATTTGAGGATTATCGAATGGGCGACATTTCTCAAGGAATTTATCAATCCGGGGAATTTTGATGCGACAATTCTAGGCTGGAGTGGGGGGCCGGAACCGGATCAGTATAATATCTGGCATTCGAGTAAGACTGGACCGCGTGAGCTCAATTTTATTGGTTTTAAAAATAGTGAGGTTGATCGTTTGCTGGAAGAAGGACGGCGAGTTTTTGATTTGCAGCAGCGCAAGGTCTATTATGATCGTTTTCAGGAGATATTGGCAGAGGAGCAGCCATATACGTTTCTGTATGTCGGAGAAGCTTTGCCCGCAGTTTCTAAACGATTTCGTGGGGTAAAGCCGGCACCAGCAGGAATCCGCTATAATTTTAACCAGTGGTTTGTACCAAAAGCAGAACAGAAATATGCCAGGTAATCCATAATTTAGGGACATGTACGAATGGCGCTAGTTTAAGGAAATCTCCAGCAAAATCTGGACTGTCCCCGCATGGGGGCTGTCCCAGGCTTTTGTGGTGCGAACCACTGCGGTTCTTCGTGGCTCGTAAACTCTTGGGACAGCCCCCGATGGTGCTGGGGACAGTCCCGAGATTACTGCAATACTGCTTAAACCTCGCTTAGTCTTGGACTTATTTTATTTCTGGGGTGCTGGCTAACATTGGGACAATTTATTTATGCTGAGTTACATTGCCAAGCGTCTTTTATTGCTTTTCCCTTTATTGCTGGGAATCACGTTGATTTCATTTGTCGTGATCCACTTGGCACCGGGAGAGCCGACTGACCTGCAAACTCAGCTCAATCCTCAGGCCAGCTCCGAGCTACAGGATCGTCTACGAGCTGAATATGGGCTCGATCAGCCCCTTTATGTCCAATATGGAAAGTGGTTGTCACGTCTGGTGCGTCTCGATTTTGGTGAATCGTTTGCGACCGACCGTAGACCGGTTTTGGATAAAGTGCTGGAGCGTCTGCCGGTGACTATCTTGCTCAACCTGCTTTCCATTATTCTGATTCTTGCCGTATCCGTTCCACTGGGAATTATTTCGGCAGTTCAGCGAAATTCAGGCTTTGATCGGATAACGACCATTCTGGTTTTTACCGGATTTGCTATGCCATCATTCTGGTTGGCACTGTTGCTTATGGATTGGTTTGGTGTCCGTTTGGGAATATTGCCGATCTCTGGTTTGAAATCCCTGGGTTATGAATATTTAAGTTGGGGTGGTCAGCTCCTCGACCGGATCAATCATTTGATTTTACCCGTGTTTGTTTCTGCTATTGGTGGTTTGGCGGGATTTTCCCGTTATATGCGCTCGAACATGCTTGAGGTGATTCGTCAGGATTATATCCTGACCGCCAGAGCCAAAGGTTTGTCGGAGCGGACAGTCATCTATAAGCATGCTTTACGTAATGCGCTGCTACCAGTTATCACTATACTTGGTCTCTCAGTCCCGGGATTAATTGGTGGGAGTGTGATTTTTGAAACAATATTTGCTATTCCAGGAATGGGGAAACTTTTTTACGATGGTGTTATGATGCGGGACTACCCATTGATCATGGGGATCCTGGTTATGGGTGCGGTTTTGACATTGTTTGGAAATTTATTGGCGGATATCTGCTATGCTCTGGCAGATCCGCGGATTCGTCACAGTCATCAGGGCGGGCGGTCATCCTGATGACAAAATTTAAGAAAAATAGGGGGATTTATGCAAATCAACGCAAATCGTCTCGGGGAAATGTTACTGCAAGCGGGACTGATTGATCAATTTCAACTTGAATCAGCACTCTCCATGCAACGCAATCTTGGTGGTCGGATCGGCAGTGCCTTGGTTAAACTCGGCTATCTGCCTGAAGAGACGATTGTTGAATTTCTGGAATCACAGGAGAAATATTCTCGGGTTTCTCTCCGGGAACTTGAAGTGCCAGAACAACTCATGGCAATGTTATCGCCTGATCGGATGCTTGAATTGATGGTGGTTCCGATTGAATTACGCAAAATTGGTAACGAAAAATCATTGCGTGTTGCGATGACTGATCCAACAAATCTTAAATTGATTGATGATTTACAGTTTGCAACCGGATGTAAAGTGATACCGGTTTTGGCCATTGAGGATGAGATCGAACAGGCAATTAAAAACAATACGCCTGAAGAGCCACCTGTACCACCGGAGGAGCCGGAGGTTGAAAAAAGTATTATTGACTATGGCGCAGTCGATTTCAGTGAAATATCCTCTGCGGATCCCCGTCTTGATCGCTTGCTTGAGCTATTGAAAGAAAAAGGGGTTTTAAGTGTGCTTGATATTGAACGGGTAAAGTTTAACTGATTATGTCACGATCTCGCCGTATCTTTCTTCTCGATGTTGTCTGGCAACGGTTACGTCATAACCGGATGGCTCTGGTTGGTGCCGGAATCGTTCTGGTAATGTTTCTGATGGCTGCTGTCGCCTCATTCAGTCGTGTTGATCCCGCAGCCATAGATGTCGGACAGAGTCTTTTGCCGCCAAGTATGGCACATCCTTTTGGAACTGATGACTTGGGTCGAGAGGTGTTTGTGCGGATGCTTTATGGTGCGCGAATTTCACTTCTGGTTGGGTTTGTCGCGGTCGGAATTTCAACTGTCATTGGCATTATCCTCGGCTCTCTGGCGGGCTATTATGGCAGCTGGGTCGATGCGCTGGTGATGCGTTTTGTCGATATTATGCTCTGTTTTCCCACCTTCTTTCTCATTCTGGCAGTGATTGCGTTTCTTAACCCATCAATCTGGAATATTATGATTGTGATTGGATTAACTAGCTGGATGGGAGTGGCGCGTTTGATTCGTGCTGAGTTTCTCAGTTTGCGGCAGCGTGATTTTGTTCTCGCTGCACAGGCACTGGGGGCTTCCGATCTAAGACTTATTTTTCGCCACATTCTCCCCAATGCCATGTCGCCTATTCTGGTGTCTGCCACTTTAGGTGTTGCAGGTGCTATTCTGACAGAAAGTGCCTTGTCATTTCTTGGCATCGGTGTACAACCGCCAACGCCATCCTGGGGGAATATGCTGATTGTCGGTAAGCAAACCCTCGGTAGTGCCTGGTGGTTGTCGGTTTTTCCGGGACTGGCAATCTTAATTACTGTTCTAGGCTACAACCTGCTGGGTGAGGGGGTTCGTGATGCGCTCGATCCAAGGTTGAAAGAGTAACAGTATTGAATGGTGCAATATGGCAGCAAAAGCGGGACTGTCCCCGCATGGGGGCTGTCCCAGGCTTTTGTGGTGAGAACCTCCATAGTTCCATGGCCCGTAACCTCTTGGGACAGCCCCCGATGGAGCTGGGGACAGTCCCGAGTTTACTGCAATATATGGCTAAGCTAGCGCCATTCGGAGCTGTCCAAAGATTACTACAAAATTGCCTGAACGAGTACCATTTATGACAGCACAGAAATTTTTTGAGCAGCGTTTCTACGCATTATGCGCTGGTGATTATTCCGCACTCTATGACAGCTACCACCATGATGCACCATTTCGACAGCAATTCAGTGGTCATGATGCTTATATCCGTTTTGCTCAGCAGCATCTGGGTTTCGTTGAAATTAAGAACTGGCACTGTCTACGCCAGCGAGTCATCGATGAAACGCAACTGGAAGTACTTCTGGTGATGGAAATAGCAACCGATACTGGCGACCAGTTATTTTATGAGCTCGCATTGCTCATCAAGACGGATACCGGGTGGCGCTATCACTCAGCTCAGAAGTTGGGAGTGGATGACTACTCAGGATTACCCGATAAAATTGATTTTCACCACTTTGACAGTGTTGCCTCCAAGATCCGGTTTTGAAAACAGCAAAGCAAGGCTGAAGGCGTTTAGCCTGTTAGGGTTAAAGCCTAACGACCGTCAGCCTGAACCCCTTGTCACTGAATTTACTATGCCTGAATTACCTGAAGTAGAAACGACCCTTCGGGGGATAGCTCCCCATGTGACCGGTCGCACCATCCTTGAGTGTGTGTTTAGAACCGTGAAATTACGTTGGCCACTTGATCCCGCCCTTTGTCGTCTTCTCCCGGGACAGAAGATTCAAAAAGTTGAACGTCGAGCAAAGTACCTGTTGTTGTTATGTGAGAAGGGAACAATAATTATACATTTAGGGATGTCGGGTAGTTTGCGGATTGTTCCTGCTGGAACAACCGAACGGAAGCACGATCATGTCGACCTGATTTTTACCGATGGTCAGTGTTTGCGCTTGACCGACCCACGCAAATTTGGTGCATTTATCTATACTGATATCGATCCATATCGTCATAAATTGCTGCATAATCTTGGCCCAGAGCCACTGACCGATGCTTTTAGTGGAGATGACCTTTATGCCGCAGCCAAGGGGAGAAGGCTGGCAATAAAGCAGTTCATTATGGAGCAAAAAACGGTTGTCGGAGTGGGAAATATCTACGCGAATGAAGCCCTGTTTCGTGCTGGTATTCGTCCTGATCGAGCTGCGGGAAGGGTTGGAGCTAATCGATATGAGACTTTGGTGTATACAATAAAAGAGATCCTCCGAGAGGCCATTGATGTTGGCGGAACAACGATCAACGATTTCAGCCAGGTGGATGGTAAACCGGGATATTTTACTCAACAGTTACAGGTTTATGGTCGTAGTGGCGAACCCTGCGTAGTTTGTGGTCAACCTATTCACAATCAGCGGTTGGGGCAGCGATCAACTTTTTTTTGCCCGACATGTCAACATTGATGAGAGGGTCGTATGGAAGATTTTAAGTTTCAGTTTTCTTATCGCGTCGGCGTTGCCGATATCAATTATGGTGGGCATGTTGCCAATTCGGCTGTGTTGAATTTTTTTCAGGATGCCCGGATTGCTTATCTGGCTGGACTTGGCTCCTATTCTGAAATTGATCTTGGCGGTTGTGGAATTATTATGCCAGAAGCACATGTGTTTTTTCGTCAAGAGATGTTTCTTGGTGATGAGTTGAAGATTGGGGTTAAGTCGCGGGATTTGAAACGCTCCAGCTGGGTGATGGAGTACCGGATTGAGCGCAATGCCAAATTGACTGCAGAGGGGAAAACTCCTTTGATTTGTTTCAACTATCAAACTCGCAAACCCTGCCGAATGCCGGCCGAGTTTCGTTCTGCACTAACAGGCTTTGAAAGACTATCAGACTAAGTTTTTAGAACCCCGTGAACATGACTCCAGTGCTTGTTTTTTCCGAATGAATCTGTATTGGTGATGTATTGGTGGTCTGTAACTTTCAAAGGGGCTTTCTGCCTTGACGAACCCTGCGCTCAGAGGTTATCGTGCGACTCCAAATTTAAGCTGTTAAGGATTGAAAATCATGGAAGAACTGAACGAATTATTGCAACAGCGGCGAGCCAAAATTGAAAGCTATCAAGCCGCCGGTGTCAACCCTTTTGCAAATGATTTTGCAGTAACCCACAATGCCCTTCAGGTGCTTAGTGCCCATGTTGACGATGATAAGCTGAAACTGGAAGAAATAGATGTGACCTATCGCATTGGCGGTCGTATTATGGCACTTCGTGATTTTGGGAAAGCGGCTTTTTTACAACTGCAGGATGGCAGTGGTCGGATTCAAATTTATGTTGCGAAAAATCAGGTTGGTGAAGACGTTTTCGAGAATTTCAAGAAACTAGATATTGGTGATATTATTGGCATTTCCGGTGCCCCGTTTCGAACTAAAACCAATGAACTTTCTATCCGAGCTGCTGAAATCCGCTTGCTGACCAAATCCCTCCTGCCTCTGCCTGAAAAATGGCACGGGTTAACCGATGTGGAAACTCGTTACCGCCAGCGTTATCTTGATCTGATCGTCAATCCTGAGGTACGCGAGGTATTTCGTAAGCGCAGTCAGATTGTCAGCCTGATCCGTCAATTTATGCTTGATGACGATTATCTGGAAGTTGAAACACCAATGATGCATCAGGTTGCAGGTGGTGCGACGGCTAAACCATTTGTCACTCACCACAATACGCTGAAGATGGATCTGTTTCTGCGGATTGCCCCGGAACTCTATCTGAAGCGCCTGGTCGTCGGTGGGTTTGATCGAGTTTTTGAGATCAACCGTAACTTCCGCAATGAGGGCATCTCAATTCAGCATAACCCCGAATTCACTATGATGGAATTTTACCGGGCGTATGCAACTTATGATGACATGATGACTTTTACTGAGGAACTGGTTTGCCATGTGACGAACAAGGTTTGTGGCAGCCTGGTCATCCCTTATGGAGATAAAGACGTTGATCTGACTCCGCCGTGGGATCGCCTCACCCTGAAGGAATCCATTGTCAAGTATGGAGCTATTGAGATGGCGGTTCTGGAAGATCGGGATCAATCATTTGCCTATGCCAAATCGCTTGGATTGGAACTAGAGAACCGAATCGGTCACGGGAAGTTGCTGACAGAAATTTTTGATGAGGTGGTTGAGCCAAAACTATGGCAACCAACATTTATTACCGAATACCCAACTGAAATCTCACCATTGTCACGTAAAAATGACCAGAATCCTGATGTGGTTGATCGGTTTGAGCTATTTATTGTCGGTCGCGAGCTCGCTAACGCTTTCTCTGAACTTAATAATCCCCTGGATCAAAAAGAACGTTTTCTTCAACAACTTGAGGAAAAAGCCGCGGGGGACGAAGAGGCTCATGGCATGGATGAAGATTATATCCGTGCTCTTGAATATGGGCTGCCGCCCACGGCGGGTGAGGGAATCGGAATCGATCGTCTGGTGATGTTATTGACCAATTCTGCATCGATTCGTGACGTGATTTTGTTTCCTCAATTACGCCCTGAAATTAGCTAGTTATATGCTTTCCAGCCGATGTTTTTTGCCGAATAATTGCGACGGATAACGATGTCCTACGAATGGTTTATAAGTCTCCGCTATCTGCGTGCCAAGCGGAAGCAGACCTTTATCTCGGTTATCTCCTTTATCTCAATCGCTGGAGTTACCCTCGGTGTTGCCGCATTGATTCTGGTGTTAGCGGTGATGACCGGTTTTACCGATGGTGTGCGCCAGCAGATTCTCGGCAACGTCCCCCACGTATTGATACAGAAGTTTGGTGAAGGGCTCGACAACCCGGAAGAACTGGTCGCTGCGGCCAAACAGATCCCGCATGTGGTTTCTGCCACGCCGTTTGTCTCTAAAGAGGCGATGCTGCTTTCTCAAGGGAATGTCGCCGCGGTCAGTATCAAGGGGATCGGCGCGCAGCACAAGATCTTCACTCAGCCACTGCTGACTCTTGATGGACAGCCGATCCTCGACACTTTTTTCGATGCGGCCGCTGATCGGCCGGGAATCGTCATCGGGATTGATACGGCTACCAGTATCGGGGTTGCGGTCGGTGACTCGATCAACGTCATTCCGCCGATGTTCACCATCACTCCGTTCGGCATGATTCCGAAAATGAAACCGTTTCGGGTGGTCGGTATCTTTGAAAAACAGAGCAGCCTGGTCGATAGTTTTTACGCCTATATCCCCATCAAAGTCGCACAGAATTTTTTTGATTCAGAAGGTACGGTTACCGGTGTCGAGTTGGTTGTTGATCGTTTTGATCAGGCCCCGCAGATTGCCGATGAGCTCAGTCAACAGTTCG
>JAKIUD010000107.1 GCA_021647765.1 Desulfuromusa sp. | reverse complement strand
CGGGATTGTTCAGTTAAATCCAGAGCCCGGTGGACAAAAACGCCTCAATTCGTACCCTGCGTCACTGCTACGCAACGCACCTTCTGGAGCAAGGGGTTGATCTGCGGGTGATTCAATCTTTGCTGGGACATGCTTCACCTAAAACGACAACCATCTATACCCACATGACACAGCCGGTGATCGATCGGCTCACTGGCTCCCTCAATCTTCTGATGGATGATCTGTAACTGATCGCCTGTCATGTCAGATCTGGCCGGAATTGTACGCACCTTCGGCCCGAAGTACTTTGACAAACATGGCGAACGCATGTTGCCAAGCCATGATCGGGTCTTGCGGGATATTGTTGCCTGTCGCACCGAATTTTTCGGTGGACATATGGCTCAGTGCGACCAGTGTGGGCATCAGCACTATTCTTATCATTCCTGCCGTAATCGCAGCTGCCCTCAATGCCATACCGGTGACAGCACCCGTTGGCTGGAGAAGCGCCAATCTGATTTGCTGCCGGTTCCCTATTTTCATGTTGTGTTCACTCTCCCCAAAGAATTGCAGCCGCTGGTGTGGCGTCACCAGAAATCGCTGTATGCCGTCCTGTTCAGAGTCGCAGCCGATGCCTTACAATCTTTAAGTTCCGATCGACGCTATGTTGGAGGTGAGATCGGTATTCTGAGCGTGCTGCATACCTGGACCCGTCAATTGAGTCGACATCCCCATGTTCATTGTCTGGTGACCGGTGGCGGTTTGGCCGCTGATGGAACCTGGCTTGATGCGCGGAAGACGTATCTGGTTCCGGTGAAAGCGCTCTCGCTTCTGTTCCGGGCCAGGTTCATGGCTCTGGCTCGGAAGGCATGCCCCGAAGAGACATTCCCTGAAATAATTTGGGAGAAAGACTGGGTCGTCTATTGCAAAGCTGCGATTCAGGGGAGCAAGAAACTGCTCGACTATCTGGGCCGTTATGTTCATCGCATCGCCATCACCAAGCGGCGTATTCTGTCCATTCACAAAGGACAGGTCAGATTCGAATACAAAGATTCAAGGGACAAGCGATGGAAGAAATGTACCCTGTCGGGGGAAGAGTTTCTGCGCCGGTTCCTACAGCATGTGCTGCCCAGAGGTTTTCACAAGGTGCGCTATTACGGTCTGCTCAGTCCGCGCAATCGCTCCAAGCTTCGGCAATTGCAATGGGCGTTGTCAGCAGAAGAACCGGAATCAACGAGCCCACCTGAAGCGGCTTTCTATCACGACAAAACCGAAAAACCAATTCCTTGTCCCATTTGCGAGACCGGCTTGATGCTGATCCTCCGCTTAATTCCCCGAACCATGCGAGATCCACCATGAGGATTCAGCCAAAAACACAAACCAGAAACCCGCAGCAAAATCCCTTGATCGTAAAGAAACAGGATACATGCGCCAAAATGACGGAAATCACCCTAAAGCCGACCCCTTGCAGAGACTCAAAAACATCAACTTCACGGCTCTCGCAACCACAAAACTCTCTTCGGCATTGCCAAAACCGATCAATACCGCTAAACTTACCGTCAATTTCCCACCGACATCTCTTTAAAATTCCATAGGACGAAAACGGAGGGGTTTAGTCCAACAGGAGTCTTTACGACGGCTTCGCGTCGCAAAAACCCTTAATTCGTTTAGCCTCCTGAAATATAGTCATCGTCGGCTTGTACAATAATCAGGAAAAAGAGAATATTTCATTCAAATCTGGTCCCTCCCCTAATATCCAATTACCCCTTGACAACGCACACTAAAAGAACCATTATGAAACCACTGGGGAACTAAACTTTTTTGGAGGTGTTATTATGCCAAGTATAACTGTCAAAAATATTCCAGATCACGCTTACAAAATACTCAAGCAGGTGGCCACAACTAATCATCGAAGTATTAACAGTGAGATTATCTGCCTAATCGAGAAGGCAACATTAAGTAAACCTTTTCTCCCAGAGCAACATCTTGCCTTAGCTAAACGCTCCAGAGAAAAAACAGCAAAATTCCTTCTAACTAATGATACCCTGCAAGCAGCTAAAGAAGAAGGACGCCCATGATCGTTGTAGACACCAATATTATAAGTTATTTTTACCTCAATTCAGACTATTCACAAATTGCAGAACAAACATTTAAAAAAGATCATATGTGGTCTGCGCCATTACTATGGAAAAGTGAATTCCGAAATGTACTGACATTTTATATGAAGAAAAAAATAATTAGATTACCTGAGGCAATTGAAATTTTTGCATGCGCAGAAGAATTATTAAAAGAAAATGCATACGAAATTAATTCAATGCAGGTATTAAGTTTAGCTCACTCAAGTGGTTGCTCTGCCTACGATTGTGAGTTTGTTAACCTGGCAAAAGATCTTGGAGTTCTTCTTGTCACTCAAGACAAAAAACTACTCCACAACTTTCCAGAAACAGCAATATCTATGAGCCGATTCCTTGAAACACACTAAAACTATTAGAAAGAACAAAATAAAAGGAAAATTAGCAAGGAAAATTAGCCGAAAATTAGGGTCAGGTCTTGAAATAACATAAACTATCACAATTACAAAGGCTGCGGTTGAATAATGCCGTCCCAAATGGTTCTTCATAGCAGGATGGAAGTGGAGCAGTTATTGTGCAACAGCATCAGGAAGGAAAATCCTCGACTGGCTGACAGTGGATTGGATTTTATCCCAATTCTCAAAAAACAGAATTCCTGACCCGATAAGAGTCAGAGTTTTATACTGTAAGGTGGGAAAGAAGCGTGTTAAAAATATTAGCTTTTTTCAGGTGTAGTCCTGAATGGCAATAAGTTTAAGGAAATTTCCAGCAAAAACAAGACTGTTCCCGCATGGGGACTGTCCCAGGCTTTTGCGGCGCAAACCGCCACAGTTCTTCGTGGTTCGTAAACTTCGGGACAGCCCCCGATGGCTCTGGGGACAGTCCCAAGTTTACTGCAATATTGCTTAAACTAGCGTCATTCGGGGTAGTCCTTATATTTACCATCTGCTGATTTCTGTTGCCATGGATTGCGTCAAAGGGTTATCCAGACTGTTTTATGGTGGGGCTTATTTGGTTTTCTATTATGTTGTGCATGGATATAAATTTTGGTAAGTATATATTTAAGTTGAAGTGGAACAGAATAGTGGACGATTTTAACCCCATAAAAGGGAATCTGCTTGGCTTAGGTATGGTGTTTCTCTTTTTTAGTCCAGCTATTGTGTTTAGAATTCAACAGTGAGAAAAAAAGACCAACAAATGCATGCGCTCAGAAAAAATAAAGCCGCTCCGCTCCGCCGATTAGGCGATCGAAAATGTTACCCTGAAACTTCACAACAACTTAATGAAAGGAAAGCACAGTGCACATCCCAAATTCCATGCTACAAGGCAGTATTTGTCCCGTAACCGCAGCTGTCAGTGTAGTGGGTATCACTACAGCAGCTTACTACAGTCTTAAAGCTAAAGATAAGCCGACAGCTGCCAACTTTGGCGCAATTACCGCCCTGATCTTTGCCGGGCAGATGATGAACTTTCCGATAATGAATGGCACATCCGGGCATTTACTCGGCGGCGTGTTGGCGGCAAGCTTGCTGGGTACGCCCTTTGGAGTCTTGGCTATCGCACTTGTGGTCACCATTCAAAGCTTGGTTTTTTCAGATGGGGGAATCACGGTTCTTGGGGCAAATATTCTTAGCATGGCAATTCTCGGAGCGGGCGCGGGCGGAATGCTACGTTCAAAACTTGTTGTTTGCTGGAAGAGTACACAGGGGAAATACGCCGCTACGGGGGTTGCCGCTTGGCTGTCTGTCATCATGGCTTCGTTTGCCGTAAGTGTAGAACTTGCCATTGATGGACAGATCGAGTTCTTTTCGGTCGTCCCAGCGATGGTAGGAGTTCATGCTTTAATCGGTGTTGGAGAAGCTCTCATCACCGTTGCGTGTTGCTTTCTGCTTTCCTCACATAGTGTCACCACAAAAACCAGAGGACAGGTTGCCGTGCCGCTTACTGCCGCAGTTATGGTGGCACTGCTCCTCAGCCCGTTCGCGTCCGGATTTCCGGACGGTCTGGAATGGATCGCTGAAAAGTACAATTTTCTACATCAATCGGCACCTGCCTTTGTTAGTCCATTATCCAATTATGCGTTTCCATCGTTCAGTAACGAGATGCTTTCTACGGGAGTTGCCGGCTTAATAGGCGTTATTCTCTCATTTGGCGTAGCGTGGATTATTTTGCGAATTATGCAACTCCCCGCAACAAAACAATAAATCACTAAACAAAATCTCAGCGGACGGCTAACCGCCGTCCGCTGATTAGGCAAGCATAATTTTACGGGCGTATTTCTTTGCTTCGTTTCTCTGGACGTACAAAAAATGAAGGCGTCGAGCGGGGGCGCAACCCAGTGACTTTAGGGTTTGTAGATCAGTATGCCATTGATAAAGACCTGCAAAAGCCAGGGACAGACTCGAGTGGTGCAAATTTCCAGCAAAAACGGGACTGTCCCCGTATGGGGGCTGTCCCAGGCTTTTGCGGCGCAAACCGCCACAGTTCTTCGTGGTTCGTAAACTTCGGGACAGCCCCCGATGGGTCTGGGGACAGTCCCAAGTTTACTGCGATACTGCTTAAACTAGCGCCATTCGGGACAGACTCGGATTTGCTGGGAATCTCTCTGGACTAGCGCTCTTGGGGAAGACAGCGTTAGAGCTCCGGGGCTGGTGTTTGAAATTTTAGAGAATATTCTTCATCCCCCTTCAGGGTAACGACTCCGCGTCGGTTGACTGTGATCTGCATAAAATCTGATTCCAATAGTCAAACTTTCTATGATTTGTAACAGGGGTGTCGGAGGGAATTAATGATAATTATCAAGACTCCAGCAGAAATAGAAAAAATGCGAAAAGCTGGGAAGTTAGCTGCTCAGTTATTGAATTATATTGATCCTTTCGTGAAAGAAGGGGTCTCAACCCTCTACCTTAATGACCTTTGTGAAGAATTTACCCAAAAGCATGGTGCGATTTCTGCCCCCTTGAATTATCACGGATTTCCAAAAAGCATCTGCACCTCCATTAATAATGTCGTGTGCCACGGAATCCCAGCAGAAAAAGATATTCTTAAAAGTGGCGATATTGTCAACATCGATATTACGGTCATTCTTGATGACTATCATGGTGATACCTCGCGCACGATTATGATTGGTGCAGTTGGTGAGAATATTAAAAAATTGGTCAACCGAACAGAAAAGGCTATGTATAGAGGGATTGCTGCGGTCAAGGCGGGAAAATATTTATATGAAGTTGGTAAGGCGATTGAAAAATATATAAATAAATTTGGTTATTCTATTGTTCAAACTTACGGGGGGCATGGAATTGGTAAAAAGTTTCATGAAGATCCCCATGTCCTTCACCACTTTAGCCAAGACAACAAAATACGCCTTCAGGAGGGGATGATCTTCACCGTTGAGCCGATGATCAATATGGGGAAGAGTGCAGAAGTAGAGACCTCTGCCAGCGATGGGTGGACTGTTACCACCGCCGATGGAAGTTTAAGTGTTCAATTTGAACATACAATACTGGTTACTTCTGGTGAAGCTGAGATTCTTACAGTCGTATAGAGGTCTCAGTCAGAAAAAGTATAAAATATCCACATGAAACAATACTAGACATTATCGATAAAAGCTGCTAAGTTGTTAAAGTCTTGGTGCCCATCGGTCGGCACCTTTTTAGTGCCTCGGTCATTTCTTTTCGATATTCCCCTGTCACAATTAGTTATAAGTTCCAGCCTCAGACCGTTCCTGTGTTTATTGCATCGGATGGGCCGGTTCCAATCTCGGAGTTTAATCTTTTTATGTCGTTTAACAATCTCGGTCTGATGACCGAACTGCTTCAAGCTGTATCCGAACAAGGCTACAGTCAACCCACCCTTATTCAAGCCAAAGCAATTCCGGTTGTTCTTGAAGGGCGGGATGTTCTTGCTGGTGCTCAAACTGGTACCGGTAAAACTGCTGGTTTCACCTTGCCTCTACTACAGCGCTTGAGTGCTAAAAAAATAACCAGTGGCCACCATCCAGTGCGGGCTCTGATACTTACCCCTACGCGTGAACTTGCCGCTCAGATTGGTGAAAGTGTCAAGTTGTATGGTAAGCATCTCCCTTTACGCTCAACAGTCATTTTTGGTGGAGTCAAAATTAATCCGCAAATTCAAACTTTGCGTCGAGGTGTTGATATCCTGGTCGCAACACCGGGTCGACTGCTGGATCATGTTGCTCAGAAAACTCTCGATTTGTCTCATGTTGAAATTTTGGTTCTGGATGAGGCTGATCGGATGCTGGACATGGGATTTCTTCCCGATATCCGCAAAATTCTCGCGCTGCTACCAAAGCGGCGTCAGAATCTGTTGTTTTCAGCTACTTTTTCCAACGAGATTAAGCGGCTGGCAGGTGGTCTACTCAATTCACCAACCTACATTGAGGTTGCTCAACAAAATCCCGCGGCCGAATTGGTGCAGCAGGTGGTTCATCATGTTGATAAAAAGCGCAAGCGGGAGTTGCTCTCTTTTCTGATTGGTTCACGTAATCTGCAGCAAGTTCTGGTCTTTACCCGCACCAAGCATGGCGCTAACCGTCTTTCTCAGCAGTTGGATCGGGATGGTATCAGTTCCACGGCTATTCATGGCAATAAGAGTCAAGGGGCTCGTACTCGCGCACTGGCTGATTTTAAGCGCGGTGCCGTAAGGGTTCTGGTGGCGACTGACATTGCTGCCCGTGGTCTTGATATCGAGCAACTTCCCTACGTGGTTAATTATGAACTTCCGAATATTTCAGAAGACTACGTTCATCGGATTGGACGAACCGGGCGAGCCGGGCATGTTGGGGAGGCAATTTCTCTGGTCTGTATCGATGAAAATAAGTTATTGCGCGATATTGAACGGCTTCTTAAAACAAAAATAACAACGCAAGTTGTTGCCGGTTACGAACCCAATCCTGCCATCGTGGCAGAGCCAGTTAAAAAAGGGCGGGGTCATCATGATTATGCTAAACCCAGAAATAATCGTAATAGCAGTAAAAGTGGAGGGAAGTGGTCTAATTCTTCTGGGCGATCAAAAAGTAGTGGCCAGAGTAATCGCTCGAATGCAAGGATAAAAAACGGGTAAGATCACTTTCCTTGAGTTCCTCTTTGGAGGAGACTCGGATATGTCGTAAAAATGTCCGGGCCATTTTAGAAAAAGCTGTTTCGATTAAATTCAACCAGAACCCATGTTTTGGCGTGTGTACATATGCGAAGCGG
>JAKIUD010000106.1 GCA_021647765.1 Desulfuromusa sp. | reverse complement strand
CTTCATCGGGAAACCTATCGCGAAACTGAT
The DNA here is from genome assembly GCA_021647765.1 of Desulfuromusa sp. Lineage (GTDB taxonomy): Bacteria > Desulfobacterota > Desulfuromonadia > Desulfuromonadales > Geopsychrobacteraceae > Desulfuromusa. Next base: position 7,235 of record JAKIUD010000106.1, on the reverse strand, counting down.
TTAGATTCATGGATATACCTCCTTGTGGAGCTATTATCCATCACAACAATGTCAGACTATGTCACATCCACCTTTGTTTGGTGGATAGAACCGTATTATTTTATCCGACAGGCACAAAGGGAGAAATGTATCAATGAGCAGCTTTGAGAAGAAAACCCTTACCGACTGGGAAGCTCAGGCGAAAAAAGAGAAAAAGACCGACGATCTCTCTAACTTCAAGTGGGAAACTGCGGAAGGGATTACCGTTAAACCTCTCTACACCGCAGCCGATACCGCTGAAATGGAAACTGCTGACACGATGCCGGGTCTGGCACCCTTTGTTCGTGGTCCTATGGCAACGATGTACGCTGGCCGCCCCTGGACGGTACGCCAGTATGCAGGATTCTCCACTGCTGAGGAGTCAAACGCATTCTACAAGCGCAATCTGGCTGCCGGACAACAAGGACTCTCTGTTGCCTTCGATCTGGCTACCCACCGTGGCTACGACTCAGACCATCCCCGAGTCGTTGGTGATGTCGGCAAAGCTGGAGTTGCTATTGATTCCGTAGAGGATATGAAGATTCTTTTCGACAGCATCCCGCTGGATAAAGTTTCGGTCTCCATGACCATGAATGGTGCCGTCCTGCCGATCATGGCCAACTATATTGTCGCCGCAGAAGAACAGGGGGTCAGTCCAGAAAAACTTGCCGGAACAATTCAAAACGATATTCTTAAAGAGTTCATGGTGCGCAACACCTACATCTATCCGCCAGCACCCTCAATGCGGATTATCGGTGATATCATCGAATACACCACCGCGAACATGCCAAAGTTCAATTCCATCTCGATTTCCGGTTATCATATTCAGGAAGCGGGAGCCAATAATGCCCTGGAACTGGCCTTTACTTTGGCCGACGGGTTGGAGTATGTCCGCGCTGCCATTGCCAAAGGGCTGAATGTTGATGCTTTTGCACCACGTCTCTCCTTCTTCTTCGCCATCGGCATGAACTTTTTCATGGAAGCTTCAAAACTGCGCGCCGCGCGGTTTTTGTGGGCAAAAATGATGAGTCAGTTTGACCCGAAAAATCCAAAGTCTTCAATGTTACGCACCCACTGTCAGACCTCCGGCTGGTCACTGACCGAACAGGATCCTTACAACAATGTTGTGCGTACCACCATTGAAGCAATGGCGGCAGTGCTTGGCGGCACCCAATCACTCCACACCAATGCCCTGGATGAGGCCATTGCCCTGCCAACCGAACACAGTGCCCGGATTGCCCGAAATACTCAATTGGTCATTCAAGAGGAATCGGGAATTTGTAATGTTGTCGACCCCCTCGGCGGTTCATACTATGTCGAATCCCTCACCAATGCGTTGATTGAAGAGGCGCAGAAGATACTTGATGAGATTGAAGGATTAGGTGGAATGACCAAGGCGATCGAAACCGGAATGCCAAAATTGCGTATCGAAGAATCGGCCGCAAAAAAACAAGCTGCTATCGACAGCGGTCGTGACGTTATTGTCGGGGTCAACAAATATCAGCTGGCAGAAGAAGACGACATTGAGGTTCTTGATGTTGACAACGCTGCCGTGCGTGAATCACAGATCGCACGACTCAACAAGATGCGCGCTGAACGGAATGAAGCAGTCTGCCAGCAAGCCCTTGATGCCATCACCGCAGCCTGCGAAAGTAATACCGGGAACTTACTAGATCTCAGTGTCAAAGCTGCACGGTTGCGTGCCTCAGTCGGCGAAATTTCCGATGCGATGGAAAAATCATTCGGTCGACATCGAGCCGAAATTAAACTTGTTTCAGGAGCTTACGGATCAGTCGTGAATCAGGATAGTGACTTTGCTGAGCTGCAGAAACGGATCGAGGACTTTGCCACCAGGGAAGGACGCCGACCCCGTATCATGATTGCCAAAATGGGCCAGGACGGCCACGATCGGGGTGCCAAAGTGGTCGCAACAGCTTATGCTGATATCGGCTTTGATGTCGATGTTGGTCCGCTCTTTCAAACTCCTGAAGAAGCTGCCAAAATGGCGGTTGAAAACGATGTTCATGTGGTCGGCGTTTCCAGTCTCGCCGCCGGACACAAAACCCTGGTGCCACAATTGATCGCCGAGTTGAAAAAACTTGATTCCGACGATATTGTTGTCGTCTGCGGCGGGGTTATTCCACGTCAGGACTATGATGCACTGTATACCGCTGGAGCCAAAAAGATTTTTGGTCCAGGAACATCAATCATCGTCTCCGGCGGTCAGACGTTGGATGCAATTGAGGGGAAATAAATCGGTTCTGTGATTAATCAGGGGCAACCACAGGGGGTTGCCCCTACATTATTAAATGATAAATATTATATTCATCCTGTAGGGGCAGGCTCCTGTGCCTGCCCTGTTTGTTTAGGTGGCACATTGTCAAATATCAAAAAACTTGCAACCGGTATCCGTTCCGGCAACATCCGTTCTCTGGCCAAGGCGATCACCCTGATCGAAAGCCGCAACCCTGATCATACAAAAGCTGCAGCCGAGCTGTTGGAAAATCTCCTGCCCGACACTGGAAATACCATTCGGATTGGTATTTCCGGGGTTCCCGGAGTCGGCAAAAGTACCTTTATTGAAGTATTGGGAATGAAACTACTGCAACAGGGGCACAAAATTGCCATTTTGGCCGTCGATCCCTCCTCCCAGCTCTCCGGTGGATCAATCCTTGGGGATAAAACCCGCATGGAAGAGCTGGCGCGGGAGAAAAATGCCTTTATCCGCCCCTCACCTGCCGGCAAGACCCTCGGCGGGGTCGCCCGCAAAACCCGTGAAACCATGCTTCTTTGCGAAGCTGCCGGTTACGATGTGATCATCGTCGAAACCGTCGGTGTCGGTCAGTCAGAAATCACCGTCGCTTCCATGGTCGATTTTTTTCTGTTGCTGCAACTGTCTAATGCCGGAGATGAGCTGCAAGGAATCAAAAAAGGGGTGATGGAAATCGCCGATGCCATTGTCATCAACAAAGCCGAAGGTGAAAATCGTCCCCGCGCGGAACTGGCAAGACAGCAATACGAAAACGCCCTCCATCTGCTCAAGCCCAAAAGCACCCACTGGCAAGTTCCGGCATTGTTGTGCAGCGCCCTGTACAATCAGGGGATTGACGACGTATGGCAGAAAATCCTCACCTATGTAGAGATCATGAAACAACATGAAGAATTTGCAGCAAAACGGCATCTGCAGGCAACCGATTGGATGTGGGCGATGGTCATGGATGATCTGAAAGATCTGTTTTTACGTGATAAGAATGTAGCTGCCATGATTGACCAGGTTCAAACCGGTGTCAGTACCGGGACAACGTCTCCCAGTATTGCCGCGAGGAGGTTGTTGGAGGCGTTTAGAAGACATTAAATATTGTAGGGGCAGGCCCCCGTGCCTGCCCTGACCCGATGACATAACAACGGGCAACCACAGGGGGTTGCCCCTACGAATCAAGGAGATTTCCAATGCTCAAAAAAATCAACCACATCGGCATCGCCGTAAAAAGTCTGGAGAACTCCATCCCATTCTATCGGGATGAACTAGGAATGACCTTTGAGGGAACAGAAGAGGTCGCCGAACAGAAAGTCCGGGTCGCCTTTCTGCAAATTGGTGAGAGCCGTATCGAACTATTGGAACCAACTTCAGAAGATTCCCCGATTGCCAAATTTCTGGAAAAAAAGGGAGAAGGAGTCCATCACATGGCCTACGAAGTCGACGACGTTGTTGCCGCCCTGGCTGACCTGAAATATAAAGGGATCCGTCTGATTGATGAAACGCCCCGCCGCGGCGCTCACAACAGCTTGATCGCCTTTTTGCATCCGAAAGCAACTGGTGGGGTGCTGACCGAGATCTGCCAAGCAGGGCATTAAGTCAAAAACTTTAACGGAAGAGGCGAAAGAGTTAGTTAACGGAGGAAATCATTCGGGGTAATTCCAGCTTACTTAAGAATAGCCCTGAGAGTCCCTTCAGGTAAATCCCCAGAATGATTTGGAATGGTCGTGTACAAATTAGATAGCTCATTATACCAAATTTCATGACTACCTGAAGCTTGACGATCAAAAACAAAACCCGATTTCTTGAGTCGCTTAATGACCTGTCGATATCGGAACCCTGCCAACCGTCCCATCTATGCACCAATCACTAGTGAACAATCAAAAGAATCACTGATAGCCATAGACGGAGGAAAGCTCTCTTGTCTGTTTTCCTGAGCCTCAAGAAGCCTGCGGGCAACATCTCTGGCAATTTCCATTGTTTCCGAGACTGTTCTTCCTTGCGCTATTAGCCCCTGAATGTCGTTGGACGTCGCCAAATAGACTCCTTCTGGCAATTTTTCAATATGCAGATTTATAATTTTTTCCATTAGCACTCTCCATCTTTTTCAATCTTCTGGCAATACTACCGCCATAGTCATAACAAAACAAGAAAATCGAATACAAAATACGGCAAATATTGAATTGATAGCAAACGGGCAAGCTAGCTTTTGTAGCAATCTCCAACAACGCCAGAAACTTGAAAACCCTCTCTGGACACCGGGAGACAGATTGAATTTTTCACTGAACCAAGGGGACTGAATTTTTTTCGAGCTTTTTTCGAAAATCATTCTGTCCCCGACTTTGAAACGATGAAAAATAAAATCAGTCCCCTCTCTTACTCTCCGTTAAATTGTCCGCCCCTGCCATCCAGATTAAAAGCAACACCGCTACATTTAATAAACTTCAATAAAACAACAACTTACACTTGGTTAATGATTTTTAAATTGACTATTTTCTACAGAAAAATATACTTGATTTCAGTTTTTCGATAAAGGGTGTTGTTTACCCTGAGGCTGGTTTATTTTACCCAAGGGAAAACATGACCAGATTTAAATTTATAACTGCTGCTTTATTGGTTACATTGCTGAGCATCCCCTCTGCAGTTTTCGCCCTGAAGAAAGGTGAACCCTTTCCAGCACTATCCGGGACGACACTTGCCGGGGAATCTTTTAATTTTAACAGCATAAAAGGGCAACCAATCCTCCTGAAAGTTGGAACAACCTGGTGTCCCACCTGCAGTCAGCAGTCTAAAGAAATTAATGATCTACATGGTTTTCTGGTTGAAAATAAGATTAAATTTGTTGAGGTTTTCATCCAGGAAAGTCCCAAAACAGTGATCAAAATGTTCAGCAAAAACGGCCATCACAGTCCCGATGTCATTATTATGGACAAAGGTAAAATTGCCAGCAAGTTGAACATTTATCTTATCCCCCGGATAATTCTGATAGATCGTGATTTTAATATTTACCGGGATGGAGATCCTTTGCCCAGCGCCGCATTAAAACAAGAATTACAGAAAATGCTCACAGGAGAATGAAAAAACAGGCTAAGCTTGCCACCAAGACACCAAGAAAACCGAAATCAAAGGCCAATCGGGTTTGGGTTTAAAACCTTAAAAAAGCTTTTGCTCTTCTTGGTACCTTGGTGGCCGATTGAAGATCTTCAGCATATATTCAAAATTATGAATTGTATGCTGTAATGAAAATGTGGTAGAATCAACACTCTATTTGTTGCAGTAAAACAACAACACACAACAAATAGCTGTTTAGATTCAAATGAAACCTTAGTAAAAAAGATATTTTTCAAGCAGTTACAGACCAACAGGAAATACTGTTTCACTTGGCATGTTTTCTGCTTAATTACCGCTTTACAGCTTATAGCTTTCATTAAATGAAAAATTACTTGAGCAGAGCAACCTGATTTTCTAACGCCGAATGGTTCGGCAATTTAATTACCTTAAGGAGGTAACAAAAATGAGCAGATTTTTGAAGAGTATGATCGTCCTGCTGGCGATCGTAGCAATGGCAACACCTGTAATGGCTGAAGATATGCTCAGCCTGGGCGGTCAAATGCGTGTTCGTGGTTGGTATGTAGGTGACTTCGATGGTAGCGTTGGTGGCAGTGATAGCACCAATACCTGGCTTGACCAACGCCTGCGTATCGGTGGTAAGTTCTCCATTGCTGATGGCGTTAGCGTAACCTTCCGTACAGACGTTACTGAAAAAAATTGGGGAGACGGTGGTAATACCTATGGTGCCGGTCGTCTGCCACAAGATGGTATGCAGTGGGATCGTGCCCATATGGATCTGACCTTTGATACTTTCTCCCTTCGTGCTGGTCAGCAGTATATCCAATTCGGTCAAAACACTCCTTTTAACGCTCAGGATGCAGGTTTTAAAATCGCAACCAAAGGTGCTGTTCCAGTAACTGCATTTTTCATGCTAGCCGACGATAATGGCACATACGCTGACGGTTTCTATTATGGTGCTAATGTTGGTTTTGGTGCTGATGCGGTCAAAGGTAATTTCTATGTTGTTGGTCAGAGCAAAGTTTCAAATTCTGACGAAAATGTCTACCTGATTGGTGCTGATACTACATTCAACATGGATGCTTTCAAACTTGTTGCTGAACTTGACTTCTTCACCGGTGATGCAAATGCTACAACTGATGCCTTTGGCACCCAACTCTTCCTTGACGGTTCCATGAGTGCAGACGCCATGACTTTTGGCGCTCAACTCTTCTATGCACTGGGCGACACAGATGATGCTCAGTATGATGTTCTTGGTAATGACTTTAATGGTTGGGATCCTCTATTTGCCCACGGTACCGGTCTTGATGATGAGCAAATCATGCTTGGCCGTCCATACACCTTCTTCGGTAGCGGCGCTGGTGTTGTTGCTGGTCGTATCTATGTCGATACTAAAGTCAGCGATGCTGTTAACCTTGGTGCTTCCATCTCTTATCTTGAGCCAGAAGAAGATGCAGTAACAGATGCTGATTCTGCAATGACCGTGGCTGTTGGCATGAAATATGCCGTCATGTCAAACACCAGTCTTGGTGTTCTGGTTGAGTATATTGACATTGATGAGCCTGAGGTTGATGCAGACTTCGCTGCTGGTGTTGGCCTGTTCGTAAACTTCTAAATCATTTAGAAGCTGACAACGGTACAATCAAAAGCCCGCTGCGAAAGCAGCGGGCTTTTTTTCGTTTAACTAAAATCAAATACGCAGATTAGTTCCTCCATCAAAGGAAACTAGAGACATCCCCGCATGGGGGCTGTCCCGAAACTAGGAAACTAGGTAGAGTAGAGAGCAGGTCTCACCAGCGTTAGGTTCAGCTTATCTGTTTCCGCCCCTTTCGTTTGGCGGTGCCTAAATAGCTTTTCCATAACTGCTTCAACCAGCCCTCCCTCATCAAAC
>JAKIUD010000105.1 GCA_021647765.1 Desulfuromusa sp. | reverse complement strand
CGCCAAGCCTCAGGCGTTCCGCTTTTCCAACTTCCGCGATGAACTGTTCCCAAACGACAACTATCGGCAATTGTGGCAGATTGCCGACCAAAACTTCCCGGCAAAGGAGGCCTGCAAATGGATGGTCACCGTGCTGCGCATCGCCGCAGATCATCAGTGTGAAAGGGGATTAGGGCAAACACTGTTGCTGCAAGCCCAGGCAGATGCCTTGCCGAGCCTTAAAGCACTGCAAGCTCAATATCTACCCAAAAAGGACTCGTCTGAACTAGTCACCAAGCAACATGACATCGCCGATTACGATGCATTGCTGACCGGTTGTTGGATCAATCCTCAGTCCCAGGGAGGTAGCGTATGCCTCTCAAAATAATGTTGAAAGAGTTGCGTCTGACGACCTTCAGCCAGAACCTGGAGGACTACCAGCGCCAAGCGATGGAAAGCACCTGGAGCTATGCAGAATTCCTCAGCAAACTCTGCGAGCAGGAACTAGCCCGTCGCTTTCAGACAAGAACAACCAAGTGGACACGGGAAGCTCGTCTGCCTGCGGGAAAAAGCTTTGCGAACCTGAACTTCGCGGACCTGCCCAAAGCCGTTCAGCAACCGATCCTTCAGCTCAAAGACAACCGCCAATGGGCATCTCAGGCAGGCAATGTCCTGCTGATCGGTCCATCAGGCGTCGGTAAATCACACATTGCCGCTGCGCTCGGCTACCACCTGATTGAACACGGCATTCGGGTGAAGTGGCTATCTGCCGGTGACCTCGTCCAGCAACTGCAAAAAGCCAAACAGGAACTGGATCTGATGACCTACATGACCCGCCTGGACAAATATCCGGTGCTGATCATTGACGATATCGGCTACGTCAAAAAGAGTGATGGGGAAACCCAGGTTCTCTTTGAGTTTATCGCCCACCGCTATGAAAGCGGCAGCCTGATCGTCACCTCCAACCAACCCTTCAGTCAGTGGGATCAAATTTTCCCCGATGCATTAATGACCGTGGCTGCGGTCGACCGAATCATCCACCACGCCAGCATTATCGGAATAGAAGGAGAGAGTTATCGAAAAAAACAACACCTGAAAAAATAACGAAACTCAACCGGCCATCTTAATTGTCGTCAAACCGGACAAGATAGTTGACGCGAGACACCCAAACAGAATTCGCAGTTTTATCTGGGCATACTCACGACCAGGCCCAAGTGAAAGTAACCGGCAACCTTCACATCACAGTTGCCGATGCTGAATATGGTCGGCCAGATTTTAGGATATTTGATCTGTCGGACCTCTTTGGCCTGAAATGATCGTTGAATACTTAAGGGTCAGGAATTGTGGGAAAACCGGTCTATTGTAGGTTTTAATCCTGAAATAATGTCGGACAAAATCCAAAACAGGTTTATATGTGCGTCTGTGGAAAATACGTCATTTTTAAAGTGTCAACGAAAATAGGTACGATTCACTACCAAGCCTGGCAATGTCTGTCAGATCAAGTCTGGATTACTACAGTGAGGTTAAAGCTCTGGATTTCAATATCCTGTAGACACTTGCAATGCCGATCTCAAGTTGGTCGGCTATTGCTTGCCGAGTTAAACCTTCACTCGCCAAAGAAACAACCGTTGCCGCTTTCGCACGAGCTGTCGGCTTCCGACCCTTATACCGCCCCTGTGCTTTTGCAATAGCAATTCCTTCCGCTTGCCGTTCGAGCATCATTTCTCGCTCAAAAGTGGCTATCCCGCTGAGCATTGTCAGCATCATCTTCCCGGTTGCACTAGCTATGTCCAAATCAATGTTCAAGACTCTAAATCCGATACCTTTGTCTTTCAGGGTGTCAACAATTTCGAGCAGGTGTTTCGTGCTACGTGCGATGCGATCAATTTTTGTTACGACAACAGTGTCACCTTCACGGACGTAATCGAGAAGGGCCATAAGCTGAGGACGATCTTTTTTTACCCCGCTGACTTTTTCTTTGAAGAGTTTATCGATCCCGTGATTTTCAAGCTGATCTGTTTGGGCGGAAAGTGATTGACCTATTGTGCTGACACGAGCGTAACCAATAATTGCCATGATAGACCTCCGGCTTAGTTGTTTATCTATCAATCGGTACAAGGACCCTGTGATATTGTACTATCAAAATAAAAAAATCAACTCTAGTGATAGAAAATGCGGCGGTTAAAAAATACTATCGTATGAGCGTGGCCTATTGATATGTGTATCGTGATTGGGGGTCTCAAGGTTTATAGTCGCAATTCGCGCCGGTGCTCCGAGGCTAATTATGTCTACAGTCTCTATCGGTGTTTAGATTGCTCATGAAATGAATGATTTTTGAGACATGATTCAGCAGTAGTCCCGCCGGGTCTTTTTCTGCTACTCGTCTTCGCCTGACGATGGTAGCAGGCGAAGGTTTGGAGGCTTCCTGAGGAATATCAGTTCATTTCTTGTGTCTTTGGAATTGTGTAACATGTCGCGCTGCTCATCAAGGAGAGTTCTCTGATTTTCGATCGACGTATCCTCTGGAAAAATTGCGGCGATTGAATCAGTTCTCCCCTCAATATCTTCAATCATGTCATCCACTGTTTCGTCACCAAGCAATGATTCGACGTATGCCAGTGCAAGAACAGCATCTGCGTATGCATATTCACTAGGCATTTCGCCTTTGTTGAAAAAATCTTCGACTAAATTGTCAAGAAGATCGTAGAGACGCTCAAGCTTTGTATTCATTGGACTTTCATATAGCAAAGCATCTGTTTTTTAGACCGGTATGTGAAGGCCCGTAACGATGTATTTGTTACGGGCCTTTTCATTCTAGAGCAGGTGGTTTAGATCAACACCTGGGTCAAAGCTGTTAACAATGTCGGCGAGCACTTGAGTCGCTTTTTCGCCCCGGTATTTTTTGGTGATTTTATACTGCACCTCATGGCCAAGGACGCACGCGATATTCTCATCTGGTTGATTGCCGACCTGGTTGAGTTGTTCGGCGAAGGTGTTGCGAAAGCTGTGAAAGACCTTGTCTGTGTCGTCAGTAACATTTCGGCGAATATTTTTGGCCATTCGATTTGATATATCTTTGCCGTACCCGGCTTTTTCTATCCATTTCAATTTTGACCACAGCCTCTGATCTTTGACCGTTTTTACGTATTCAAGAAATCCCATTTCCAGCAAAAAGTTGTGGATCGGGACGATCCGTTTTGAGTTTTTCGTTTTGAGGAATTTATCCTTCTTGCGGTTGAGATCAAAACACCAGATGCCGTCAATCTCCCGGATATCCTCAACGTAGAGTTGTGCAATCTCTCCGATCCGCAACCCGCTGTACAACCCGATCGGCGCAATCCAGAAATTTTCAGGATTTTTAATTCTGACCGCAGGTCTCGAAAAGTATGAGGTCTGAAAGAATCTTTCCAGATCTTCCTTGCTAAACGCTGCATAACCCTCGTCATCCTCTAGTTCCTTCGAGGCCTTCCAAGCCGGACAGAGACTTTTTCGGATGTAGTCCTTTGCCGCCGCATGTTTGAAAAGCGAATTCATTTTGTCGAGAAATTTAAGCTGGGTTCGCTCGGCATAAAGTTTTTTATGAGGACCTTCTGCCAAGATCTCCTCTATGGACATATTTTTATAGCGCTCGGATTGGTTTGTTGTGCTCGGCAATTTGCGAAGATTCTCTCTGGCCTTCATGAAGTCGTCATCGGTGTATTCGTTGACCGGGCGGTCTCCTATAATCCGCTGTATACAGTCGAAATGGCTTTGATATTGAACAATGACTCTGTTTTCCATCCCATCCGCCTGCTCTTTCATGCGCAGGTAGCGTTTTACCACCTCTGAATAGCATGGCTGAATGGGTTTGGTGACATGGTCTAGAATTTTTTGAATGGTCTGGCTGTCGCTGGATTGTATCGGCTGGGCGGTGGGAAGAAGGTTGTAGTTGCCGTCTAGATGCATCAATTCTTTTTCAAAATCTGTGATTTTTGATTTCAGAAGCTCTCGGCAGAATAAATTGTACTGACTTGTTTTTGGTATGAGTGTCAGTTGATTTTCTTCGCAGATCATTTGGACTTCGTTTTCGATAGATGAATAATCTCGATTTACAAGTGCCTTTCGATGTTTATCCATAAGAAGACTAGTTTCGGAAGTGTTCAGTGGACGTAAGTTCCCGAAATCTTCGGTGCACTTGAGCAGTTCGCTGAGTTTCTGAAAACCTTGGGACGTTTGATCGATTGCTTTTTGGGACTGTGCGTTTAGCATTCCGGACCTCGCGAGAAGAAAAAGTTGGCTGGCTTGTGCCATGTAGATCTTCTGCTGGATTTGTGCCACTTTTTTATCTCTAGTTTTCAGTGACTTACAGATTTCTCGGCGTTTGATGAGGCTGATGAGATCTTGGGGAATGCGGAAGCGGAGGTAGTACCAGACTTTTCGGCAAGAAAGGTGGAAATGATGGGACATATGGCACCTCTGATTGTGTAACAAATTGTGTAACAAATCAGAGGTTGTGATTTAGAAAGAAGTGATTTTAGATAGTTAGAAATGGTTGGCGGAGGCAGATGAGAATCGAACTCACCTGGGACGGGATGCGCCCCACAGCGGTTTTGAAGACCGTGAGTGTCACCAGAGCACTGGCTAGCTCCATGAAACTATATTTTTAAGGCCGGACGCTCCGTCCGGTGTTCGTCTTTTCAGCATATTCGTGATGCCTGCGAGCTGCAAGGATTCTTTGCGTTTATGGGATGCTATTGGCTTCTTTCTCTTTTTATATATCTGGAAAGCTGGCCGTTTCAGTTCGGTAGAGCTGCACCAGGGTTTCAACGTGGGCCGTTTGCGGAAACATGTCGACCGGCTGTACCCGGTTGATCCGGTAGCCGAGTCTGGTCAGGATGACGAGGTCGCGGGCCAGGCTTGTTGGCTCGCATGACATGTAGATGATCTGCTCTGGGGCGAGTTCTCCCATCGCTTGCAGAACCTCTTTGTCGCAGCCCTTGCGCGGGGGATTCAAACAGGCCAATGCCAGAGAGGGGAGTTCTCCGGCCAGTTTCTGGAGTTCGATGATCGCATCGCCAGCGCGGAACACGCAATTTTTAAGCTGGTTCAGTTCGGCATTGGCGCGTGCATTTCGCACGGCCTCATCGACGACTTCGATGCCGAAGACCTGGCCGGCATCCTGAGCCAGGTGCAGGCTGATCCCCCCCACCCCGCAATAGAGATCGAGGGCGGATTGGCTGTCGTCTAGGTCGGCCCATTCGCGGATCATCTGGTAGACACGGGTCGCCTGTTGATGGTTGACTTGGAAAAAAGAGGTCGGGCTGATGCGCAGGCGGATGTTGCCGATCCGATCAAACAGGTCGGGCTGGCCGTGGAGTTTAAGCGTCTTACCGCCGATAACTACGTTGCCGGTTGAACTGTTGATGTTCTGATGGACAGCGATTACCTCCGGGACTTTACGTTGCAGCCACTTGCCGAGCTTGGGCAGAAAACGCAGATCCTGTTCGCGGCTGACAAAGGTGACCATCGCCTTACCGCTCTGTGGCGAGACACGAATCAGCAGGTAGCGTAACAGGCCACGCTGGCGTTTCGGGTTGTAGATCGGGATCTGCTGGCGGCCGATCTCATCGGCGACCACCTTGACAATACGGTTGATCAAAGGGTGGTGAAGGGGACAATCTTCAATGCCGACCACCTGATGGCTGCCGCGTCGGTAGAGGCCGATCTTGACTCCGTTGCGCTCACGCGCCACCACCAGTTTGCAGCTGGTGCGGTAGCCCATTGTGGGGTCGGCGGCCAGGGGGGCTTCAACTGGGGTTTCTGCCAGGCCATTTTCCCTTAAGGCCGCGAGCACCCGCTGGCGTTTGAAGTCGAGTTGCCCTTGATAGCTCAGATTGATCAGCGGACAGCCGAGACAGTCTGACGCGCAGTTGCAGGCGGATGACGCACGGCGCTGCGGATTGCGGCGCAGGACTTTCAGCAGTTGTCCCGCAATGCGGTGCTGTCCGCGATGCTCGATGGCCGCGAGCACGATCTCTTTTGGGAATGCCCCCGGTACGCTCACCGGTTGCCCTTGATAGCGCCCCTGACCGACACCGTCGGCATCAATCTGATCGATGCTGATTTTCATCGTTTCGGCGGTTGTTTTTATCGATTTCGCTCTTTTCACGTGATATTTCTCTTTTTTGGAAGCAAGGTCTGCGCAGACTACTTGTGGTATCAGTCTCTGTCAATCTCTGCCGTCGTTTTGGCTTGTTGTTGGATGATTTTATGCGTCTAATCGTGTAGAGTCACAAAAATGTGTGCGCCGCACACAAATTTTTGTGCGTGAAACCATTTTTGAGTGTTTGGAGGCTTGCTGTGGCTCTACAGCTTGACAGTTTGCAGATGTCGGTCGAGGCGCTTGAGCGTTCTCTGCATGCCAGCACAGAAGAATCAGAAGGTTTGAGTGATGCCCTGTGTGAAACCCTGCGTGCCGGAGTGATCCAGAATTTTGAAGTGGCCTACGAACTAAGCTGGAAGTTTATTCAACGCTGGATTCGCACAAATAAGACCCCCGAAGATGCTGATCATCCGCGGACCCGCAAAGAACTCTTTCGCATGGCTGCTCGTTACGGTCTCATCGCCGACCCCTTGCCCTGGTTCGAATATGGCGATGCCCGCAACTTGACTTCGCATACCTATGATGCCAAACGGGCCGCCGCAGTTTATACGGTTGCCAGTCGTTTTGCCAGAGATGCGCGTGATCTGCTGCATCGCCTGGAAGAGCGCAATGATTGATCTTACTCCCGAGCATCTGTGCAAGGTTGTTGAGATCTTGCGTCAGCATCTTAGCCAGTGCGAGGTACGTGTCTTCGGCTCACGGGTCACCGGCAAGGCGACCACCTATTCTGATCTCGATCTGGCGCTGGTTGCTGAACAGTCGCTCGACTGGCGTCAACTCGAAGCCCTCAAAGAGGCCTTTGCCGAGTCAGATTTGCCGATAATGGTCGATATTCTTGATTGGCAAAGTATTTCACCGGAATTCAGAAGAGTAATCGAGGCAGAGTATGAGCTGATTGAAGTGAACCGCTTGTAAGTTTATCAACGGCACTTAAAAGTGCTTTTCCCCGCAGATCGGTCTGGTCTGGTCCTGAAATTCAGTCTTAGCGTTTTGTATACTTGCATTCTGCGGAATCCTTAGTAGAATCTCATGCACTGGGAGGGAGTGCAGCAATTCCCGGCCACCCCGTAAAGTCGCTAAAACAGGGGGCTTGAGATTTTTGGTTTCGTAAACATGCGGGCGGTTAGGCCCTGTGTTCGCCAGTGATGGCGGCGATTATTTACCCCTTGAGGAT
>JAKIUD010000104.1 GCA_021647765.1 Desulfuromusa sp. | reverse complement strand
TGATGCGAACAAAACCAGTGCTGGAGCAATTCGAAAATCTTTTGCAACATGCTGTCGGTACTCAGTTACGAAGAACTATTTGGGGCGGTATTACTCAACCGCAGCCTTTTTATTGTGGATAGAACCGTTTTTTTATGTAATACGTTCCATCAGTTTTTATAATTTTCCACATAGTTTAAATAATTCTGGGCAGACTGCTTAAGATTTGCAATCTCTCTAGCAGATAAATCACGTTTATATTTTGCTGGAGATCCAGCATAGAGAGTCCCGGAGGGGATTTGTGTTCTTGGGGTGACCAATGCCCCGGCAGCAACCATGGCATCATCCGCAACTTCGGCACCATCTAGAACCACAGCACCCATCCCGATCAGGCAACGATTACCTATAATACAACCATGCAGAGTCACATTATGACCAATAGTGACATCATCTCCGATAATTGTCGGGTTCACTTTATGGGTCACATGGATAACAGAACCATCCTGAATATTGGTTCTTGCGCCAATCCGGATAAAATTAACATCCCCACGAATAACAACCTGGAACCAGACGCTCGATTCGGCTCCAATCTCAACATCGCCTATAATATCAGCAGACTCAACACAAAAAACACTATCTGCCAACTTTGGGACTATCCCTTGATATGAAAGTATCATTTAATCAACCTGTCGGGCTAACAAAAAGACCCGTCCAGACAATATGGACGGGTCTTTATAGATTATTAAAAAATAAAAATCAGCTATCTACACGTTCCCGCAACTCTTTACCAACCTTAAAAAAAGGTAATTTCTTTTCAGCGACCTGAATAATCTCACCTGTTTTCGGGTTGCGACCCATATAGGCTTTATAGTCCTTGACCATAAAACTGCCAAAACCACGTATCTCAATCCGGTCATTATCAATCAGTGCCTGTGACATCGTATCAAAAATCAGGTTAACAATCTGTTCCGATTTTTTGTAGGTCAGATTATTTTTGATTGAGAGTGTCTCAACGAGTTCAGATTTATTCATATGACCCCCCTTAAGGGTTAACCAGGAATATTTCTACTCATCAACAGTTGACAAAGACTATACATTATCCATGTAACTTGTCAAGAAGAGTTACATAAATTTCAAGCAGTTGGAGAGGTTTAAATTATCGTAAACGGTGATAAAGTCCAAATAACTTTGGCATCACCCTCACCAACATTTTCCCAACGATGCGGCAGATGAGATTTAAAACAGAGGCTATCTCCTGCCTCAAGAATATAAACTTCATCGACAATTGTCATTTTTAAGCGACCTTCCATCAGGTAGATCAATTCATCCCCGGGATGATACATGTTGTTTGTGCCACTTTTCCCACCTTTTTGCACGGTGCAATAAAACGACATGAATTGTGGATCACGCAAACCGGACGTGAAAGACTCGGTATGCATGTTGTGTTCATCATCATAGACAGTTTTGTCTCGCTCACCCGGATGGGTATGGACAATCTCATGCGACGTAGAAACATCTTCAACAAAATAGTTAATACTTTTGTCAAATACCGTTGCAAGGCGCATCAGAATTTCAACTGAAGGGATGGTCAAACCTCGCTCTATTCTGGAGATCATATTGGATGAAACTTTGGACTTTTCCGCCAGGATCTGAATTGTCAGATCTTGTTTAAGACGGATCTCTTTTAACTTTTTACCAACAATTTTTTTAACTTGCATTTTTAGATACTCCCTCTAAGGAGTTATAAATAAATGACATGACATCACATCAAACATTCGGGGGGGGTGAAACGGCCCAGAGAACTTTAGTCTGTTGATCAGAACTATTCTTCCAACGATGTGGCAACGAGGCCTTAAAGCAAAGGGAGTCCCCCTGCTCAAGGTGGAAGCCCTCTCCTTCAATATCAAAATCCAAACTTCCCTCTAGAACCATGGCAAATTCTTCACCAGTGTGAACCATCCCCCCTTCACCGCTATCGCAGTGTGGTTCTAGTGTGTCAACAAATACCGAGAAACCGGGGTCACGCAATCCTTGAGTTAAGCTGTTAATTCTGTGTTTATCTTCAAAAAAGAAGATGGGTTTCCCCTGCCCGGACGGGGTAAAAACAACCGTATTGCCCTTTTCCGCTTCTTCAACAAAATAACTGAGACTCAAACCCAAGGCATCTGCTATTTTCATCAAAATTTCTACTGACGGGATGGTTAACCCCCGCTCAATTCTAGAAATCATATTAGAGGAAACATGTGACATTTCAGCAAGAACTTGAATCGTTTTATCCCGTTTAAGACGTGAAGATTTCAGCTTCCTTCCAATTAATCGCTTTACCATTCTGCATACCTCATAATAAGTTTTATAAGCACGTTTTACCACTCAAATTTAAAGCTGTCAATACTATATGGGATAGGTAAAGCATGAAATGGTAGTCCAGATGAGGTAAATCCTTAACGGTTTTAATCCATAAGCAGAGAGAAACGCCCGGTCAAAAAAATCATGGAGGAGAAACAACATCCAGAGTTTCACGAATCCTGGTCAATAATTCTCCCGGTTGGATTGGTTTATTCAACAATAAAACCCCCTCTTTCACCCACCCTTGTTCCTGGAGTGTATCGAAGGTGTAACCACTTACAAAAATAACTGGTATAGCGGTTTTTTTTCTGATTTCATGATAAAACTCAGATCCTTTAAGTCCCGGCATAACAACGTCAGAAAGGATGAGTGCTAAGTTCTTATCTTTCTGATCCAGTATTTTCAATGCAGATTCAGCGCAGTCACTTGTAACAACCTGATAACCAACTGTAGTTAAAATACTCATCGTAGATTCTCGCACAAGAGGATCGTCTTCAACGAGAAGAATTGTTTCATTTCCACCAGGCAACTGCCCATTCACCGCAATAATTGGAGTAGACACCTGTTGTTTTGTCAGTGGTAAATATATTTTAAAACACGACCCTTCTCCAACAGTGCTGTCTACAAGAATATAGCCTTTGTGTTGTTTTACAATCCCATAGACCATCGCGAGCCCGAGACCGGTGCCCTTGCCAGTGTCCTTTGTGGTAAAAAAAGGATCAAAAATTTTCTGTTGCAGGTTTTTGGGAATACCAGTACCACTGTCCGCAACGGTAATTACGGCATACAGCCCCGGATTGCCATAGCCATAAGTCTGACAAAAATTTTGATCCAGCTCTGCTTGTTCGGTACGTATTAATAACGTACCGCCATCAGGCATGGCATCATGTGCATTGGCCGCAAGGTTGACTAAAACCTGTTCAAATTGAGATGGATCAGCAAGAACCACCAGTTGTTGCTCCGACAGGGAGAGTTTTTGCTCAATATGAGCTCCGCTGACCTGCCAAAAAATATCTTGGACATTCAATATCAACTGATTGAGATCAACAGGGGTCGATGGTTCAGATTTTTTACGGCTATAGGCCAATAAGCCGTTGGTTAATTGTGAGCCACGTTGTGCCGCCTCACCGATTTTCTGGATTTTAGATAAAAGTTTTGGCTCATCAGTCAATTGTGATTGTAACAGCCCAACATATCCGGAAATAACCGTTAAGATATTATTAAAGTCATGTGCAATACCACCAGTTAGGGTCCCAATTGCTTCCATCCGCTGTGAATGCAACAGTTGTTTTTCCAGAGTTTTTCTCCGTGAGATATCAATAAAAGTCATCACCCCGCCGACCAATTGATTATCCCGGTTCATCGGATGCCCCCAGTATTCAACCGGAATACGATGACCGTCACGGTGAGTAAAAAATTCATCTTCGCTGCTGACCTTCTCTCCATTTGAGATTGCAGAGATAAAAGGACATTTCACATTTGAAAAATCAGTTTTAACACGATTTTCAGGAAGAATCAGTTGGCAGAAGTTTTTTCCGATCAGATCAGTTTCATGCTCATAACCAAGAATTTTGAGAGCTGAAGGGTTGCAAAATACTGCCACACCCTGCATATCAATACCGACAATTGCCTCAGCTGTGGAGTTAAAGAGAACTCTTAGCTTCTCTTCGCTACGCGACAACGCTCGGACATAATGCATCCGTTCGCACTCTGCTGCCGCTCTGGAAGCAATGATCGACAGCAATTCCTCAACATGCGGGACAGACGACAGCGGCTGCCGGGAATAAGCACATACACAGCCCATAACCTGCTTGTC
This sequence comes from Desulfuromusa sp., assembly GCA_021647765.1. Lineage (GTDB taxonomy): Bacteria > Desulfobacterota > Desulfuromonadia > Desulfuromonadales > Geopsychrobacteraceae > Desulfuromusa. The sequence goes on along the minus strand of JAKIUD010000104.1, from coordinate 3,224 downwards.
ATGACCGAGCATCGGGCTACCAATATAGCTGGTAATATTCTCCAAAGAGAGAAACTGATGGGGAGAAAACAAAGCCTCCGCATTGTCAGGATAAATACAAAACTGTCCTTTTAATGCTTGTTGAAAAGGGGAAGCTACGACGGATAGCCGTGAGGGGGGCTGGTATTGAGTATCCAGAAAACTTGCTCTGATTTCCAGAGTATCACCATGCATGACACCAATACAGGCTCCGTCCACATGCAACCAGTTACAAAGGTTTCGGACAATTTCATCCAGACATTCCTGACCCGTCAAGCCGACAGTACTGCGGACAAGGGTCTGAATGGATGCCTCATATTTCTCCCGCAAGGTAATATCACGGGCGACCGAGAAAAATACTGTTTGACCATCCAGTTCAAAAAGCTGACTGCCGATCTCAACCGGAATCCACTGCCCGTCCTGACGTAGTAACTCTGTCTTAAAAAGAGTTTTCCCGGTCGTTTTTACATCATCAAGAATTGTCGTAAAAGTATTTTTATCTTCAACGGCAACACGGTTAATTTGATAGGGAGACAAATTGAGGATTTGACCCCGAGTAAATTGCAGCATCTCACAAGCAACATCATTTACCTCAATATATTTACCTGGGGTGCCGTCAGAACGACATTCAGAAATGAAAACAGCATCTGCGATACCATTAAAAAGACGTAAAAAATATTCATTGTCCTGTTGGGTAGTGACTTTGTTCATCTTAACCCTCTCCAGATTTTAAATTTAAACACACGTCCTGCCTGACTGTTTTAATTGCAGCGGACGCATTGTAGCATTTATTGGTAAAATCGCTAACAGGCTCAGTGAACAAAAAATTCCTTTGCAAAGAGTTCTGATTATGCTAGTTTTTTGCGGTTGTAAATAATTCATATGGGAGAAAGTTGCATGACCTCATTCTTAATCGGATTGCATATCGTCGTTTCAATCGCTTTAATTGTTATTGTCCTGCTACAAATGGGCAAAGGAGCTCAGGCGGGGGCATCATTTGGCGCAGGTGGAAGTCAAGCCATGTTTGGTTCTACCGGTGGAAACTTCATGAGTAAAGTGACTGTTGCTGCAGCGGTTATTTTCATGTTAACCAGCTTGTCGCTGGCATATTTCTATAGTTCACCGGGGGCAAAAACAATGATGCCAAGTTCGGTAGAAGTTCCAGTATCAACGCCATCACCGGCACAAAAGTAACAATTTATTATTGACAATTGAAGATACGGTTCAGTATATAAGTACAACCCTTTGCCGAAGTGGTGGAATTGGTAGACGCGCCAGCTTGAGGGGCTGGTGAGCAAATTGCTCGTGCGAGTTCGAGTCTCGCCTTCGGCACCAATAGAACATTCAGGATCATCCATAAAGATCCATAAAGCCCGCATACCAGCGGGCTTTTTCTTTATCTACTATCCACCAACATCCAGGTGCGTCCATTGACAATCACATAATTTAGGGGTACTTTTCGGGGTATATACCCCTAAGCAATAAAACTCCTACCCCTAAAGGAGCAGTCATGGCACGTAGAACCCTTCCCCTGAATGATCTGTCGATCAAAAAAGTAATAAGAACCGCCAAGACCGAAAATAAAACCATCAAGAGCTTTGACGGCGGTGGTCTGTTCCTGCTCGTAGATAAATCAGGCAATACGGGCTGGCGTTTCAAATACCGCATCAACAACAAAGAGAAGCTGATATCTTTTGGTGTCTACCCGGACATTTCTTTGTCTGACGCACGCAAACAGCGCTCAGAGGCCAGGGAATTGATTGCTAAAGGGATAGATCCATCGCTGTCCCGCAAGATGCAAAAAACTAAACAGGCCAATCAGCAAAAGAACACCTTTCGATCCGTTGCAAAAGAATGGCTCTCGAAACGAATAGACCTGGCAGACATTACCCGCAGCCGGATAGAACGGTGCCTGAATCATGACATTCTCCCTGCAATTGGCAATGTCCCTGTTTCACTCATTACCCCCCAACTGCTGCTTGAGAAAGTTTTACGTCCCATGGAGAAACGTGAAGTCATCTACTCTGCACACAGGGTCAGGACGATCATTTCTCAAGCGCTTCGCTATGGCATTGCCTGTGGGCTACTTGCCAGGGACAGCACTGTCGACTTGCGTGGTGCCCTGCCCCCTATCCAGCGACAGCACCTAGCCGCAATAACCGAGCCTGGGCAAGTGGGGGCATTATTACGCGCAATAGATGGGTTTGACGGCACTGCAACTGTAAAAGCAGCTCTACAGATTCATTCTTACGTTGTGACAAGACCCGGTGAATTGCGACACATGGCAGTGGGCAGAAATTAATTTTGATACAGCCACGTGGGAAGTTCCTGCAAAAAAAATGAAAATGAAAAACGCGCATATTGTCCCCCTCTCCCGCCAGGTGATTGACATTCTCAGAAAACTGCAAAAAGTGCCAGGATCTGGCCGGTACGCCTTCCCTTCTATACGCTCCACGGCAAAACCCATCAGTGACAACACTCTAAATGCCGGTCTGCGACGTCTGGGCTACACTGGCGACGAAATAGTCTCCCACGGTTGGCGAGCCACTTTCAGAACACTTTCGGACGAACAACTTGGGATTAGAGTTGAGTATGCCGAACAGCAACTCGCTCATCTGGTTAAAGACCCGCTTGGACGAGCCTACAACAGGACAAAGCACCTACCCAAACGCCGCAAAATGATGCAGACATGGGCCGATTATCTTGATGGGTTAAAAACTGAGGCAAAGGTGATTCCTCTGCACAAGGCTGAGGGGGAAAGGTCAGTTGGTGGGAGATACCAAACCCTTTCAAGTGGCCCATCGAGACCGGCATCCCCTGGGGCAGACTAAAGAGAGCTTTCTTTAGAATCTTGCTTGAATGTAGATCCAAGGTTGACATAATTGCACTTTCTTAAAAACATCAGACACTATTTTTAATTAATAATTTTATTTTCAGCACAAATGTAAACCCTGGGTTTACTTTTATACATTTTTCTAAACTTTAGCTGGTAAGTGCCACAACATCGTGGACTAAAAAAAGTGCCAGTACATCGAAGACAATAGTTCTCTGACAATTGAATAGCAACCGCGTAAACCTGTGGACAACAAATTAAAGCGGTATCGAGTTCTGGCGGTGCAACGATTCATGGCTGGTGAGAACCCCGAGTCAATTTGCGCTTCACTCGGAAAATCAAGGGCTTGGCTCTACAAATGGGTGGATCGATA
>JAKIUD010000021.1 GCA_021647765.1 Desulfuromusa sp. | reverse complement strand
TCGAATTAGATAAAAAGGAAGTCCACGGAAAGCAACTGGAGCTGTTTTAGGATTTTGCCTTTAAAACTCTGTCGCTTGCGGCCGAGTTTTTTATAAAAAAAGAAAAAAAGAAAAAAAAAGGGGACAGGCGAAATATGCTTGACTATCACTTGGTTAACAAATATCCTGCAGTCCACAACACAAACCAGAATCAACCAACGGAGAGACTATGCCCCGTAAACCCAGATTAGTTGTCGAAGGCGAAGCCGCTGTTTATCATGTTATGTCACGCACGGCACTTGATGGTTTTGTCCTGGGGGATGCAGAAAAAGACCATTTGTTGCAATTGATTCAACATTACAGTGCTATCTATTTTGCTGAAGTTCTGAGCTTTTGTATCATGGGTAACCACTTTCACCTGGTTGTGCGGATGCATCCTGGCGAGGGATTCTCGGATACAGAAATCAGACGTCGTTATTCTATTTACTATCAAGAAGATGATCGTCGGGATGAACCACTTCCCGGTCAGATTGCGATGTTTCGTCATAAGTGGGAACAGTTGTCTGAATTTATGAAAGAGATCAAACAAACCTTTTCTCGCTATTATAATAAGCGCCATAATCGACGTGGTTTTTTTTGGAGCGATCGGTTCAAAAGTGTTCTGGTCGAAGATGGTGAAACCTTGATCAATTGCCTGGCCTATGTCGATCTCAATCCAATCCGTGCCGGACTGGTTAACCGTCCAGACGATTATCGCTGGAATTCACTTGGGTATCATCATCAGACCGGAAATAAAGGTAACTTTTTATCCCTCGACTTTGGTTTAATCGGTGCGGAACGTTTAGCATCAGCACAGCGTTTAGCTAAATATCGACAATTCGTTTACGAAGTCGGCGAGATAAAAACAGACAAAGGGAAGAGTATTGATCCACAGATTGTCGCCAGTGAGGCGACTAACCAATTTAGCTCGACTCGATCTAACCGGTTTTTAAGCCGAACTCGCCATTTTACCGACAGCGGTATCATCGGCAGCCGGGAGTTTGTCCGTACTTTATGGCAGGCATTAAGGTCAGAAGATGATAACCCAGATAAACAGCCAGTAAGAATTTCAGGATTGGAGGGGATGTTCTCTTTGCGTCGATTGAGTGAAGCTGATAGGCGTGTTTGAATGATAAAGAAGGATATTTTGTAACTTAAAATTAGCCTATTGTCGTTTTTCCCGATGCCACGCAGGATTTTTGCGACAGTCAACGACTGCATAAATTCTGATCTCAGAATCTACGATTTGATAGTAGATTGCAAATGGAAATCGCTTTGATAGAAGTCTGTGATAGTTATTGAAGTGTATGTTGTGTATTCCGGCAAAAAGCTTGAGAGATTCAATATCTGCAAATAGGGTTTCTAAAAAATATGAACTAATCCCGCTTTGCTGGCGTTCGTAAAAATCATAGCCGTCTTTCATGTCCTTCTTTACTGCTTTTAAAATTTTGATTTTCACGAAACTGAATTCCAAATGTCTTTTTTAGCTTTGTCCCAATCTTGAAATTTTTCATGCCCTTGCTGGTATTGATCCTCTCTTTCCTTGAGGATGTCACCGTGCCAATCAGGAGATTTGAAATTTGTCATGTTGTGACAGATGTCATCCCAAAGTAATTCCATCGTTTTGAGTTTTTCGACCACCGTCATTTCCTGTATTTCTATGTTCATTAAATACCTCCATTTTTTCTGTTGGATGTACTCTCATAATAGCACACGCATTTGATGTCTGGGTAGATCAATCAGGCAAAAAAAAGAAAAAAAGGACCGACACTCAACCACAGTTAAAAAAAAGGGGACAGGCGAAATATGCTTGTCATTGACCCGATAAAGCGAAAAAACCAATCTCTGCCAATTGACAATAAGTAAAGCATTTAGTATCTTTACTATATTCAAAAAGTAAAGGAGGAATTATGCCAAAGGTCAGTTTAAAAAGGCAAATTACTTTGCCGGTAAGTCAGTGTGTAGCTCTGGGAATCGAACCAGGGGATGAGGTGGAAAGCTTTGTAGCTGATGGTCAGCTGACCATTGTAAAAAAGAAGCAGGGAGCCGCAAGGGGCGCTTTAAAGCACATTCAGGGTGATCCATCTATGACCGATGAGGAATCTATGGAGAGTTCTCTACAATGATCGCAATCGACACCAATGTTCTGTTGCGATACCTGCTTGAAGATGATGTCGAACAGTTTGAAAAAGCGGTCAGATTGATTTCAGGTCAGCAGAAAGTTTTAGTTACAGATGTTGTTCTGGTTGAAACGATCTGGACACTGCGCGGCAAGAAGTACCAGTTAAAGAAGTCTGAACTGGTAACAGTTATTCAGTCGTTGTTCAAGGAACCGAATATAAGGTTTGAAGATGGTCAAGCCGTGTGGCTGGCGCTCAGCGATTATCGAAATGCAAAACCGGTGAAGGGTAAAGAAGCTGATTTTGCGGACGCTCTGATCGTTAACAAATCTAAGCAGATCGCCAACAAAGAGAATACGCCTTTTAATGGGTCTTTCACTTTTGATCTTGCAGCGCAAACTTTACCAGGAGCCAAGGCTCCCAAATAACTGATTGAGAGAAAAAGGGGGACTGAGGGGAAAAAGTAAATTATCCTTTTCCCGTTATTACAATAAACGGCATAAAAAACTATAGGACAGGCACTTAGTTGTTGCCGGCACTTAGTTGTTGGAGATAGAGTGTTGCGTGTTATTCATACTCGTGCCGTACCAACAAGAATTATCACCGCTTTTTTTGACAGGTCTTTGAAGGGGAAATTATGAAAGTTCATTTTGATGAAAAGGCTGATGCCCTTTATCTAAAGCTTAATGTGTAGAAATAATTGACTCGGAGGAGGTAACTCCTGGAGTGATTCTGGATTTTGATAAAGATGATCAGGTTGTCGGTATTGAACTGCTACAGATAAAGAAACGAGTTCCTCTCTCCGAACTAAAACAGCTCCAGTTTGAAGTCGCATAGCTTCTGATTTTCATGAAGCAAAATTCAAAATATTTTTTTTGGTAAATTATAGGAAAAAAATAGGGGATAGGCGAACTATGCTTGCCTTACAAAAAGCCGATATTTTGTTGGTACTGGTTGATCACGATGAATTTATAGAAGTCGATCGAGATGCTTTGAAAGAGAAGGTGATTATTGATACGCGAGGGATTTGGCGGTAGGTTGTTTTAGGCTAAGTTTATGAAATTTTTAGAGATTTGATGATGGTTACTCCTGGTCAATATCATCGGCTTTTTCTAGTTTTCTGTTTTTCCAATAATTCGGACTACGATGGAGATGCATAACCGCAATAATCATAATATGACTACGTTGAATCCGAAATAGCACACCGAAGGGGAAAGTTTTGGTGAGGCAGCATCGTACATCACTCTCAACTAATGGATATAGGCTGGGTTGGAGCTTCAATCTGTTGATGGCATCCTACACTGAGGTTAGGAAACATTTACCAAGATTTTCTTGCTGTGTTTCGTAACAGGTTGCTGCATCGATCATCTCAATTTCAGCATCGGGATGGAAAAGTGTTGGTTTCATTCGAGAGATGCATACGCTCTAGCAAAAACGACCGTAGCGTCATGAAGCTCTACAGCCCCTTCATCAATTTCATGACAGCGCTTTTGTATTTCGACGCTCCACTGAGAAGAGAGCTTTTCTCCTGGCACCATATCAAGGCTCTCAATAAGACGTTCGACCATAAATGCTCGTACTTGTGGTGTGTGAGCTAGCGCTTCAGCTACAATTTTATCTGCTGTCATAGTCATGCCGCAATAATACATTTTTAAGATTATATTGTCAATTTCACAAAAAAAGCAAACTATAGGACAGGCACTTAGTTATGACTTCAAGTTTCCATTCAACTAAACTCCATGTCAAAACTACCGAAAGGCTTTTTCTCTATGGCAAGCCCCCGTTATTCTCAACTCTCCCTCGACGATACCCTTTGGTACCATTGCGTTTCTCGCTGTGTCCGGCGTGCTTATCTGTGTGGCCGAGATGATCGTTCCGGGCAGAGCTATGAACATCGTCGTCATTGGGTGATGCAGCGGATTCAACAACTTGCTGCTATTTTTACCATCGACGTGGCAGCCTATGCGGTGATGAGCAACCATTACCATCTTGTTGTACGGGTCGATAATGAACGCCCTGATCAATTGTCGACCGAAGAGGTGATGCAGCGGTGGACTCAGCTTTATAAAGGGTCGATATTAGTTAACCGTTACCTGTCAGATCAACGCAGCGAGATGGGGGAGGGAGAAAACCCATCTTTCTGAACCTCCCACAGCTCCCCTGATGTCTTTTGATCCCACTGGCTGTGAACCTCTGAAGATCCCCTTTGCCTTGCATGACTATTTTGAATTGATTGATTGGAGTGGACGAGTTTTTCATCCCGATAAAGTAGGTGCCATCGATAAGGATATCCCACCGATCTTAAAGCGGATTGGGATTGAACCGATTCAGTTTATCCAGTGTGCCGGTGATTTTATGCATATTTTTGGTCTGACTGTCGGATCGCCACATGTCATGGCTGCATGTTGTGCCCGGCGCGATGTGAAGTTTTTGCGTGGAATAAAGGCTTCACGCGAGATGCTGGGGGCGGCTTGAGGTATTAGGGGTCACATAGTGATTTTTCTCCAACTTATTGCAGTTTCCCCCCGACCCATGCAGGTTCTTTACGGTAATCAACGACCGTATAGATTCTGATCTCTGTACCGATAATTTTATAGAATTTTAAATCTCTTGGATTTCCGCAGAGGTATGGTATAGTAATACCTATTGATACCCAAGGAGGATCCGTTATGAGTGCGACAGCAGCCAAGCCAATATCTGTTAAGTTAGATCAGGAAACCCGGCTTCGAATTGAGAATCTTGCAAAATCCCGCCGGCGTAGTTCCCACTGGATTATGGGGGAGGCAATACAACAATATGTTGAGCGAGAGGAAAAACGTGAGGCTTTTCGTCAAGCTGGCATCCAAGCATGGAATGAGTATCAGAAAACCGGCTTACATGTCACCTTTGATGCAGCCGATGATTGGCTTTCTAAGCTGGAATCTGGCAAAGATATAGAGCCCCCAGAATGTCACGTGTGATCTGGTCTCCGAGTGCGCTACTTGATATTCAGCGTCTCTATCGATTTTTGGCAAAAATAAATATTGGTGCTGCTCAGCAGACCGTTAAGGTTATTCGTGAAAGTGTGAAAATTTTGACCAAGCAACCTGAGGTTGGACGACCTGTTGATGATATGGATCCAGAGTATCGGGAATGGCCTATCAACTTTGGTGATACTGGTTATCTCGCTCTTTATCACTATGACGGGAAAATAGTTTTGATTGTGGCGGTTCGCCATCAGAAAGAAGTTGGTTATCGCGAATAACGAAGTAGTTGACCGGGACATTCTATATTACCCCTGTCAATATAAAAAAAAGAATAAGGGGTCAGGCGAATTATGATTCTTGGTGAGCTTTTTGACAGGATGAAAATCTGATAAATGCGGATAGTTCAAAACCTTCCTCTCGCAGAGTGCCAATACCAGTAAATCAATGATCTCCGTAAATTTGACGTCGGAGGCCGACACGCAAAACCAAAACTGTAAACTCATTATCGTTGATTGTGCAAATAATGCGATAGTTTCCGACACGGTATTTCCATAGTCCAACTAAGTTGTCTCTAAGCGGATGCCCAAAGGAGCGGGGATCTTCACCCATGGCGATACGGTCGCGCATATATTGCAGAATATTTCTCTGAACCTGTTTGTCCAGCTTGCCGAGTTCTTTGAATGCTGAATCTTCAAAATTAATCTGCCAAGTCAAGATCACGCTCCACGTCGGCTAATGAATGAGCCCGACTTTTTCCAGAGCGCAAATTTTCAAGACGTTTTTCAGCAAGATAGATATCTTCTATATCTTCCAGTGAGCGTTCGATTGCTTCGCGCACGTAAAAACTTTTTGGCCGGTGAGTTTCTTTGGCGAGAGTTTCCAACCGTTGCTCCATCTCCGAGGATAATCTGACACTTAACATAGTAGGCCTCCTGTCATCTTTGTATGACATGTAGTACATTGTTTCTGGCTGGTCAAGAAAGAAAAAAGTATATAAGGAAGATAAGGGGACAGGCGAGAATTTTTCTTCGTGTCCCCGTTTTATAGGCGTTTCCCTGGATACAGTTTTTATCGTTGACCATAAAAACTCTTTTTGAGGTCATTGGGGGACGTCTGGGGTAATCTATGTCGGATTTTGGACAAGCCTGAATCTCAGAGAAAAATGGGAGACGAATGACCAGTACTTGATGGACTATTTGACAGGATGAAAATTTGAAGAATACTAAGGAAAAAAAGAAAAAGAGACGGGCGAATAATGCTTGATGTTTTAGATTTCCCTGCATCCCCTGCGCCTCGAGAGAGCAAAGCGAACGGGCGAGAGACCGGTTTTAAAGTTATGCACTTTTGTAAGTTTCTATGATTCCTGTTTCAAATAACAAGTTCAAATAGTTTGAATTGAGACGCTTTTTTGTCGAATGTCAAGGTCGTCTCGCAACCACGTTCTGCAGCAGAGTAGGCAATTAAGAGGTCTGAAAGATCATATTTGGTGCCGGTGGCATCTTTTGTGAATTTTTGCAGGGTCGTTGAGTGTTCAAATTTTAAGATAGGCATAAGCATGAGTTCGCTTATTGAATCAATGATCTCTTGTTGGGGGATGTTGTAAGCTGATTGCAATACCCAGATTAATTCTAGAACGACAAGGAAAGGGACAAATAACTCACTTTTATCGGACTCTATCTGCTTGAAAATGTTGTAAACTTTTCTGGCTTGCTGTTCATCATCACCGACAAGAAACCGAACGAGGATATTGGTGTCTATGGCTTTCATGTGAACTTATCTTTAATTTTGTTGGCGATGGCCTTGTTTATGTCAGTTGTGGATAGCGGTTTTCTGGTGGGTTTGTGTAGTTTGCAAAAAAGGTCATCTACTTTTTTAGAGACTGGTTTGATGACAGCTTCCATCTTTCCGGTGACAACGATTTCAATTTTATCACCACTGTGCAAATTCAGTGAATCCCTAATCTCTTTAGGGATAGTCAGTTGTCCTTTGCTTGTCAGCGTAGCGAGTGGCATAGTATTCCCCTTACTTAAATATATTTCTTACTTGATTGTAAGGAGTGATAGCTCTGGTGTCAAGTTCCTATGGTAAATAAACAAAAAGGGACAGGCAAATTATACGTGATTGCTCAAATTGCCATAGAACACGGACTTTTACCTATTGCACAATGATAAAGATTATACTGCGATGGCACCGGTCATCGGCCTGCAAATTTATTGATAAAAGAGAAAAATGAAACCCGGAGAATTATACTTCTTTGACTCGGAGAGTGCTGACAAAATCTCATTTCCTTAATCCCAAATTGTTTGTACCTGCGGGTAGTTAGTCCAAGACTTTCAGCTGCTATTTCTGTTCCTTCTCCCTGAGGGATAGGGGATGATTTTTGATTTATGGCTTGTGTGACAGGGAAGAGTCCAGCTAGTATCTGAATAAAAATATGAGTTAGGATCTTTCCTGTTATGGATATTTTAAAATCGCTTGATGCTCTTCCGTTGTCATTTGGCTCTAGTGCAGTAACTCTTGGCAATTTTGATGGTGTCCATCTGGGGCATCGTGAGTTGTTTCGTCACTTAGTCAAGGCCGCTCGCCAATTAAATTGCCCGTCTGTTGTTTATACCTTTGATCCTCATCCCCTAAAATTTTTTGCCCCTGATAAAGCGCCACTATTACTGAATACACCGGAGGAAAAGCGGAGACTTATTGCTGCCTCGCATATCGATTATTTAATTGAATCACCATTTACTACTCAATTTGCAACCATGTCACCCGAACAGTTTGTTGATGATATTCTTCTAGCTAAATTGCATGTAAAAGCTCTGGTGGTTGGATATGATTATGCCTTTGGGAAGAAAAGGCGAGGGGATACAAATTTTTTGCAGGCCTACGGAAAAGAGAAGGGGTTTACAGTCGAGGTGTTGCAACCAGTTGGGGACGATGATTTGCCATATAGTTCAACCCGCATTCGTAGTATGATTGCGTCTGGTGATGTGGCGGGGGTTGTCCATTTACTTGGTCGACAGTATAATCTTGAAGGTTGCGTTGTGCCAGGCAATCAACGGGGAAGGGAGCTGGGTTTCCCAACCGCTAATCTGGAAACTGATAAAGAACAATTGCCTGCGTCGGGAGTTTATGCTGTTAAGGTTCGGTATGGTCTGCAGGAATATAGTGGTGTTGTCAATATTGGTAATCGTCCAACTTTTGGTGGAAAAAACTCGACAATAGAGGTTTATCTCCTTGATTTTACCGGTCAGTTGTATGGTGAAAAATTGAGAATATATTTTGTTGAGCGGCTGCGGGGTGAGCAGAAATTTTCAAGTATTAATGAGCTTGTTGGTGCGATTGAGGGTGATATTGTTCAGGCTCGGCAGATTCTTCAGTCGGTGCAAATAATTCAGTATCGGGAATACCTTTCGTTGAAGCAGGATTAGCATGTCCCTCTCTGGTAGAAGTCATATATATGGTCTTCTGGGCGATCCGGTTGCCCATTCTCTCTCTCCTTTAATGCAGAACCATGCTTTTCAAGCGCGTGATATAGATGCTGTTTATCTCCCCTTTCATGTTCGCCCTGATCAATTGTCGGCCGCTGTCATGGGTCTTCGTGCGTTGAATATTGCGGGGGTGAATGTCACAATTCCCCATAAAGAAACAATTCTTCCCCTTCTTGATGAAATTGACCCGCTGGCCAGGATTATTGGTGCAGTGAACACTGTCGTTAATAACAGTGGTATTCTGACAGGTTATAATACCGATGCCAGTGGCTTCATGCGTGCTGTTCGACAAGAATTGGATTTTCGAGCAGAGAGCTGTGATATTTTACTTTTGGGTGCTGGGGGTGCGTGCCGAGCTGTTGCTGTAGGGTTAGCTTCGTCAGGGGTGAGATCAATTGTTATTGCCAATCGACACCTAGGCAGGGGGAATGACATTATAAATGACCTTATGCCCCATTTTCCTGCTGTTCAGTTTACTGCTGTTGATTATGCTAAAAACAGCTATTTAGGTGCTGTATCCAGGGCAGATTTAATTGTTAATACGACCTCAGTTGGCTTGCATGGCGAAGAGATAAGTTTTTTACCATTGGAGCATATTAAGGGTAGCGCATTAATATATGATATGATATATTCTCTCTCTGAAACTCCCCTTATTAAAAATGCACGGTCATCCAGATTACTCTGTACCGATGGATTAGGGATGTTAGCTGCTCAGGGGGAGGATGCATTTTTCCTCTGGACAGGGGTGAGATTGCCGGCTGGTTTTATGCGTCAGTTTTTGAAGCTAGGTTGAAGGCTGAAGACTGAGGGTTGATAAGCTAAACAACTAATTGCCTACAGTCTAAACAGCTAAATGAAAATGAGAATGGAAGGGGTTTTTGTTCGATGAGTGTCAGTCGTCTTGGAGAATTGCTGGTTCGAAATCAATTGATTTCTGATAACCAGCTGGCTAGTGCTATCGCTGAACAAAAGAAAGACGGAACTCGTCTTGGTGCAGCCTTGGTTAAGTTGGGGTATGTTCAGGAACATGATCTTGCCTCTTTCTTATCCAAACATTATGGTGTCCCCTCTATTGATCTCGCTGAATTTGATGTTGATCCAGCTGTTGTCACTTTAGTTCCTGCAGAAGTTGCACAAAAATACCAACTTGTCCCTATTAATCGTGCCGGGGCAACGCTGATAGTTGCTATGGCGGATCCCTCGAATATCTTCGCGATTGACGATATTAAGTTTATGACCGGCTTCAATGTCGAAGTTGTTGTTGCTGCTGAAGCCGCTATCAAGGATGCTATCGATAAGTTCTACGATCAAAGTTCCTCTATGGCTGATGCTCTGGAAGGGCTGGAAGACTTTGACGATCTTGAATTGGTTGATGGTGAATCATTTGATGATGTCGGTGAATTAGAGCGTGCTAGCGAGGATGCTCCGGTTGTTAAACTTGTCAATCTGATCTTAACTGATGCCATCAAAAAAAAAGCTTCAGATATCCATATTGAACCTTATGAACACTCGTTTAGGGTGCGTTACCGGATTGATGGAGTGCTTTATGAGGTGATGAAGCCCCCTCGCAAACTTAAAAATGCAATTACCTCGCGAATCAAGATTATGGCAACCATGGATATCGCCGAAAGGCGCCTTCCTCAGGATGGCCGGATTAAGATCAAGATGGGGCGCGGACAGGAAATGGACTATCGGGTCAACTGTTTACCGACACTATTTGGGGAGAAAGTTGTTCTGCGGTTACTGGACAAAAGTAATCTGCAGCTCGATATGACCAAGCTTGGTTATGAAGAAAAAGCGTTAGCATGGTTTAAAAAAGAAATCCACAAACCTTTTGGAATGGTTCTGGTGACCGGTCCGACCGGGAGTGGGAAAACGGTTTCGCTCTATTCCGCTCTTTCAGAACTAAATGGTACGACGGAAAATATCTCGACAGCTGAAGATCCAGTAGAGTTTAACTTTGCCGGGATTAACCAGGTGCAGATGCATGAGGAAATTGGCCTCAATTTTGCGGCGGCTCTCCGCGCCTTTCTACGTCAAGATCCTGATATCATTATGATTGGTGAGATCCGTGATTTTGAGACGGCTGAGATTGGCGTTAAAGCAGCGTTGACCGGGCATATGGTGCTTTCAACACTACACACAAACGATGCTCCAAGTACGGTTAACCGGCTTTTGAACATGGGAATAGAGCCATTCCTGGTCGCTTCAGCGGTTAACCTGATTTCAGCACAGAGACTTGGACGAAGGGTTTGTTCCGAGTGCAAAGAGCCGGAAAAACATTCTAAAGATGCCCTTATTTCCGCAGGTATTCCAGAAGATCAGATTGGTAAATTTACGACTTATAAAGGACGTGGTTGTGCTGTTTGTAATGATACTGGTTACAAGGGGCGAATTGGTGTCTATCAGGTTATGCCGATGTTTGAAGACATTAAGGAGATGGTTCTGTCTGGTGCCAATACGGCTGAAATCAAACAGGAATCAATGCGTCTTGGGGTTAAAACTATGCGTCAGTCAGCTATCAGCAAACTGATAGAAGGGGTGACCACCTTGGAAGAAGTTTTACGCACCACGGTGGCCGATGACTGAGATAGGCTGAAGGCCATTGGGCTGAAGCTTATTAGGCTGTAGATAATCAGGGACTGAATTCACATTCTCTCTCCTGATTGTCCGGGGACAGACCGAAGGTCAGTTCCTTAGCAGAATAACTTATAAGGAAAACGATATGGCTAATATGCATCAATTGCTGAAATCGATGATCGAGCAGGGGGCTTCAGATCTGCATATAGCGACAGGGACAACACCGCAGATTCGCATTGATGGAAAGATGACTTCCACCAGCGGGCCTGATTTGTCCTCAGCTGAAACCAAGCAACTTTGCTATAGTGTTTTGACTGATGCACAAAAACGTAAATTTGAGGAAGAAAACGAACTTGACCTCTCTTTTGGGGTGAAGGGATTGTCACGGTTTCGGGGAAATATCTTTGTTCAACGGGGGGCTGTTTCAGGTGCTTTTCGAGCGATTCCCTTTGAAATTAAGAGTTTTGATGATTTAGGATTGCCACCAGTTGTCAGGGCTTTGTCAAAAAAACCACGTGGACTGGTTCTGGTGACCGGACCAACCGGGAGTGGCAAAACGACAACCCTTGCGGCAATTATTGATGCAATTAATCGGGAACGAAATGAACATATCATTACTATCGAGGATCCAATTGAGTATTTGCATCCGCATAATAAGTGTTTAGTTAACCAACGGGAAGTTGGGGCAGATACCGAATCATTCAAAAAAGCTTTGAAGTATATTTTGCGTCAGGATCCAGATGTTGTTCTCCTTGGTGAATTGCGTGATATCGAAACGATTGAAGCTGCTTTGACGATTGCAGAAACAGGTCATCTGTGCTTTGCGACTTTGCATACCAATTCCTGTGTTCAGACCATGAACCGGATTATTGATGTTTTTCCTGATACCCAACAGTCTCAGGTGAGAACTCAGCTTTCTTTTGTTCTGGAAGGAGTGCTTTCTCAGACATTGATGCCAAAGGCTGATGGTAAAGGGCGTGTTATGGCGTTGGAGGTGATGGTACCAAATCCGGCGATCCGGAATTTGATCAGAGAAGATAAAGTTCATCAGGTTTATTCACAAATGCAGATTGGACAGGACAAATTTGCTATGCAGACATTAAATCAATCACTGTTCCTGCTGGCTCATTCGCGACAGATTACTCAAGAAGCGGCAATGACCCGTTCTCACGATCTGGATGAATTGAGACAGATGTTTGCAAATCCAGGTGCAGTTTTAAGTCGAAAAAAAGCAATCAGCTCGGGACATAGATAATAATCTTCAGCAGAACCGGACTGTCCCCGCATGGGGGCTGTCCCAGGCTTTTGCAGTGCAAACCGCCACAGTTCTTCGTGGTTCGTAAACTTCGGGACAGCCCCGAATTTACTATAGTTTGCTGAATAGATTGCTCTTATTTTTTGCAAAAACGTCATAGTTTGAATATTCAACGATAAATGGAAAGGGGTAGACCATGCCAACATTCGTTTGGACAGGTCGGACAAGAGATGGGAAAAGTACCAAAGGAACTATGGAAGCTGTCAGCGAGGCAGCTGCTATGGCCAATCTGCGCCGACAGGGGGTACAGGCAAATAAAATAAAAGAGTCGGGCAAGGGCTTGAATGCAGATATTAATATCGGTTTTCTGAAGCCTAAAATAACGACCAAAGATATTGTGGTATTTACCCGGCAGTTTGCCACCATGATTGATGCTGGTCTGCCGTTGGTACAGTGCTTGGATATACTCTCCTCACAGCAGGAGAATAAAACGTTTAAAGAAGTCCTGCTCAAGGTAAAAGAAGATGTTGAGTCGGGGTCAACCTTTGCCGATGCTTTGAAAAAACATCCTAAAGCGTTTAACGAACTCTATGTCAATCTGGTAGCAGCTGGTGAGGTTGGTGGGATTCTTGATACCATTCTAAATCGATTGGCGGTCTAC
This sequence comes from Desulfuromusa sp., assembly GCA_021647765.1. Classification (GTDB taxonomy): domain Bacteria; phylum Desulfobacterota; class Desulfuromonadia; order Desulfuromonadales; family Geopsychrobacteraceae; genus Desulfuromusa. The sequence continues at coordinate 33,392 of JAKIUD010000021.1, read as the reverse complement.
ATTGAAAAGGCGTTAAAGCTGAAGAAGCAGGTCAAGAGTGCCATGACCTATCCGGTAACGATCATTGGTATCGCCCTTGTTGTCATTGCCGTTATCCTTATCTTTGTCATCCCCGCTTTTGAAAAGATGTTTGCTGATTTCGGAGGCGCGTTGCCGCTGCCAACACAAATAGTCATCAATATAAGTAATTTTATCCAGGATTATATTTTGTTGATTATTGGATTGTTTGTTTTCACTATTTTTGCAGCTAAAAAAATCTATGCGACCAATAAAGGGCGGGATAAGATTGATAACTGGGCCTTGAAATTGCCAGTTTTTGGAATTTTAATCCGTAAAGTTGCCGTAGCTAAATTTTCCCGAACCCTGTCGACGATGATCTCCAGTGGTGTGCCAATTCTTGATGGTTTGGAAATTGTCAGGAAAACGGCAGGTAACCGAACCGTAGAAAAAGCGATTGCGCAGGTGAGATCCAGTATCAGTGAGGGTAAAACTATTGCTGAGCCGTTGAAAGCTTCTGGAGTTTTCCCGCCGATGGTTTGTCAGATGATCGAGGTTGGAGAACAGGCCGGTGCTTTGGATACTATGCTGAGTAAAATTGCAGATTTTTATGATGATGAAGTCGATGATGCGGTTGGAAATTTAACGGCAATGATGGAACCGTTACTGATGCTGTTTCTAGGGACAACAGTTGGTGGTTTGGTTATCGCAATGTATTTGCCAATCTTCAAGCTAGCTGGAACAGTTGGCGGTTAATGATCACAACGAAGACTGCAAAAAAACAATTGATGAAAACCGATAACCGCAGTTTGACCTGGTACCTGATTTGTCGAACTGCGGTTATTACTTTGTTGCTTGGTGGTGCGGCAATTTTTTATCTTCAGGGGAGCGTCAATCGTTCTGTAATCCCACCATTGTTTCTGCTCGTTGGAATTTCTTATGCTGAAGCATTAATTTCAGCCCTTCTTCTGCAAAAAATATCCAATACTAACCTTTTTTCCCAACTACAGATTGTCTGGGATCTGCTGTTTGTTTCTGTCTTGATTCTTTTGACCGGAGGGGTCGAAAGTGTTTTTTCTTTTGCTTATCTTCTGGTTATTGTTTCGGCCAGTTTTTTGTTGTCGCGGCGCTTGACAGTTCTGTCAGCTGCCTGTGCGGTTATTTTATTTGGTGGGATACTTGATCTGCAATTTCTCAATTATCTCCATTATTTTAATTTGTTTCGTTCTGCCTCCGACGGTACTTTTTTTTCGGTGATATTTGTCCATGGGGTCGCTTTTTTTCTGACAGCAATCCTCAGTGGAACCCTTGCAGAACGTTGGCGGCACAGCGAAGAGCAACTGCAGCGTAAAACTATTGATTATGCTGAATTGGAGAAGATGAATCGGACAATTCTGTCTCATGTCAGTAGTGGACTCATGTTGATTAATGCAGAGGGAAGAATTCGATCATTTAACCGAGCCGCTACGGTTATTACCGGGTTGTCGCTTCAGGATGTCTATGATCAGGATGCTTCTGAAATGTTTCCAGGGTTGGCAGTTGGGGCAACTGTGACCCAAAAACCATTAAATCGTGCCGAAGGTTATTTTGACAGAAAAACAGGTGAAAAATTGGTTCTCGGCTATGCCACAACCCGGGCAAAGGGAAGTCAGGGAGAAGATCTTGGAATTTTGGTGACCTTTCAGGATTTGACCCTGTTGAAAAAAATTGAAGAAGATTTAAAACGAACCGATCGCCTTGCTGCTGTTGGTCGTTTAGCTGCCGGGATGGCACATGAAATTCGTAATCCCCTTGCTTCTATCAGTGGTTCAGTACAATTGTTGATGGAAGCTGAAAATGTCCAACCCGAGGATCTCCGTTTAATGGGGATTGTAGTTAGAGAAGCTGATCGGCTCAATGGGTTATTGACCGATTTTCTTGGCTTTGCCAGACCAAAACAACCAGTCAAAGACCCTGTAGATGTTGCATCTATCCTCGATCAACTTGTGGATATGCTTGCTACTGACCTGCGTTTCGAGAGGATTGAGATCACTCAGGATTATCCTGGTGGACTTATTCTTACTTTGGATCAGGGGCTGATATTACAAGCACTGTGGGATTTGGCCATTAATGCCTATGAGGCGATGCAGGGACAGGGACAGTTGATTTTTAGCATCGCAAAAAGAGCTACTCCTGCCATTATTGTTGAAGATAGTGGCCCGGGAATTTCTGATGAAATCAAGGGGCGTATCTTTGAGCCTTTTTTCTCAACAAAAGAGGGGGGGACAGGGCTTGGCCTGGCATCAGTCTACTCAGTTGTTGAGTCTCATGGGGGAACCGTCACCGTTGATAGGGGGAGCGCTGGCGGGGCTCGCTTTTCACTACAGTTTACCGCAGAGGATATTTTAAATGTCAGTGCAAAATAAACAATATAAAATACTTGTTGTTGATGATGAAAACAGCATACGTGAAATGTTAGCAATTTTGCTGCAACGTGAAGGGTATCAGATTGAGCAGGCTGCCGATGGGGTTGCTGCGTTCGCTATGATTCAAGAAAATAGCTACGATTTGATTATTTCCGATATTCAGATGCCCAAGATGACCGGTATCGAACTTTTACGCCAACTACGAGATCAGAATAATGATGTTACGGTTATGATGATTACCGCTTTCTCCTCGACCGAGGAGGCAGTAGCAGCGATGAAGTTGGGTGCTTACGATTATATTACCAAACCGTTTAAAAATGATGAAATTCGCCTGGTGATTAAGAATGCTCTCGAGCGGGAACACCTGCAGCAGGAAAATCGTCAACTGAAGCAGCAACTTGGTCAACGTTTCTCTTTTCAGAGTTTGATAGGTACCAGCCCCGCTATGTCCAAGTTGATCGCACTTCTGGAGCGGGTTGCTCCCAGTCAGGTTAATGTCCTGATTACCGGTGAAAGTGGCACCGGGAAAGAACTGGTTGCTAAAGCATTGCATTTGAACAGTGATCGAAAAAAACATCCATTTGTGCCGATCAACTGCGGAGCTATCCCCGAAAATCTACTTGAAAGCGAGTTGTTCGGGCATGAAAAAGGTGCATTTACCGGGGCTGATAGGCGAAAAGAAGGACTTTTTGAATCTGCCGACAATGGCACCTTGTTTTTGGACGAAATTGGTGAACTGCCAATGGGAATGCAGGTTAAGTTGTTGCGAGTTCTTCAGGAACGGGAATTCCGCCGGGTCGGTGGAACGGATAATATCCCATTGAATATCAGGTTAGTCGCAGCAACTAATCAGGACTTATCTGACATGATCAAAGAAGGAACCTTTCGTGAAGATCTGTTTTACCGTTTAAACGTTGTTTCAATCGAGCTTCCTCCGTTACGAGCCAGAACCGCCGATATCCCGCTTTTAATCAATAACTTCTATAAGCGGTTAACCGGAAAAGATGAATATACTATTGAAAAACAGACTTTAGAAATATTACTTAATTATGATTGGCCAGGAAATGTTCGTGAGCTGGAAAATCTGGTCGAACGCTGTGTGGTGCTTGGCGAAAAAGACAAATTGACACTCGAATGTTTGCCGGAGCAGATCAAAAAAAGAAGTCATAACCATTGTGGTGAGATAGGCAATCTTCCTGATGAAGGCTTTGACCTGGATAAATGGTTGGAAGATTTAGAAAGAACGGTTCTTCTTCAGGCGCTGGAAAAATCCGGAGGGGTAAGAAAAAAAGCAGCAGAATTATTGGGAATCAATTTCCGTTCAATTCGTTATCGGTTGGGAAAGCTGGGTATTGGGGATGATCTCTGAGAAATCTGTATGGAAACTGGCAAGTTCTTGTAATTTAAAGTTGACAGTAGAGCAGGAATCACTAATATAGCACTCTCGTGCCCGGGTGGCGGAACTGGTAGACGCAAGGGACTTAAAATCCCTCGGGAGCAATCCTGTACGAGTTCGATTCTCGTCTCGGGTACCATTATTATTAATAATCCCAATGACTTACGTTGTTGGGATTATTTTTTTGTCTTCAATTTATTCTTATCACACTCTTAGCACAAAATGTGCTACTGCCCAGTGTTATTTCTTGTTATCAGGAGCTTAGGAATAGGCACAATATTCTATAGGTGACTTTTCTCAAGTTCACTTTTCAAAAAAGGTAGAGTTGATGTCGGAAATTTATCATTATCGAGATAAACAAGTTGTCCTGTATAAACGGGACGATACGCCTAAATGGCAAGCACGAGTCAAACTACCTACCGGAAAATGGCACAGACTTTCTACAAAGAAAATTGATCTGGATGAAGCCAAAAAGGTTGCGTGCGAGGAATTCGATCAAATCCGCTTTAGAGATCAGAATAATCTATCATTCACCACAAAGCGTTTTTCCAGTGTCGCCAAGGCTACTAAAAAAGAACTCCAAGACCAGCTCGTGTCAGGTTATGGGAAAGTTTCCTTCAGCCATTATGTCGGAGTGATTGATCGTTATTTAATTCCATTTTTCGGCAATATCAATATTGATTCTATCGATTATAAGAAGTTACAGGAGTTTGATCAGTGGAGAGTACAGAGGCTAGGGCGTGTGCCAAAAAAATCTACTATCAATAATCACAACTCAGCTCTACAGAGAGTCTTTGCTCTTGCTCTAAAGAATAATTGGATTCACCCTTTTCAAGAGAACCTCTTCAGGTTCCGATCAGGAAACGAAACTCTTTGTCAGTCGTGGCGATACCCGGGTCAAGATTGAAGTGAATCATGTTTTTCGCGATTCGGTTTATCCGCCAGTTGAAGGTACTTTGACCTCAATGGCCGAAGAGATGTTTGAGCGAGAAGTGACCGTACCGATGCTCGATCCCGACGAACTTTACGCCAGCAAGTTGGTTGCCACTCTTGATCGCCAGCATCCGCGTGATTTATTTTATAGAACCAGCAGAAGTTTGACAAAATGCTCGATGCATTGGAGCAGCAGTTGAACCTTGGGTGATCTTCAGGGGGTAGCATAATTTTTTTAGGGGTAGAAATAGGGGTAAGTCGTTGGTCTCTTCTCTTCGATAGCAAAATAAAAATAGTATGTTATGACAACAGTTTGATGCCCGTCTCACCATAAAAACAAATAGGGATTTAAGATAGTTAATTAGCTATTTGGAATCCCTATTTGTTTTTGTTGTCTGCTTGAAAATCGATTTTTCTGTTGCTCTGTGTCCCAAGGTTTCCTGCTTTTCCCTTCTGGAATTATTGGAAATTTGCTAGTCTGTCGGGCATTGACTGGATCTTTTTCATTTCCACTTGGTGGTTTCGGGTCAAACAGGGTAAAGTTCCACAACCGATTCGTTTAGGCCGATGCCACCGGCATCTTCTCCAAAACCATAATATTTTCATAGACTTTACTGTAAGATATTCATATAATTCAGACATTCAACGAGTGGCTTTCTCGTGATAATAAGTACAGTCAAATTTTTTATGGGTGGGGGAACTATATGAAAGACATAATTTATCGTAATCGCTTAATTGTTGTTTTTATCATGACGAGTCTGATTATTATCAGTTCTCTTCTTCTGGCTTATGCTCTCCGTTTTGATTTTTCAATCCCCTCTCCGTATTGGTCGAGAATTAGTGCTCTCATTCCCGCTGTACTGGTGATCAAATTGGTAGTCTTCTGGCAATTTGGTTGTTTTAAAGGCTGGTGGCGCTATGTGTCCATGCCTGATCTGGTACAGATCGTTAAGGCAAGTTTTCTGGGTTCAGTCATTTTTGTTGTCTACGCAGTGCTTGTTTATCGCCTGGAGCAGATTCCACGCTCAGTATTAATCCTTGATGGAATTTTTTGTTTTATGGTGATTGGTGGAATTCGTTTTGCGACGCGTGCATTTCGTGAGCACTATCTTCCGCTTCGGCAGGGAACCGAATTGCGGCAGACACGTGCACTGATTATTGGTGCCGGGGATGCTGGACAGCTCATTGCGCGGGAGGTTCGCTCAAATCCGCACGTCGATTTAGATGTGATCGGTTTTGTTGATGATGATCCGGTTAAACGTAAAGGGTTATTTCAGGGGTTGAATGTTCTTGGGTCACAAGTTGACTTGAAGAGAATCGTCAATGAACACGGAGTGGATGAAATTATTATTGCGATTCCTTCTGCGTCAGGAAAACAGATCAGGGACATTGTTGCACGGTGTCGAGAATCTAATGTCAGGTTCAGAATATTACCAGGGGTTGGTGATCTTATTGATGGACGGGTCTCAATTCAACAGATTCGCGATGTTGACTTGAATGACCTGCTTGGGCGCGAGCCAATCTTTCTGGATGAGGTGCAGATCAATCATTATCTCCAGGGCAAGAGAGTTCTGGTTACTGGTGCTGGAGGAAGTATCGGTAGTGAAATTTGCCGACAAGTCGCTCGTTTTAATCCGCAGAAATTGGTTTTGTTTGAAAATGCCGAAACCCCGCTGTTTTTGATTGAAAAAGAGCTCACCCAACTCTATCCACAGTTGCCAGTTGTACCGATTATCGGTGATGTACGGAACCGTTCGCGGGTTAACATTATTTTTGATGAGCAGATGCCGCAAGTGATTTTCCATGCTGCGGCTTATAAGCATGTGCCGATGATGGAGATGAACCCGGCCGAAGCGGTGAATAATAATGTTCAGGGGACGCGCTTGCTGGCTGATGCGGCTGATCATATTGGCGTAGAAAAATTTGTTATGATTTCTACGGATAAAGCGGTGCGCCCCACCAATATCATGGGAACAACCAAACGTGTTGCTGAACTGTATGTTCAATCTCTCAATAAGAAGAGCAAAACCAGTTTTGTCACGACCCGTTTTGGTAATGTTCTCGGCAGTAATGGCAGTGTCATTCCCATATTTAAAGAGCAGATCGAAAAAGGTGGCCCGGTGACAGTCACCCATCCCGAAGTGACCCGTTTCTTTATGACGATTCCAGAAGCAACACAACTTGTTTTGCAGGCTGGCAGTATGGGATGTGGTGGTGAGATTTTCTTGTTTGATATGGGAGGAGCGGTTAAAATTCAGTTCCTTGCGGAGGAATTAATCAGATTGTCCGGGTTGCAGCCCCATGAGGACATCGAAATTGTCTACACTGGTTTGCGTCCGGGAGAGAAATTGTATGAAGAATTGTTGTTGGCAGATGAAGGGGTTCTTCCGACCCCGCACAATAAGATTTGTATTGCCCAATCTGTGACACCTGCACATGACAAACTGGTGGCAATGATTGATGATCTGCTTGCGGCTGCCAAGGCTCTTGACCTACCTGGAGTTAAAGAAAGACTTCAACAATTGGTACCGGAGTATGTTCCCGCAGAAAACAAATCCCTTGCCAAAGTGATTCCTCACCCGGCGACAGTAGTCCATCAATAATACTAATTACAACTAATCTTCCGCTTAGATCGTGTGTTTTGGAATGTTGCTCCTTCCCCCTTGACGGGGGAAGGTTGGGATGGGGGTGGATTGTTGCTATTCGCCCCTCTCTCTAACCCTCTCCCACGCCGGGGAGAGGGGGTTTTATACAGTGGAAGATTGATGCTAATCAGGTCAATTATTGGCTCTTCAATTTTCATCTTGACAGTTCCAATCTAAGGTGATAGTTACTTTATGGTAACTATTTTGTGGAGCTGTTATGTCAAAACTTACGTCCCGCCAACAGCAGGTTTATAATTTTATCGTTCATTATCTTAACCAGCATAGTTATGCCCCAACTCTGCAGGAGATTGCTGCACATCTTGAAATCCGGGGAAATCTGGGGGTTTTACGCCATCTGGGAGCTTTAGTAAAGAAGGGCTATATTCGTCGCACTCCGGGAAGTTCACGGGGAATCGTTGTCCTTAGCCGTTCTTCCTCCTTGTCATTGCCTGTCGTTGGTTCTGTTGCAGCCGGGCCTTTGAGTGAAGCTCTGGAGCATGTTGAAGACTATTTGAATGTCGATGTTGCATTGATCAAAGGAGCTGGTTCTTTTGTTTTGCGGGTGCGCGGGGATTCAATGGTTGAGGCGCAGATTGCTGATGGTGATCTGGCTGTTGTCTGCCCACAATCTACAGCGGATAATGGTGATATCGTGATTGCTATGATAGATGGTGAGGTAACACTGAAACGTTTTTACCAAGAAGCCGGACACATTCGCTTGCAACCGGAAAATTCACGTTTACAACCAATGATTCTTTCTGTCGGTGATGGTGAAGTTCATATTATTGGCAAAGTAACGGGCATTTTTCGCTCGTTGGTCTCCTGATTGTGGGGGAAGTGGTCGATGGCATCCGGGTTGGGGTGATCCATGGTCCTGGCGGACAGATCAAACCGGTTTGGTTCGATTTGCAGCGTAGGCAGCACCGCATAGAGCAGGTGACCAATAGCTGGCGAGAACGGCGTGGAGATGTTCACCTGATCTATTTTCATGTGACGGATGGTGGGGCACTGTATGAACTTGTTTACAGCCCGACCGAAGCACATTGGCGGCTGGAACAGATTGAGATCTTAACCTGAATCAGTGAGCGGATTGATGATTAATCTAGGCAGCAGGGAGCTATTCTCACCGGAACAGGACTGCATAAAGATGCGGAGAAAACCTTGATTTTTGTGACCGTTGAGGCGTGGCAGATTGCCTTGTTGCGTGATATTATTATACACAACAACGATCCTGATGCTTTTATGGTTGTTATGGATGCCGCCGAAATGCTGGGGCGAGGACACGGAGCGTAACACTTAGCGCTATGGGAATAACAGCTGACATTATTATTATCATCGTTGCGGCGCTTTTAGGTGGCTTGATTGCGCAAAAAATGCGTCAACCATTATTGCTTGGTTACCTCCTTGTCGGGGTCATTATTGGCCCTTTTTCAGTGGGTCTCGTCACTGATCCCCATGACGTTGAAAAACTTGCAGAAATTGGGGTTGCTCTGCTGCTGTTTGCCCTGGGTCTGGAATTTTCACTGCAGGATTTGAAGCCAGTTAAATATGTTGCGCTGATCGGTGGTTCGATTCAAATCTTGTTGACGATTGGTTATGGTTACCTGATTGGTCTTTGGCTTGGCTGGGAGACTGACCCATCCCTCTGGCTTGGTGGCCTTATCTCTCTTTCCAGTACCATGGTGATCCTGAAAACCCTGATGGCTCAAGGGATGATCGGAACTTTATCGAGCCGGGTGATGGTCGGTATCTTGATCGTTCAAGATCTAGCTGTTGTTCTGCTGTTGATTCTCCTTCCCCAATTGTCCAACCCTGCGGCAGGCCTGCCCGTTCTTTGGTTTGCTTTGTTCAAATCAATAGCTTTTCTGGCAGTCATGTTTTTGCTGGGAACTCGATTGTTGCCGAAATTTCTGGCAATGATTGCTCGCTGGAATTGCCGGGAATTGTTTCTCCTGACAATTATTACGATTGGACTAGGAATCGGTTATGTGACTTACCTGCTCAATCTTTCCTTTGCATTTGGTGCGTTTATTGCCGGCATGGTGTTAAGTGAATCAGATTATGGTCATCAGGCATTAAGCGATATTATCCCTTTGCGGGACTTGTTTGGTCTCCTCTTCTTTACTTCAGTTGGTATGCTTCTGGATCCAGCCTTTTTATTGGAAAACTGGTCAGGCGTTCTACAACTTGTGTTGTTGGTTGCAATCGGTAAAAGTTTGATCCTGGCAGGGATTGTTCGTAGTTTCGGCTACGGTAATATTATTCCCCTGGCTGTCGGTCTGGGAATGTTCCAGATTGGTGAGTTTTCTTTTGTATTAGGTCGAGTTGGTCTAGAGGGTGGTTTTCTGAACCTTGAGCAATATTCCTACGTTTTATCGGCGACAATTATCAGCATGTTAATGACTCCACCAGTTTCGGCTCTTACAGTACCACTCTATCGTCTGAAACAGCGACATTCCAAAAAAGAACTTCTGGAGTCAATTAATATTCCGCAAGAGGGTCTACATGAGCATATTATTATTGCCGGAGGTGGTCGGGTTGGCCGGCATGTAGCACATATTTTGTCGCAACTTGAAGTTCCCTTCGTTGTTATCGACCTGGGACATCGCACTATTGAGGATTTTAAACGTCTTGGTTATCCTGCGATCTATGGCGATGCTGCTCAGCGGGTTGTTTTGGACGCGGCTAATCTTGCCGAGGCAAGACAGCTTTTGATTACGATTCCCCATATTACGACAACTGAAGCAATTGTCCATTTTGTCCATCAACATTATCCCGATTTGGATATCGTTGTTCGCTCAGTCGGAGCAGAACAGATGGAAGCACTCTATGCCGATGGCGTATATATGGTTATACGACCGGAACTGGAGGCGGGTTTGGAAATTGCGCGGCAGGTTCTGCTGAATTTAAATATCCCGATACCGATTATACAAAAATTTACCGATGCCTCCCGGCAGGATCATTATCAACAATTATCTGATAATCGGGCGGGCTTGGATAATATCCGTTTGCTTCAGAAGGCACGGGATTTGATAGAATTAAGTTGGGAAGAATTGGATGAAGAAAGTTTATTGGTTGGTCACAGCTTGCGTCAACTTGATGTTCGACAGAGTACAGGAGCCTCCGTTGTTGGAATACTGCGAGAAGGGGAATTTACCGCCAATCCTTCAGCAGATTTGGTTTTTAAGGCGGGGGATCTGATTGTTTCTATCGGCAGACCAGATTTGTGTCGATGGCCACGGGAAAAGAGAAAAAAAGAATAGACAAAAAGGGCTGCCAAAAATCTTGACAGCCCTTTTTATGATTTGTTGATTTTTTAAGAATCTGCTTATTTACCAGCAGCAGCCCGTTTTGCAGCTTTGAGTGGGTTGACCCGTACATCATCGGTTTTAAGGTCAACCTTTTTGTGGGTTGCAAAATTACACAACCCATTAGCCCATTTTGCTGCGGGATCCGGGTATGCTGTACAGACATCGCCAATCGTTCCTGCGGTGATTCTATCACAACCCTGACACTCTTCGACAATAACCTGGCAGCTGCCATTAGGGGCAACACAACCAGATTTTTTCCAGAAACTACACTCGGTACCGGCAAGAACCGTTTGGCACTGCATATTTTTTCCTCCTAGATTTATACTTATAGTCCAAATTCAGAACACGTACTAATAGCGAATTTATATAGTAGAGTCAACGCTTTTTTGTCGTCATTATCAAGTAACGAAACTATTTTTATTGAAATTAAGAAGAATAATGGCTGACAGAATTATGGTTGCAATAATGGACATCGGAACCGTAAAGCTGCCGGTAATATCATAAAAATAACCGGCAAACAGGGGAGCCACTGCACCGGGAATATTGGCGGAGAACAGCCAGCCATAAATAGATCCAACTTTGTCTGCCCCCCATATTCTGGCAACAGAACCAGCGTATACGACCAAAACTCCGCCATAGTTAAATCCAGCGGTCAGCGCAAAAATTTGTAATCCAAGAGAAGAGGTTAAAATAAATGGAGAAGCAAACAGCAGCAGCGCTTGTGAGAGAAGATTAAGCTGAATAATCAGGCGGCTGTTGAATCGGTCAAATATGCTCCCCCATATGACTCTTCCGGCGGCGTTTGCTATAGCAAAAAAGGAAACTGCGCTGACACCAGTCATCAATGTTGCCGATTTATAAAGCTCTTTGATATTTGCATTGATAGCAAACCCGGCCGCCAGCCCGGTAAACATCGCAAAATAAAGGATAATGAAGCGTTTATCGCTAAGGACTTCACGAAAGCTGAATTTTACTGCATCGGCTTTTGAAAAATTGGGTGGATTCTGCATGAAGAATCCGGAAAAAACGATTAAAAACATGAAGGCAATGCCGAAATAGCCAAAGAGTGCAAAAGGGGTGAAATTAAGTTCGAGTAAATAGCCTGCAACGGTGCTGACCAGTGCCGCTCCGCCACCAAATCCGGCAACAGCAATACCGGTGACAAGCCCCTTGTTGTTAGGGAACCATTTAATGCAGGTTGAGATGGGAACAATATATGCTATTCCGGCTCCGACACCTGCAATGATGCCGTTTCCCAGGATAGTGTAGGCGAAATTATTAATCCCCAGAGAAGAGATTAACCAGCCGCTGCCAAATAAAAGCCCACCACTGATTGCCGCAATTCGGGGGCCAAATTTGTCGACTAGTGTACCGGAAAAAATCATCGTCAGAGGAAAGACGAAATAGAAGATGGAAAAAGGGATTTGTGCCTGGGTTTGGGATATACCAACGAGCGCTTTGAGGTGTTGAACGTAGACTGACCAGGAGTAGGTTGCTCCTAAACAAAGTTGCATCAACAAGGCAGAGAGAATAATCATTATGCGCATATATTTACTTCTCCTGATAAAATTACCTTTGAATGATCAAAGTATGTGAATTTTAAAATATTGTCAACGAGCTGTTTTTGCTGTTATATGAGCGCAGTGGTCTGGAATATCATATTGATAAGTAAATAGAAATAGAGAATGGTTGATGAAGGTAGCGATATATTGATTGATTCAGTGGAATGGGAAAATACCTGTGACAATTGTGGTCGTTGTTGTTATGAAAAATATGACTATCGTGGGAAAATATTTTATACTGAAACCCCGTGTCAATACTTGGATACAGAAACGAACCTTTGTCGTATTTATGATCGGCGCTCAGAGCTAAACTTTGACTGTGTCTGCTTAACCCCTAAACTGGTTCAAGCGGGCATCCTGCCAGATGATTGTCCGTATGTGAAAAAAATAAAAGGGTATGATGCCGATGAATAATGCTGGGTTGAATCCCAAACCGTTATTATTTTTTTAGGAGCTACAGTTATGGCAAAAAATATCCTGATTTTTACTGGTGATGGCAAGGGCAAGTCGACAGCTGCTTTTGGTATGGCTTTGCGAGCTGCGGGTCATGGACAACGGATTTTAATCCTCCAGTTTATGAAGTCGGATAGCACGACCGGTGAGCTGGTCGGTTTCCGGGATAAGCTGGGTGTTGATATCCGCCAGTGTGGACTTGGGTTTGTACCAAAACCAGATCATCCTAGATATCCTGTACATCGAGAAGCGGCACAGAACGCTTTTGTCCTTGCCAACCAGGCGATGCAGGGTGGCAAATATGATCTTCTGATTCTTGACGAAATCTGTGGTGCGGTCAGCTGCGGGCTGATTGCAGAAATGCAGGTTCTTGATGCGGTGAAAAGTGCTCGTGATGATCTCAATATTGTCCTGACAGGTCGCAACGCAACGACTGCAATAATTGAGATGGCCGATACTGTAACCGAAATGGTGCCGCATAAGCATGCTCTGGAGAGTGGCATCCCTGCGCGTGCGGGGATTGAATTCTGATAATTGTCGGCACACCTTGTTGACACAAAAAATCCGCTCTCAACCTTACGAAAATCTGTCCTCGACCTGCCGATTTCTCGCTACGCCACGTATTCTCGGACAGGTTCCTAGGATACTGTCATATTACCGAGGATCTGGTGCAGATTGACAACGTCTCCAATGACTATAATGGCCGGGCGCAGAGCTTGCTCGGCTGTTTGAGGGAGATGCTCTATATCGGTGATTAAGGTCTGCTGCTCAGGGCGTGAAGCGTTGGTAACGATGGCGACAGGGGTCGCTTTGTTGACCCCTGTCGCCAGTGCCATTTGTGCTATGCGGGTAGCAAAACTGAGACCCATTAAAACGATAGTGGTGTGATTTGGAATTTTCAGCAGGGGAAGCCAGTCGGTGTTGATTCTGTTGCCAGCTGAGTGGGCAGAAACAATCGACATATTTGTGGCGTAACCACGTGCTGTTGGTGGGATTCCAGCACAGCTGGGTCCGGCGATCGCTGAGCTGATACCACTGATAACTTCAACCCTGATACCTCGTTTGATCAGGTATTCAGCTTCCTCTGCACCGCGACCAAAAATGTAGGGATCGCCACTTTTCAGTCGCGCAATTTTTGCTCCTGATTTTGCCAGCTCAAGAATGAGTTCATTGATCTGTTCCTGCCGAAAACTGTGTGCCCCTTTCTGTTTGCCGACCGGAATGCGCCGTGCCCGTGGCGGAATGAGGTCGAGAATCTCTTGAGTTACCAGATGATCATAAAGAATAATATCCATCTGCTGGATGGTTCGATATGCTTTCATGGTGAGCATGTCGACATCTCCAGGTCCACAACCTATAAGATATACAGTTGAAAACAGTTTGTTACACTGCTCTTTTGACCTTGGGATGTTGATATTTCCCTGCTTTCTTTGCAGCTTTTGATCTTCCAGCAAAAGATGAATATTGTTGGGAATAATAGTCGCAATTTTATCTCTGACGATCTGGCCGATGGATGGGCTGCAACCATTTGTTGATACGGCAATTTTGAGGTTTCCATAGTTAAGCAGAGAAGAGAAGTAGAAGTCGCAAAGATCTGGACGATCGACGCAATTGAATAGAAAATTATATTGTTTTTTTCTCTCCATGATGAGTTTTGTGACATCAGGGTTGCCGGTCGCATCAACAATAATCCCGGCATGGTCGAGATCTCTGCAACGCAGCTTTTTTTTCTGAATGGAAATATCTAAATTCAATAGTTCAGCGCAAATCTGTGGAGCTATCAGGGTGAATGGGACGTCATTCTTTAACAGTATCCGTGCTTTATGCAACGCAACTTTGCCCCCACCAATTAACAGTATTTCCGGTTTTGTCAGCAGTATAGGGAGGCTTCGCATCCTGGCTCCTTGTTGCGATTGGGTGAGCGAGGCTGAGCCAGATTGTAACGGTAGCGAGCCCTCTTTTTTTTTGCGCCGACTTTGTCCGTTGAAAAACATTTGGTCTCCTTATCCTTCGGAGATGTTGTTGAGTAAAAAAAATCCCCGAACCAATAATGAATTGATTCGGGGATTCCCTGATTTTCCACGAATAAAGTATGAGCATTATTACCCCTTGTCCACGGAGGCAGGCTCTGATTTTCAGACAGGTCTTCTGGCTTCTGGTTCAATCTACTAGTTGCGTCTTCCCATCTGCGTTTAGCAAACAGTGACATAATGCAACGTTCGTCCCCAGTTACAGCGGCGGGCCCGCCCCGGATTTTCACCGGGTTCCCTATTAAGCTCAATACAGAGCATCTGAAAATCTGATAAGACAATAACTGAAGATGTGGATGGAGTCACCATGTTTGTCGGTGGCTTGAATTTTTTTCTTGCAGCAGTCCCACTTCTACTCTCTAATCAACAAATATCAAACTAATGGCATGGGGGCGAAGGCAGACGGTGCAAATCCGTCACGGACCCGCCACTGTGACCGGAGAAAATTTTCTCTTGAAGCCAGAGACTTAACCCCTGCTAAGCCAAAACTGCCTGTCCTCCGTGGAATGAGAACTCAGGTAGACACATCCAAGGATAATAAACGCTATCCCGGAGCCTGTAGATTGGGGCTTCGGGATTTTTTTGCTTTTTGACACAACATTTATTCCTCTATTGGTTTGCAGCATGGCATTGAACTCTGTTGGTTATAACAGACCGCGAATATTGATTGCAGGGATGCACAGCGGGGTGGGAAAATCCTCCATCACTCTGGCTCTGGTTGCAGCATTGCGACGACGTGGTCTCAAGGTTCAGACTTTCAAGGTGGGTCCCGATTATCTCGATCCCGGACATCTGGCTCAGGTTTCGGGGCGTCCCTGTTATAATCTTGATGGCTGGATGATGACAAAAAATGATGTTCTGCAACTGTTCTGCCGAGTTTCAGCATCTGCTGATATCAGCCTGATAGAGGGGGTGATGGGGTTGTTTGATGGTAGTAGCAGTGAAAGTCTTTGCGGCAGTAGTGCCGAAATTGCCACCTGGCTGCACGTACCGGTCGCTCTGGTTGTCAACAGTCACGGCATGGCGCGGAGTATCGCTGCCTTAGTGAAAGGATATCACGAATTTGAACCACAGGTAAAAGTTACCGGAGTGATTGCCAACCGCTGTGGCTCTGCTTCCCATGTTGATTTGCTGGAAAAAGCCTTGGCAAGTGGAGGGCAACCGCCCCTCGTCGGCGCAGTACGCCGTGACAGCCTGCCACCCCTTGCCAGCCGCCATCTTGGGTTGGTTTCCGCCCCGGAACAGCCTCTAGCTGAAGAGTTGGTTAACCAGCTTGCAGATGTGGCGGAAAACCAGATTGATCTTGATTTGTTCCTCAACCAGGCACGTGCAGCACGATCCTTGCGCTGGGAAGATAGTTCGCTTCCGGCAAAGAATCCAGTGCAAGCGGAACCCCCAATGTTATGTCGGCTGGCGGTGGCTAAAGATGAGGCGTTTCTTTTTTACTATGCTGACTTTTTCAACTTGTTAAAGTCTCTGCACTGTGAGCCGGTATTTTTTTCGCCCCTGCGCGATGGCGCATTGCCGGTCGATGTTGATGGGCTGTATCTAGGTGGAGGTTACCCGGAAGTCTATGCTAAACAACTGGCAGAAAATGTTTCAATGCTCAGGTCGGTCGCCAATTTCTGCCAAAGTGGTCGACCCGTCTATGCCGAGTGTGGCGGCTTGATCTATTTAACCCGGGGGATTGAACAACCGCAGCAGAAAATTCCCCTGGTCGGTGTGTTACCTGTGTGGACACGGATGTTGGAAAAACGTAAGGCTCTTGGTTACGTGGAAGTGACTCTGGAAAAAGATTCGTTGTTTGGCGGTCGCGGGGAGGTTTTTCGTGGTCACGAATTCCACTATTCTGAACTGGTTGAATCGCCGGCAGGCAAAGATGGTTGGAAAACGGTTTACCAACTTAAGCAGAATCGCAGCGGAACGTATCACATTGAGGGTTATCAAAAAGGCAATATTTTGGCGAGTTATGTCCACCTTTACTTAGCTTGCAGATCGAAAGCTGTGATCCGTTTTATGGCTTGTATGCGTACGACATCCGACAGGGATTCAAGTGAATAATCATCACAAACCATTGATTTATGCTCTGCTGGAAAACCCACTCAGCGGTCAGCAGATAGAGGATAGATCATTAGCGGCTATTGACGCACAAGCTGCGCCACATGATTATACCCCGGATCAATGGCAGGTTGTGCGGCGGCTGATCCATACCACTGCCGATTTTGCTATGAGTGGATTGGTGCAGTTTTCGCCGCAAGCTATTGCTGCGGCGCTATTGGCTTTGCGTGGCGGCGCGCCGATCTATGCCGACAGCAATATGATCCGTTCCGGTTTGTCGGTTGCCCGGCTGAAAAAACTTAATCCAGCCTATGCACGCACAAGTATCCTCTGCCATGTTGCCGACGCAGATATTGCCGTGCAGGCGAAACAGACCGGCTTGCCGCGCTCGTTGTTTGCCCTGCGCAAAGCTGGCAAACAGTTAAATGGTGCCATTGTGCTAATCGGCAATGCCCCGGTTGCCTTGCTGGAACTGAACCGGATGGCTCTGGAAGAAAATATCCGCCCGGCACTGGTGATCGGCATGCCAGTTGGTTTTGTTCATGTTCTCGAAAGTAAAGAAGAGCTGATGATTACCAGTTTACCCTATATCATTTTGTCCGGGCGGCGCGGTGGCAGTCCTCTGGCGGTAGCGGCACTGCACGCACTGGCGATTCTCGCCAGCAAAAAATGACCCGCACAGAAAAAGCATTAAAATGGGGAGTTACCACTGGCAGCTGTGCTGCGTTGGCAGCCAAGGCGGCAGCGTTAAAGCTGATCGAGGGAAAGTCGGTTACTTGCGTCGATATCCCTTTCCCCGATGGCAGTCGCCTTAAATATGCGATCATCGCAGTCTCCGGGGACGGTGTTTCCGCTTCGGCAACCGTTATCAAGGATGCCGGAGACGATCCCGATGTGACCGATGGTGCCAAGATTAAGGTTACTCTGGCAACGAATGATAGTGGGG
This sequence comes from Desulfuromusa sp., assembly GCA_021647765.1. Taxonomy (GTDB): domain Bacteria; phylum Desulfobacterota; class Desulfuromonadia; order Desulfuromonadales; family Geopsychrobacteraceae; genus Desulfuromusa. The sequence goes on along the minus strand of JAKIUD010000021.1, from coordinate 15,656 downwards.
CAATCAACTTTCATGCCGGAATCGGAGTGGGCACGATCAGCCGCGCCGGATTGGCAATTGTGCCGGGAGAAGCAGCGATAAATCCCGGGCCGAGAAGCATGATCCGGGCAGCATTGGCTGAGGTCTGCAGCGGTGGTTTTGAGGTAACTGTTGCGGTCACGGCGGGAGAGAAGCTGGCAGAAAAAACCTTTAACCCCCGCCTGGGCATTGTTGGTGGTATCTCGATTTTGGGGACGACAGGTCGGGTTCGTCCTTTTAGTGCGCCGGCATTGCGCGAGGCGTTAAAATGTTCTTTGGCTGTTGCTGTTGCTGCAAAAATTGACCAACTCGTTCTGGTACCGGGAAACATGGGCAATAAAGCAGCGCAGCATTGTTATGCTGTCCGACCAGATCAGATTGTTGATGTCAGTAACGAATGGGGATTTATGTTGGCAGAAGTGCAGAAACACTCGTTTAAGCAGCTTTTGGTTGTCGGTCATCCGGGCAAACTGGCAAAATTACCCCGTGGTCAGTGGCAAACCCATTCAGCCCATTCGTCAAGTGCCGTTCCCTACGTTTGTGAGCTGGCGGAAGAACTTTTTTCTCAACCGCTAACGCAGGTCAATACGGTTGAGGAGCTATTTATGCAGCGGCTCAACGTGCGACAACGGACGCAGTTAGGGAATCGACTGGCTGGAGAAATCAGCCATGCCATCGAGAATAATTATCCCCATTTAGCCCCAAATTCCGTGGTGTTGATCAATTTGAAACGGCAAATTATCGGTCAAGCGGGAGAGCTTTCTTCATGGACAAAATCTTGAAATCGATCACCATTGTCGGTTGTGGTCCCGGTCATGTGGACTACCTGACCCCGGCAGCACGCAAAGCTGCGGAGAGAGCCGAAGTTCTGGTGGGAGCCGAACATCTGTTGCAGCTCTTTCCCCCTACCCGCTGCCAGCGGATTACTGTAGGTGGGGCGATGGCGGCGGTGCTCGATCAAATTGAACTGTTGCTAACGCGGCAAATTTGCATTCTGGTATCGGGAGACTGTGGCCTGTTCAGTCTGGCGCAGTTGGTGATTGCCCGTTTCGGGCGCGAAAACTGTCGCCTTATTCCGGGGATCAGTTCAGTGCAACTGGCTTTTTCCCGCCTGGCGCTGAGTTGGCACACGGCGCTGTTGATCAGTGCCCACGGACGATTACCGCAACAGACAGCGGTTGAATTGTGCCAATATGATCGGATTGCTCTGCTCGCCGGAAATGCTGCCGCCATTGAATGGACTGCCGCGCGCTTGGATGAACTGGTGGATGATTATGTGGCGATAAGTTGCGAAAATTTGAGCCTGAATCAGGAGATGATTCGTCAGTTTGATGATGGGGAGGCTCTGCGTTGCACAACCTTTCCATCCCGAACGATTATTCTCTTGCTCAAAAGGGAATTGCTGTCATGACGGGAACCTTTTATGTCATCGGTGTCGGCCCGGGTGATCCTGAGCTGATCACTTTAAAAGCAGTCAATCGGTTGCGCCGGGCGCAAGTTCATTATGTGCCTGCCTCCCGTTTGAGCTGCCAGAGTTGGCTGACTGAGGTGGTGGCAAGGTATGCTGCTGTCGGTAGCAAAGTGCGCGAGGTGGAGTTTTCTCTGGGTAGCGATGCCACCAAGAGACAGGAGCATTGGCGGCAGGTCGCTGCTGAGATTATTACTGAAATCCGTTGCGGTAAGAGGGTTGCTTTTGCGACTCTGGGTGATCCACTCCTCTATTCAACCAGTATTTATCTGCTACGGGCACTGCAACAGCAATGGCAGAATCTGCCGGTAGAAATTGTCCCCGGTATCAGTGCCTGTAGTCATGTTGCTGCACTGACCGAATTTGCCATTGGTTGCGGGGAACAACCAGTTACCATACTGCCGACGGTTATGGATAAAGCAGCTTTAGAAAGTGCGCTCAAACGGGGGGGGACTCTGATACTGATGAAAATCGGCAAACGGCTGCCCCGGATTCTTGCTTTGCTGAAACAGTTTGATCTGCTCGAAAAGGCGGTGTTTGTCGCCCGGGCAGGATTGCCGCAGCAGCGGATCGAAACAGACCTGAAACGGTTGCAGGGTGCCGATGCTGCAACCGGCAATCTCGCAGTCATTCTGGTTGATGCAAACAGGGAGAATAAACCATGAAAGTCTTTTTTGTTGGTGCCGGGCCGGGAGATCCCGATCTTCTTACTGTACGGGCTATGCGTCTGCTCAAAGAGGGTGAAATCTGCATTTATGCCGGTTCTTTAGTCAGCCCCGCAGTGGTGGCACTGCTCCCTGAAACTGCCGATCTGTACGATTCGGCGGGGATGACCCTTGAAGAGCTGGAAGCGATCTTTGTTCAGGCAAAACAGCGCGATATCGATTTGATCCGCTTGCATACCGGTGATCCCTCCATTTATGGTGCGATCAGGGAGCAGATGAATATCCTTGACCGGCTGAAAATTGACTACGAAGTTATCCCGGGGATCAGCTCGTTTCAGGCGGCGGCGGCAACCCTTAAAAGTGAATTAACCGCGCCCGAAATTGCTCAGACGATTATTTTAAGTCGCACTTCGGGGCGAACGCCGATGCCGGAAGCGCAGGAGTTGGAACATCTGGCGCGAACGCAGGCAACGCTGTGTCTGTTTCTCTCGGTGCACAAAATGGGGGAGGTTGCTGCGGAACTGGCGTGCTGGTATGGAAAAAAGTGCCCGGTGGCGGTGGTGTTTCATGCGTCGTGGCCGGATGAAAAAATTATCTCGGCGACCTTGGCCGATATTGCCGTCAAGGTCGCAGCAGCACAGATCAAAAAAACCGCCATGATTATTGTTGGTCCGGCACTGGCACGGGATATTCCGGTGTCAAAACTTTACCATCGCCACTTTAGTCACGGCTATCGTCAGGCGGAAGAGCAGAGTGGGGGAGGGCAGCAGTGAAATTGGCGGCAATCACTTTTTCCCCCCAGGGGGTATGGGTGTGTGAGCAATTACGTGGCACGTTCAGGGACTTGGATCTTTACGTTCACACCGCTGTTCCCTTGCCCGCCGGAGCAAAAGCCTTTGTGAAAGTGATGACATTGGTGCCGCAAATATTTCCCCAATACCGCGGGTTGATATTTGTCGCGCCCAGCGGTCTGGTGGTACGCTCACTGTCTGCTTCAGTACAGAGTAAACTCTCCGATCCAGCGGTTGTTGTGGTTGATGTTGGAGGACGAACGGCGATCAGCCTCCTCAGTGGCCATGAAGGTGGAGCAAACGCTCTCACCGTTCAGGTGGCGAATATTCTCGATGCGGAGGTGATGATTTCGACCACCACCGAGGCGGTCAAGGATTTGATTGTCGGTATCGGCTGTCGCAAAGGCAAGTCACAACAGGAAATTATAGCGGCACTAACCGGGGTGCTGGAACGCAAAAATTTGTCGTTGGAGCGGGTTCGTTATCTGGCGACTGCCGAGGTTAAAAGCGCCGAGGCGGGTTTGCTGGCCGCGGCGGACAGCCTGGATATCCCATTACGAATTATCAGCAGTGCCCGGATCTGTAGCTGTCAGCGCGAATTTCAATCATCATCATTTGTACAACAACAGGTTGATCTGCCCGCTGTCGCCGAACCGGCAGCTCTTTTGGCAGGATGGAGGACATCATTAATCGTGCAAAAACAAGCGTGCCGGGGGATCACCATCGCCGTGGCACAGGAAAATTGTTTGTCGTTGGCATAGGCCCCGGAAACCGGCTGGATCGTACTTATCGTGCCGTGGAGTCGATTGCTGCCAGTTCGCTGATTGTCGGTTACGATCCCTATATCGCCGCTATTGCCGATTTGTGTGCCGGTAAGGAGATTGTTATTTCGGAAATGCGTAAAGAAAATCAGCGTTGTGCTATCGCCCTGCAACGGGCGTTGCAAGGGGAAACTGTCGCGTTGGTCTCGTCGGGGGATGCCGGGGTTTACGGGATGGCAGGGCTGGCGTTGGAGATGGCGGCGGCACAAAGTTGGGATGTTGAAATAGAGGTGATTGCCGGGGTGAGTGCTGCTAACGCTGCTGCTGCTCAGTTGGGGGCACCGCTGATGCTCGATTCGGCAACTATCAGTCTCAGTGATCTGCTTATCCCTTGGGAGACGATTGTCAAACGGCTTGAGGCAGTTGCTGGTGCTGATATGGTGGTTGCCCTGTATAATCCACGCAGCAAAAAACGGCTTCATCAGCTTGAAGATGCCGCACAAATCTTTTGCCGTTATCGGACGGGGACAACGCCAGTGGGGATTGTTACGGCGATCAGTGATATTGCACAACAAATAATCCACTCCGACCTCGACCATTTTCTCAATGAGGAGATCGGAATGCGCTCACTGGTGATTATCGGCAATCGATCAACGCAGCTTATGGGCGGTAAAATGGTCACCCCCCGGGGCTATTACCGGTGATTCTGGTGTTTGGTGGAACCAGTGAAACTGCCGAGTTGACCTTGGCATTGGCGCACAGTGGGCACTCTGTTCTGGTCTCAACGGCAACCGATGTTCCCCTCGATAGTGGTGACCATCCGCAGATCCGGCGCCGGTGCGGACGGCTGGATCACGGCGCGATGGTCGAATTGATCCGGCAACAAGCAATCTGCCTTGTGGTCGATGCCGGTCATCCTTACGCAGTGGAGTTGCATGCAACGGTTGCTGCGGCAGCACAACAGGCACAGGTTCCCTGTTTTTGCTGGCAACGCCGGCCAGCGACCATTGTGCCTGCAGCGGGAACCTTTTTTGTTGCCGACCACCGGGAGGCGGCACAGCGGGCAAAAAAACTGGGGGGAAATGTGTTGCTCACTACCGGTTCACGTCACCTGGTGGAGTATCTGGAGCTGCTGCAGCGTGATCAATTTACCCTTTACGCCCGGATACTGCCCCATCCCGAATCGGCAATAGCATGTGACCGAGCCGGACTGCCGCAACATGCACGTATTGTCGGGCGGGGACCATTCAGTGTGGCAGAGAATAGAGCTTTAATCCGCAGTAAAAATATCGCGGTTCTGATTAGCAAAGAGAGTGGGACTCGTGGCGGGGTTGCCGAAAAGATCAACGCCGCCCAACAGGAAAACTGTCGAGTGATTATTATTCAGCGCCCGAAAGAAGAGGCGGGGCGGTGTCAAACTTTTACCGCTTTGGCAGAGTTGGTTGCCGCAGTCAAAACCAACCTGAAATGCAAAGGATAGACGTTCTATGGAATATAGCGAAGCAAAAATAATTAAACTGCTGGTCGAATTTTTTGCCGACGATTTTCGCCGCATTGATCATGCTCTGCAGGTGTTAGGGCACAGTAAAAATATTATGGCGGAAAAGGCTGGGGTTAATAGTGATTTAGTCATCGCCTGTGCGCTGCTGCATGATGTGGGGATAAAACCGGCGGAAGAAAAGTTTGGCTATAACAACGGGAAACTTCAGGAGGAGTATGGTCCTGCGGTTGCGGAGGAACTACTGCAAAAGATCGATTTCCCCGCTGATCTGATCATCAGAGTGAAAGAAGTTATCGGCAATCACCATTCGCCATCACGCTACGATTATCTTGAACTGGAAATTTTGAAACAGGCCGATGCGATAGTCAATAGAGCTGATAATCGCCAAGTTTTGTAGCGTCTCTTTCGACTTATCCGGTTCCATGGAAATGGTGGCTCAAGATCAAATTGAATATTTTGCTTGTTCCAGCACGCTAGCCAAAACTATGAACTTTACTCCAAGACTTTCAGTGTCTACTCAATTCTGTTATTTCCCCGCCTGCGCGAGGATGACGACTAATGTGAATTTTGAGTTTGCTTGTAAACGGACTTTCCGTCCCGCCTAAACCTATGCACTGAAAGTGCAGAGGTGTTTAGTTTAGGCAAAAATACAGATTGGAACAATTTTGACCCCAGCAATTGTTGAAATTGAGGTAACGGGATTAATGCGCAGCTTTGGTTCCACTTTGGCGGTTGACAATGTCAGCTTTCAAGTCTATCGCGGGGAACTGTTTGCTTTTCTTGGTCCCAACGGCGCCGGTAAAACGACCACCATCAATTTGCTCACCGGGCTTCTTCATCCTGATCGGGGCGAAATTCGTTATCGGGGTGAGCGTTTTAATCCCGACTTGCTGGCGGTGAAACAGCTAATCGGGGTGGTGCCGCAACATAATAATCTCGATAAAGAGTTGAGCGTTGCGGAAAATTTGCGCATCCACGGAATACTGTTTGGTTTGCGCGGGCGGCAACTGGAAGAACGGATCAGGTTCTGTCTTGAGTTTGCCGATCTGCTGGAAAAATCTGCCACTGCGGCGGGAAAACTTTCTGGCGGAATGAAGCGCAAGCTGGTGATCGCCAGAGCATTGCTCCATCAGCCGAAAATTCTATTTCTCGATGAACCAACCGTCGGGCTTGATCCCCACAGCAGACGGCGGATGTGGGCGTTTTTGCGTCGTATCAATGTGGAACAGCAGTGTACGGTTTTTTTGACAACTCACTATATCGAAGAGGCAGAAAGCTTGGCGCAGCGGGTTATGATCATGGACAACGCCAAAATTATTGCTGCTGGTAGTCCCGATGAACTTAAAAGTTGTGGGGGGGATTATGTGCTGGATATCTACCGAGGTACAGATTTAGATAGCGAATTTTTCGCTGATAGAGACGCGGCATTGAGACGGCTGAAACAGCTCGATACAGTGGTGCGGATCCGTGAGACAACTCTCGAAGATGTTTTTTTGCAGCTGACAGGTAAGCGGATCGCGGGGGGGAAGGGCGATGTTTAATGGTGTCCGCGGTATTTACCTGCGCGAAACTTTGATTTTGCGCAAAAAATTGGTCAAGACGGTGTTGGCATCGGCGGTTTCTCCGGCACTGTTTCTCATTGCTTTTGGTTACGGTGTTGGGCAGGGTGCCCAGGTCAATGGACACGATTATTTGCTGTTTCTTTTGCCTGGATTATTGACTATGAGCAGTATGAATCAGAGCTATGGTATTGCCACCGAAATCAATATTTCCCGCTTTTATTTTAAGGTTTTTGAGGAGTATTTGCTGGCGCCGTTGAAACGCTGGGAAATTGTTGTTGCCGAGATGTTTTACGGCGTGACTAAAGGGTTGATTCCTGTGGTTATTATTGGCATTTACACCCTGCTGTGTGGGGTACAGCTCACTTTTGGCGTGCGGTTCCTGGTCGCTCTTTTGCTCCATCTGGCGATTTTTTCCCTGCTTGGGTTGATAACGGCATTGCTGGTGCGTAACCACAGCGATCAGGCGCTGATGAACTCGTTTTTGATCACGCCGATGATGTTTTTATCCGGGACATTTTTTCCGGTGGAGAAGATGCCCGTGGTTATCCGTGCAGTCGCGGCACTGTCGCCTCTGACCTATTCGACCCGGTTAATCCGCTCAACGTTAATTGGTGATATGGCGGTCAATAATGCCCTGTTTCCGCTTCTGGCAGTGATGGTCGTTGTTTTGTTTATTGTCGCTTACCGGGTGGTCAATCGGGTGCAGATATGAAACGGTGGCTATGGGTTACTTTTGTCATCGCGCTATGCGCAGCGTGTTTAATGGGGGCTACAGCGATCAATCCGCTGAACATGACCGCAGTTGAACACGACATTCTGCTTAATTTACGCCTGCCACGGGTGTTGTTCGGTGCGGTGATCGGGGCGATGCTGGGTTTGTCCGGCAGTGTGTATCAGCTGACGCTGAAAAACCCGCTGGCCGATAGTTTTACCACCGGTGCCGCATCGTCGGCGGCTCTTGGGGCAATCCTGGCGATCTCTTTTGGTGCTCCGGCTCCTCTTGTGCCTTGTTGTGCTTTGGTGACGGGATTGCTGGGGTTAACCCTGGTTTACCGGTTGTCGCTGACCAATGGGTTTATCAATCCGGTAACGATGATTCTGGCAGGGATTGTGATGAATATCGTCGCCTCGGCGGTGATCAGTTTCTCTAAGTATTTTTTTGAGGAATCTATCTCTTCTATCGTTTTCTGGTTGATGGGGGGATTTTTTATTGTCAGTTGGGGGCGATTGCTGGTGTGTGCGCTGGTTTTTCTGGTGATCTATCTGTCCTTTCGCCAACGGGCATTGCACTTGAATCTGCTTGCTCTCGATGAATGTTCGGCACAAACGATGGGTGTTAATGTCCCACGCTTGCGTAGTTTTGCTTTTGTCGCGGCGACATTGTTGGTTGCCATTGCGGTCAGTTATACCGGCATTATCGGTTTTGTCGGGTTGATTGTCCCCCACATCGCTCGGAGCCTGTTTGGTAGTGATATGCGTCACAACCTCCTCTATTCGTCATTGCTGGGAGCGCTGTTGCTGGTGATTGCCGATGCGGTTGCGCGGGTGATCATCCCCGGTGGAGCAGAGCTGCCGGTAGGAATTATCACCGCTTTGTTGGGGGGTATATTTTTTCTCTATCTGTTGCAAACTCGGCGGGAAAGGTTCTGGCATGGCTGAGTTGCAGGCTGAGAAACTGATTTTTGGGCGGCGCAATTTTTCATTGCAGATCGATTCCCTCCGAATTGTTGCAGGGGAAAAGGTCGCGGTTATGGGGGAGAATGGCTGTGGCAAAAGTACCTTATTACAACTGTTGTGTGGTTTGCTGTCGCCCGCCGCAGGAGTGGTGCGTTACAACGGCAATAATTTAGATGAGCTGCTGATGGCCAGACGGGCAAAGTTGTTTTCTCTGTTGCCGCAGTTGTCCGAGGTAATTTTCCCCTTCAGTGTTTATGAAGTGGTGCTGTTTGGTCGGTTTCCCCATTGTAGTGGCAATAGTTTTAGTAGCCAAGACGACGAAAAGACCCGGTTGCTGCTTGCACGGCTTGATCTGCTCGATTTTTCCCAGCGACCATTTAACCAACTCAGTGGCGGTGAACAACGGCGGGTGATGCTGGCGCGGGTGCTTAATCAGCAGGCAGAAATCATTTACCTGGACGAACCGAATGCCAGCCTCGATATCCGCCACACCCTCGATATCTTTGCCTTGTTGAGTACTCGGCCGGAAACGGTTATCGCGCCAGTGCACGATATCAATCTGGCTTACCGGTTTTTTGAGCGCTTTTTATTTTTGAAACAGGGACGATTGCTCGCTGACGTGGCGCGCAAGGATGTAACCCCTGAACTACTGAAGGAGACCTACGGTGTACAGGTTACTACTGGTACTGCTGTTTTTCAGTTTCACCACTAACGCTTGGTGCGCACAGAGGATTGTGCTGTTGTCCCCGGCGGCGGGCGATATTATCCACCAACTGAAGGCGGACGATCTGGTGGTTGGAGTGACGCGCAATCTTGAGGGGTTTACCCGGGCGACCCGAGTTGGTTCCCATATCCGCCCCAATGTTGAGATTATCCGCTCCCTTAACCCCGATCTGTTGATCGTGTCATCCAATCGCTTTTTTTCCAAGGAGATGGCAGCTGCGGTCGGTGCTGAAGTTTTTTACTATCATCCCCGCAGCCTCGATGAAATTGGTCGACAGATAACCGTATTAGCTCAACGTCTTGGTAAAGTTGCCTTGGGAATACAACTGGTTGCTCGGCAATGGCAAAAGCTTAAACAGCTGAAGCCGATTAGAACAATGCCACGAGTTGTGTTTGAAGTGACGGCAATGCCGCTGATGGTCGCAGGAGATAAACACATTGTCGCCGATATTATTAAAAGAGCCGGGGGGACGTTGATTGCCCCTGCTCAACGTAAGCTGGTGCGCTACAGTATCGAAGCGGTGTTGGCACAGCAACCAGATATTTATATCTATCAGGTGGGACCGATGAACAAAAATCCACAACCGCCACAGCAACGCAGCTCTTACGCTCATCTGGCTGCCCGGTTCTTGCGGGTCGATGAACTCCAGTTTTCGCGCGCCAATACGGTCAGTTTTGATAATGTTGTTAAACTCAATAACTATTTTTATGGAGAAGGTTTTGCCCAAATTAAGGAATAATTTTATCCCTGGTTGTTTTATCCTAGCTCAGCCGAGCCATTTTTATGCTGTTGGTGTCGGGCCGGGGTGCTCAGATCTGCTCACCTTGCGCGCCGCCGCCATTATAGCTTCTGCCGATGTGGTGATTGCCCCTCAGGCAAAAGGGAGTTCCCGTAGCCTTGCTCTGGAGGCAGTCCAGCCATTTTTAGATCAGCAGGAAATTCATTGTGCCCAATATCCGATGATACGTGATAATCAGGCGACCCAACAGCGCTGGCAGCAACTGGCAGAAATGGTGATCGCCAATTGTCGTCAACAACGATCTGTTGTCCAGATCACGCTTGGAGATCCCCTGGTTTTTGCTACCAGCTCCTACCTGCTGGCAGAACTAAGCGATCGGCTTGAACCTCAAAATATCCACATTGTTCCGGGAATCAGTGCCTTTCAGACCGCTGCCAGCCGGTTTGGTGAAGCATTGACTCTTCAGGAAGATCGCTTAATGTTGATGTCTGCCTCCAATCTGAATGCTGTTGAGCAGGCTCTTGATCATTGTGAAACTTTAGTCCTCTATAAAGCTGCTGGTGTTATTGACGCATTGTGTGAACTGTTGAACCAGCGCAATTTGCTCGCTCATACCCGTTTAATTAGTTGCGCCGATCAAGGTGAAGAGGAACTGGTTCTCAACAGTCTTGAAAAATGGCAACCGAAAAAACTTAACTATATGACAACGATGATTATCCATACAGGGAGGCGTTTTTGGGATGAAGCTAAAAAATACAACAGCTAAGCTCCTGAAAGCGCTCGAAGGCCGCTTCACCGTTTAGCTTGGTGCTGCTTGACTTAATTTTCTCCACTTTGTAGAGTGGCGCGATAGTTTTTCAGGTGTCCACAATTCATTAATTGCGGATGAAAAGGGAATCCGGTGTGAATCCGGAGCGGGCCCGCCGCTGTAACCGGGGACGATAACTGCACGATGCCACTGTCTGCTGTTTGGGATGGGAAGGCGCGGTTATCTGGTTGATCCGGAAGTCAGAAGACCTGCCTGAAAAATATATTTCAGCCCTGTGGCACAAGGTTGAAGTATGCAACATTCTGGGAAAGAACAGGGCATCCCGGATCAATTTTTTAATTGGTTCGGGATTTTTTATTTCGAGCCACAACCAGGAGGTTGTATGAAGAGATCAATTTTTTTCGCCCTTGTTCTTATTTTTATCTTATCCGTTCAATGTGCAACGGCAGGAGAACACAAAGTGAACCACAAAAATGGTATCGTTCTGGCGATGTTCGGGACGACAGTTGAACCGGCATTGCGCGGTTTGCTCAACATCAAAGAGAAAATCGAACAAGCCTATCCCCAAACGCCAGTACGAATTGCTTTTACCTCAAATATTATTCGTAAAATCTGGCAGAAACGAGCGTCTGACCCTGTTTATGTCAAAGTCCATCCAAACGTTCCAGCTGAGATACTTCATGTTCAAGGGCCTTTGGCCGTAATTGCCAATTTTCAGGATGATGGTTACGACACAATTATTGTCCAGCCGACCCATATCGCTCCAGCTGAGGAATTTCTTGACTTGAGTTCTTACGTCAAGGCGTTGGCTTCTATTGATACCATCAAAGCTAAATTTAAGCCTTTCAATAAGCTGGTTATCGGTCGTCCCATGCTGGGAACGTTTGGTATCAACCATCCTTATGCCAAAGATATCAAGGTTGCGGTAAAAGCTATGCAAGAGGATATTGATCGAGCTAAAAAAGCTGGAGCTGCGCTGGTTTATATGGGGCATGGTAATGACCATTTCCCCTCGGGTGGGGCATATCTACAGTTTGATCATGAGATGAATCTAGCTTATCCGGATGTTTTGACTGTTGTCGGTACGGTCGAGGGATATCCACCAGTTGATCAGGTGATCAAAACTCTGCAAGAAAAAGGGGTGAAGAAAGTTGTTATCAGGGCATTTATGATTGTTGCTGGTGATCATGCAACTAACGATATGGCTGGTTCCGACGAAGATTCATGGAAATCGTTGCTTGAAAAGGAGGGAATATCTGTCGCTCCATATCTGCACGGAATGGGTGAAAATAATGCAGTTGCAGCGATTTATACCCAGCACGTTGCCGATGCTGCCGCCGATGCAGGAATTGAGCTGAGGTAAGCTGTTCTTATCCCATTATTATTGAGCCGGCTGCTGTTTATCGAGTAACCGGCTTTTTTTATTGATTATTTCGGGTAAAAAGTTGAGATACTCTCTGCCTGAGGGTAGAATGATAAATCAACAGGAGGTTTATTATGTCGGGAATTAAATTTGGGACATCAGGGTGGCGTGCTATTTTTTGTGAAGATTTTACTTTGGATAATGTTCGGGTGGTGGTACAGGCTATTGCCGATAATCTGCATGCCGAAGGATTAGCTGATAAGGGCTTAGTGATCGGTTACGATGCCCGTTTTATGGGTGCTGATTTTTCCCGTGAGGCAGCTCGGGTATTGGCTGGCGCGGGGATTAAAAGTTATTTCTGTCAACGGGACACACCGACTCCGGTGATTGCTCATGAAATTCTGCGGAGAAAGACCGCCGGTGGGATCAATTTTACTGCCAGTCACAATCCTTATAACTATAGTGGCATTAAATTTTCTCCTGTTTCGGGTGGTCCAGCATTGCCGGAAACAACCAACGATATTGAAGAACGTGCTAATGCTATGACCGGAGAAATTGTTTTCAAGGATATTGATCTGGAGACTGCCGTTAAGCAGGATTTGTTTGAGGAGATCGATCCACGTGAAGACTATTTTACAGCACTTAAAAATCTGGTTGATTTGAAGGCGATTGCTGCGTCAGGGATGACCATCGCTGTTAATCCTCTGTACGGTTCAGGACGGGGTTATCTTGATCGAATTCTGGAAGAAGCAGAGGTTAAGGTCGTAAAAATCAACGATCATCTTGATCCATATTTTGGAGGTAAGCCGCCAGAGCCAGCAGAAGAGTATATTCAGGATTTTATCGGTTTGATCAAAGGGAATGAGTCTGTTGTTCTTGGATTAGCTACTGATGGGGATGCCGATCGATTTGGAATTATTGACAGCGATGGCAGCTATATTGAGCCCAACTATATTCTGGCGCTGTTGTTTGATTATATGATTCGCCGTAAAGGTCTGCGGGGTGACGCTGCTCGTAGTGTCGCCACGTCGCATCTGGTTGATGCGGTGGCAAAATATCATGGGGTCAATGTACTTGAAACACCTGTGGGGTTTAAATTTATCGGTGAATATATCAGCGCCAATAAAATTTTAATCGGGGGGGAAGAGAGTGCTGGATTAAGTATCAAAGGACATGTCCCGGAAAAGGATGGAATTCTGGCTTGTTTATTAGTTGCAGAGATGGTGGCGGTGGAGAAAAGATCCCTACATGAGTTGTTGTCTGACCTCTATTCGCGGGTTGGAGAAATCTATACCAAACGAATCAATATTCATTTATCCCCACAACTGGAAGCAACTTTGCCCGATAAATTTGCTAACCCCCCGGAAAAGATCGGTGAGCATAAAATTGTTGACGTTATCAGAATAGATGGCAACAAATATCTGCTTGACGATGGATCTTGGGTGTTGTTCCGTAAGTCTGGAACCGAACCGGTTGTGAGGTTGTATGCTGAAACAAAACAATTTGAAGCATTGGAAAAATTAATTGAGCTTGGCCGAGGATTTATTCTGGGATAGATATCTTCAGATTTTTACCTGGAGAATTGAGTAGCAAAAAGGGAGACGATTGTGTCTCCCTTTTAATTTAATTGCTTCACTAATTCTTTGGCCAGTTCCACACTGAGATGATTGATTCCATTGTTCAGTCCGACAACTAGATCCTGGTAGCTATTGCCAATGGGTTGTCGGTCAATAAAATGTCCTTGAATTGTTTGCCCCCGATCATTTTCTATTGTCCAGCGGACATCCACTTGCGAATGATCACCAAGTTTCCCCAAAATTTTATTCACCACAAGTTTTACTTTTATTGCATTGTTGCTTGAATTTTCCCACGGGTTGATCAAGATGTTGGCCTCCGGCAATACAAGAGCCAGGTTCTCGCGGAGGATTCGAGTCAAATTATCTTGCAGCGGCTCTGCCCAACGTTCCAGATCCGAAAATTCAATACCATTGTTTTTGTCGCGAGTTACGATTTGTAGACGATCAAGATAGTCAGGAAAATCAACAAGTTTAAGGTTAATAATAAAAGTTTTATTTGAATAAATATTCGGTGCCTCTGGCATACTTTCTAGCAGATAATAACGCATTGGTTGTGGATCACTGCCGATTTGTATGCAGGAGGTACAAAGTAAGAGTACAATTGAAACGAGATAGCGCATTATTTTGTTCCTCCATTGACCCTGCCGCGTAACAGTATTTGTGGGTCGCGTTCAAGTTCTGTCGTCAAATAGCGCAACGTCCGGGCGGTGCGGTTGACTTCCTGAAGTGTCAAACTTAACTGCTCCATAATCTGAGAATCATTAGCAGAGAGTCCTTTGATCTGTTGCATCGCGTCCGCTGTTTTGGTCGATGCATCATTAACCGCTTGTACTGCTTGGCTGAATTGTTCAGCGAGAGGATCAACTTTGCTGTCCATGTGAGAAATTGTTGCCTGGGCACTTTGAAGTGTTTGTTCAAGCCTTTGATCAAGGTTGATAATGGTTGTCTCCCCTTGCTGCAATGTGCTTTTGAACACATTTACGATAGGAAGAACTTGCTCATTCAGCTTATTTAGCAGTGAGTTTAATTGAGCCATGGTGTTGTCAAACCTCGCTATGGCACTATGGAGGCTTGGCGAGTTGATAAGCTTTTCGAACCCTTCAGCAGAACTGATTATTTTATCAGCAAGTTCTTTAAGGGGAATATCTTCAAAGGTTTTGGTTAGTTCTTCAAGGCTGGAAGTGATCGCAGGTAACTCAGGATAGTCACTTTCGTAACCGGTGAGAATGAGTGGTTCATCTGGTAGCATATCCAGATTGACATAGAGTTGCCCGGTGACCAGACTGTCCAATTGCATCTGTGCGCGCAGTCCTTTAGCTACCAGTGATAACATTGGATCGCCACCTTGAACCGTTGTCTTAATGGTATCAAGTATGCCTAGATTCGTTCCTTCCGCTTTGAACCTGGAGGGTTCAATCTCAATAATAACGGGGATATAGAATTTAAAATCTTTTGGTCGAACTCGAACCTGTATCTCTTTTACCTGCCCAATTTTCACCCCTCGAAAACGTACCGGAGAACCAGCGTTAAGACCCTTAACCGAACTGTCAAAATTGATAACATAAGTTCGTGTTTCAGCAAGAAACCCTCCGGGTCCGAAAAACAGCAATCCGGCAACACTTAAAATGACGGCGCCAACAACAAAACTACCGATGACTCTTGGGTCGATTCTTTTGCGTCTATGCATAAGTGCCTCGTAATCTTAGGGTATAGGAGCTGTCCCAGGCTTTTGCGGTGCGAACCACCACAATTCTTCGTGGCTCGTAAACTCTTGGGACAGCCCCCGATGGTGCTGGGGACAGTCCCGTATATGGTCTCCCCCTTAATTGCAAGGTTTTTTTGTCAATGATAACAGGGACAGGATTGCTGCCGTATATCCGGTCTCTTTATGAGAGATTTTATGATCTCTCGGACCTCGATGAAATCTGCGCGTATCGTCCTTATCGAATTTTCGGTCTCAACGACCTTCGGGACTGTCAGGTTTTCGATACGCCGGTTTGACCTGTTTTGTCATCGCTCGACTAAAATGCCATCGCAATTT
>JAKIUD010000020.1 GCA_021647765.1 Desulfuromusa sp. | reverse complement strand
GCAAATATGCCGCATTAATGGAATAACGCTATTTTCTGAGAGTTTCTACTTTCCACCACCTCCGCTTATCAATATCGATTTGATCACGCTGACAACTCGACTTGTCTCATCGTTGTCTCCCTTCCCATATTTCCAAACCTGGCAGTTCCCAAATCCCTCAAGCAACTGCATATTTTTGAAACAACAATAGGGCTCAGCTAACCCAGAGCCATTTGCTCGACAATTTTCTTGTGGGCTGTGCCACTATATGAAATATCCAGCGGGAAAAGGTGGGTTTTAAGTTTGATCTTTTCTCTTCTTTTTCATAGGATGCGGCTCCAGAGCTCAGATTTATAGGAAAGGGAGGATGTTATGTCAGTCTCAGAACGTTACAGGCAACTTTTAGAGCGGATAGATCAAGAATCAGACCATCTCTACGAGATTCTTCCTGAGGATACAGCTAAATCGCTACGACTGGTTGATATTGCTGCAGAAGAATTGCAGGATTGGGTTGATTCGGTTGGTGAAATTCCACAGCTTCAGCTAGAAGATAAACTTTCTCCTGTATTACTAAAAGCGCATGGATATCTGGATCGAGCACGAGTTTCATTGGAGAAAGATGGCCATCAGAGGGCTGTTGAAATAATTTGGGAGTTGGAACAAGGGCTATATCGACTCCTGAACGATTTATGAATCTACTTTAATTCTGGAAGGATATGTTGTGGAAAAAGAACAGAAAATGAAACTTGAAATTCAAATGAACGATGATGTTGCCGCTGGTCAGTATATCAATATGGCGGTCGTTAATCATAATGACAGCGAGTTTGTTATTGATTGCATCTATGTCCAACCACAGGCAGCTAAAGCGCGTGTCCAGTCTCGCTTGATTACTTCTCCACGGCATGCCAAGCGACTATTGTTGGCACTACAGAGTAATATTGAACGTTATGAAAAAAAATATGGCAATATTGATCTAACAGAAATGAACAGCAGTCAGTTGAGTACCCACCCGATACATTAACTGCGGTATTTGTTAAGATTACTCATCTGTCATTACCTCTGGCTCAGCTTGTGGTGTGATTTGGTTAACATCTCTACAGTTGTATCCCAGTCAACACATTTGTCGGTGATTGATACTCCATATTTTAACTGGTTTAGATCTTCCGGAATACTTTGATTGCCAGCATTCAGGTTGCTTTCAATCATGACCCCAGAGATTGAGCCGGGATTGTCAATCAACTGATCAATAATATTGTCCAGAACCTCCCCCTGACGGGTGTGGTCTTTGTAGGAGTTCGCATGACTACAATCAACCATGATGGCTGGGGGAAGTTGTTTTTTGCTTAAAAGATCGGCTGCTTTTTTTACCGCTTCCGGGTAATAATTTGGGGCGCCATTGCCACCGCGCAAGACCATGTGAATATCAGGGTTCCCGGAGGTGTGGACAATTGAAGAGCGACCCTCATGATTTATGCCGAGAAAACTGTGTTCACGACAGGCCGCAGCCATCGCATCCAAGGCAATCTTCAGGCCGCCGTCAGTACCATTTTTAAAGCCGACAGGAAAAGAAAGACCACTCGCCATCTCCCGGTGGGTCTGTGATTCTGTTGTTCGGGCTCCTATGGCGCCCCAACTGATCATGTCAGACAGGTATTGTGGCGTAATCGGATCCAACATTTCACTGGCAATAGGGAGCCGCAGATCGGTTATGGCACAGAATAGCTGGCGTGCCACTCCTAACCCTTTAGATATTTTGTGACTTCCATCCATATCGGGATCGTTGATTAACCCTTTCCAGCCGACAGTTGTGCGGGGTTTTTCAAAATAGACACGCATGATGATAAATAGCTGATCTTGAAGGTTTTCTGCCAGTTTGCTTAACCGTTTGGAATATTCAATGGCTGCAAGGGGGTCATGAATTGAGCAGGGACCAACAACTATCAGCAGCCGCTTATCTTCTCCTTTGAGGATAGCCTTGATAGTCGTACGGCTGTCGTTGACAAAATTAGCTCCTGGAAGTGGCAAAGGAAAAACCTGTTTAAGATCCGCAGGTGAGATGATTGGGGAGACTTCGAGAACATTAATATTATTGGTTTGAACCATCATGCAACCTCATTTTAAGGGTTTTTATCCATTCGATACTACGTCACAGAGGAACTTAGCTGTTTTTTCAGTTTAAGTCAAAACTCAAAGATGGCGGTTAGGATTGTTGGAATCGTTTGACAGGCTTTCCCTCTTTCGGTATAACAACTTAAAATTACAGTAATTTTTGCAACAAAGAAGGGTGATTTAAGTATGAGCGTTTTAATTATTGCAATTGCTAGAATTCTTGACTTGGCGTTTAATATTTATACTTTTATTGTTATTGCCAGAGCGTTGATCTCATGGGTTAGTCCCGATCCCTATAATCCCATTGTTCGTTTTCTGCACAGTGCTACCGATCCGGCACTGTATCGCTTACGCCGATTGATACCATTCTTGCAGCTTGGCGGATTTGATTTGTCTCCCATCGCGCTATTGATTCTTCTTTCTGTTGTTCAACAAGTTTTAATTTCATTTTTATATCAGCTGGCCAGTTAATAGAGCTTTTAGAGGATAAATTAATGCGGATTACTCCGATAGAAATTCAGCAACATCAGTTCAAAACCCGCATGTTTGGTTACGATACCTCTGCTGTTGATAGCTTTTTGGAAATGTTGGCTGAAGAACTTGAACGCTTACATCGGCAGAATAATGAATTGAAAGAGTCTTTAGCCCGAACCCGAACCTCCCTTGAGCAAATGCGTGAGCGGGAAAAAGCATTGCAGGAAATATTGATGGCGGCTCAACAGGTCACTGAAGAATTGAAAACCAACGCCCGTAAGGAAGCTGAAATTGTGGTGGCCGAGGCTCACCTTGAGGGGGAACGGGTGATTCGGGATGCCAGTGAGCGCCGGGTGCAATTACTGAATGAAATTCAGGAAATCAAACGCCAGAAGATTTCTTTTGAAGGTGGCCTGCGAGCGCTCATTGAAAATCACTTGAAATTAATGGATATAAATACCCTGCAAATTGAAGCAGATGATCAGCAATCACGTTTGATGCAACCCTTGATCAGTGATGAAGATATTGATGGTCAGCTTGATTTTTCCTGACATTTTCTCTTTTTACGATAAACTTTTCTTGACAGGTGTTCTTCCTGCAATTTACTATCTCTGGTCGTTTGTAGCTCGTAAAAAAAAGGAGGTTTGAAACATGCCGTTGTATGAATATCAGTGTGAAGATTGTGGGTTAACTTTTGAAGTCCGACAAAAATATTCAGATGAACCTATTGAAACTTGCCGTCATTGTGGCGGGCATGCCAGAAAAATGATATCTCAGGTAGCGTTTGCCCTCAAAGGTGGTGGCTGGTACGAGGAAGGCTATTCTCATGGAGATAGTCGTCCGATACCTGCTGCCAGTAGCAGTGATGCTTGTTCTTCATGTGTTAAAGAGGCACATGGTTGATCCAGTTCGATTGAGCTGAAAATCCTCGTCAGATAAAATCTGGCGGGGATTTTTTTACATAAATGTTGCTGTTCCATCATGCTAGTCAAAACTATGGACTTTAGACCAAGACTTTCAGTTGCTACTCAGTTCCGTCATTTCCACGCAGGCGGGAATCCAGTGGTTCTGTGGGGCGTGGATCCCCGCATTCGCGAGGATGACGATTACTGCGGATTTTGACTTTGCTTTAAAGGGACTTTCAATCCTGCCAAACTTCATGCACTTTCAGTGTAGAGTTGTTTAGTCGTTTCAGATCGGACAGATTTTTCAAAAGGAGGTTTTTAAAAATGGCGGAATTGATTGATGGTAAAGTGATTGCAGCCGAGTTGAGACAGCAGATTTCTACAGATGTTGAGGAGCTTATTGTCAAAGGTGTGACCCCGGGTCTTGCAGTTGTTCTGGTAGGAGAGGATCCGGCAAGTCGAGTTTATGTTTCGATGAAAGAAAAAGCCTGTGCGGCTGCCGGAATCTATTCTGTTGAGCATAAATTATCAGCTGAAACTCCTGAGGCTGAATTGCTGGATTTAATTGCCCAGCTCAATGATGATAATAAGATTGATGGCATTCTGGTTCAATTACCACTTCCAAAACATATAGCTGAAGCAAAAATTCTGGAGGCGATCTCTCCAAGCAAGGATGTTGATGGTTTCCATCCTTACAATGTTGGTCGACTGGTCACTGGAGACCCGGTATTCAAGCCTTGTACTCCTTATGGTGTGATGAAATTACTTGAGCACACCGGGGTTAGTCTTGAGGGTAAAGATGTTGTTATTGTTGGGCGCTCCAACATTGTAGGTAAGCCGCTAGCGTTAATGTGCCTTGCTGAGCATGCAACGGTAACAATTTGTCATTCAAGAACGGTTGATTTAGTGCAGAAAGTTGTTGCGGCTGATGTTGTAATTGCGGCTGTTGGTCGACCTGAAATGATTAAAGGGGATTGGATCAAAAAGGGGGCGGTTGTCATCGATGTCGGTGTCAATCGGGTCGGTGAAAAAAAGCTAGTTGGTGATGTCGATTTTGCAGCGGCTTCAATTAATGCCGCTGCAATCACTCCGGTTCCTGGTGGCGTTGGGCCGATGACTATTACTATGCTGCTTTACAATACTCTGCTAAGCGCTAAGCGTCGGGTGGGTCAGTAAGGTTAGCGAGAGTCAATAGTTCTCTTGCTTTGTCGCTATTAACTATTATTATCTGAGCTTCTTGCCAAAGACTTTAAAATTCAGTGCCCGTCATTCCCGCATAGGCGGGGATACCGAGGTTTCTCGGGCTTGTCAAAAACTGGGTCGCCGTTTTCACGAGGATGACGACTTTTGCAAGAGGCTCATCTGAAAAGAAATATTCTAGTGATTGATTTTTTATCTACGGGGGTGCATCTTGTGTTTTCGGGATTTAAGAGGCTGTAATCTAGAAATACTGATTGATTACCTTTATTACTATAGGGAGCTTAGTGATGAATAAAACACCTTTAAATCAGATTCATCGTCAATTAGGTGCACGTATGGTTGACTTTGGTGGTTGGGACATGCCGGTACAATATTCTGGTGTCATTGCAGAACATATGGCGGTTCGGACGACGGCTGGGCTATTTGACGTTTCCCATATGGGAGAAATTGAAGTTTCTGGCTCTCAAGCATTTGATTTTCTTCAGTATGTGACGACCAATGATCTATCATGTCTGAACGATGGGCAGGTTCAATACACTGCTCTTTGCTATGAAACGGGGGGGGTGGTTGATGATTTAACCCTGTACCGTTTCACTGCTGATCGCTATCTGCTCTGCGTTAACGCTTCCAACAGTGATAAAGACTTTGCCTGGTTGGAAGATTTGCTGAAAAAAACTGATTTCAGTGATCTAACCTTGACTAATCGTAGTGCAGAATATGCGCAATTGGCTTTGCAGGGACCGGTTGCTGCAAATATTCTGGCTAAATTGACCAGCACCGATTTATCAGCAATAAAGTTTTACCGTTTTGTAGAGGGGCAAGTTGCTGGTATTGATGCGATTATTTCGCGAACCGGGTATACCGGTGAGGATGGTTTTGAACTTTATTGTCCTGCAGAAGATGGGGTCAAACTCTGGGAGGAGTTGATGCGTGTCGGCCAGTCGCTGGGATTGAAGCCAATAGGGCTGGGGGCTCGTGATACCCTCCGTTTAGAAAAAGCTTATGCACTTTACGGTCATGAAATTACTGCAGATATTATGCCGATTGAGGCACGCTTGGGGTGGATTACCAAGCTGAAAAAGGGGAACTTTGTCGGTCGGGATGCTATGCTCAAAGCAAAAGAGGCTGGTTTGCCACGTAAGCTGATTGCCTTGACTCTGACGACTTCAGGGGTTCCGCGTGAAGGTTATCCGGTTTTTTGTAATGGACGTGAAGTTGGTTATGTCACCAGTGGTACTATGTCTCCAATCTTGAAAAAAGGCATTGCGCTAGCTTTGGTAGAAACTGCAATAGCGGACAGTGATCAACCATTGGAAATCGGGATTCGTAAACGTCAAATGCCGGCTGAGAGAACCACTTTACCATTTGTAAAATAATGCACGCCCTGTGGGCTTTTCTATTGAGGAGGATATGATGAATTTTCCAGAAGAACTCAAATACACCGAAGATCATGAGTGGGTACTGGCCGAAGACGATGTTGTTACTATCGGTATTTCCGATTTTGCTCAGGATCAGCTGGGTGATATTGTCTTTGTCGAATTGCCTGAAGTTGGCGATACTTTAGAAGAGGGAAAGACGTTTGGTGTTGTTGAATCGGTCAAGGCGGTCTCCGATGTCTATGCTCCCGTTAGCGGTGAGGTTGTAGAGATAAACGAAGAACTTCCTGATGCACCAGAGGCGGTGAATAATTCTCCATACGAGGATGGTTGGATGATCAAGATTAAGTTGAGTGATCCAGCTCAGTTAGACAGTTTGATGAATGCCACAGTCTATCAGGAATTTGTTGAGAAAGATTGAATTTATAAATATTTAACAATAGACACTTAACTGATAAAAGTTAATGTTGTAGTTGAAAGGATAATTATGCGTTATCTACCTCACACTGATGTAGATGTGCAGCAGATGCTCGACCAGATTGGAGTGTCGAACATTGAAGAGCTTTTCTCCGGAGTCCCAGCGGATTGTCGGCTGAAAAGACCTCTTGATTTGAGTGCTGCAAAGTCTGAATCTGAAACGTTGACTTTTTTGCGTGGGCTCGCAGAGCAAAATACCAAGACATCTGACTGGGATTCTTTTCTTGGTGGTGGAGCTTATAATCATTTTATACCGGCAGTCATCGACCAACTTGTCAGCCGGAGTGAGTTCTACACTGCCTATACCCCCTATCAACCGGAGATCAGTCAGGGAACCTTGCAGGCAGTCTTTGAATTTCAGACCCTGATCTGTCAACTGACTGGAATGGATGTTGCCAATGCATCAATGTACGACGGGGCTTCTGCCTGTGCCGAAGCGGTTTTGTTGACTATACGCGCCGGGAAAAAGCGTCACAAAATTTTGTTGTCACAGGGGTTGCCACCTCAATACCGTGAGACAATTGCAACCTATAGTGCCCACCTTAATATCGATCTGATTGATATTCCATTACAGGCTGGTGTGACCGATCAAGCTGAATTGCAAAAGCTGCTCAGTGACCAGGTTGCTGCCGTGGTTATCGGTTATCCGAATTATTTTGGGCAGATTGAAAATCTTGGATCCATTGCTGAATTGACGCATGCTTCCGGGACACGTTTGGTCGCTGCTGTTTCTGAGCCTCTGGCTTTGGCGTTATACAGATCTCCCGGTGAACTGGGAGCAGATATTGTTGTTGGTGAGGGACAGAGTTTCGGCATTCCCCTCTCTTATGGTGGCCCTGGAATCGGTTTCTTTGCTGTACGTAAGGAGGATATGCGGGTTCTCCCGGGGCGTCTGGTTGGTGAAACGATGGATAAGGACGGTAAACGCGGATTTGTTCTTACTTTGGCAACCCGTGAACAACATATCAGGCGTGAAAAAGCGACTTCCAACATCTGCTCTAATCAGGGAATGTGTGTTTTGATGGTTGCCATTTACCTGGCTTTACACGGCAAGCAAGGACTTCGTCAGCTGGCAGAGGTTAACTATGCAAAGGCGGTTTATGCCAAAGAAAAAATCAGTCAACTGGATGGGTTTTCTGTGCCATTTTCTGGTGAAACTTTCAACGAATTTGTCATCACTTGTTCTGAGCCAGTTGCTGCGTTGAAACAGCGTCTTGAACAGCAGGGTGTCTTGGCGGGTATTTCCCTCGGTAGAGATTACCCCGATTTGGAAAATGGTTTGTTGATCTGCGTCACTGAACAAAACAGTCAGGAGCAAATTGATCGACTGGTGGCTGCACTGGCGGGAGGTGAAGCATGATGAGTACAGAGGGCCGTGGTTTAGTTCTTGATGAAAATTTACTCTTTGAAAAATCTCAGTCTGGACGAGTTGGATACAGTATTACCCGTCTGGATGTACCTGCAGTGACTCCTGACCAAAGTTTAATTCGGGATGAGATTGCTGATTTTCCTGAGCTTTCAGAGGTTGATGTGGTGCGCCATTATACTCGCTTGTCAACCTGGAATTATGGTGTTGACAGTGGTCTATATCCTCTTGGCAGCTGTACCATGAAATATAATCCAAAAATCAACGAAACGGCAGCACGTTTGCCTGGATTTACTGATATTCATCCACAGACTCCAGAGGCGCTTAACCAGGGGGCTCTGGAATTGATGTACAATTTACAGCGTGACCTGGGCGAAATTTCTGGGTTCCCGGCGATCACTTTACAGCCGGCAGCCGGTGCTCAGGGTGAGTTTGCTGGAATGCTGATGATTCGTGCCTGGCATGAGGCTAATGGTCAGAAGCGCCATAAGGTCATTATCCCCGACACGGCACACGGAACCAATCCCGCATCATCTGCCCTTTGTGGTTATGAGGTGATTACCGTTGCCTCAGATGGCATTCTAAGTAAAGAAGCGATTGCTGCTGTCATGGATGATGATGTTGCTGCATTAATGGTGACCAATCCAAATACCCTCGGTTTATTTGAAGCGGACATTCGTGGCATCTGTGATCTGGTACACGAACGAGGAGGGCTGGTTTATAGCGATGGCGCTAACTTGAATGCGATGATGGGTATCAGCCGTCCCGGTGATATCGGTATTGATGTCATGCATTTTAACTTACACAAAACTTTTTCGACTCCGCATGGTGGCGGTGGTCCTGGTTCTGGACCGGTTGGTGTTGCTGATAAGTTAATTCCGTTTCTCCCTGTTCCATATGTCGTTAAAGAAGATGATGGTTTTAAATTAGAATATAATTGTCCCCAGTCGATTGGACGGATGAAATCATTTCATGGCCATTTCGGTATTTTAGTGCGTGCTTACTGTTATATTTTATCTATGGGTGGGGAAGGGCTGAAGAGGGCTTCTGAGCTGGCAGTTCTGAACGCTAACTATATTCGTGCCCGACTGGAGGGTGAGTATGACTTACCAAATAAGCAACGGTCTCTCCATGAAGTCGTTTTTTCTGAAGAAGGCTTACAAAATGACTGTCACACCCTTGATGTTGCTAAACGGTTGATCGATTATGGTTATCATCCACCAACTATCTATTTTCCTCTGGTTGTTCATGGTGCTTTGATGATTGAACCCACCGAGACGGAAAGTAAGCAGACTCTTGATGAGTTTTGCGATGTACTGTTAGCAATAGCCGAAGAAGCGAAAACGACTCCAGAGTTGTTGAAACAGGCACCGGTTCGAGCAAAGGTTAAGCGGTTGGATGAAACCGCTGCGGCACGTCGACCAAAGTTGCGATGGGAGAGAGGGTAGTCCCCTGTAAGCCATAAGTCTTTGCATCTCTTTTATCTATCAACTGTGTTCTCCGTATAAAATGCCCGACCTTGTCGGGCATTTTATTGGTTAGCGACCATAAATATATCGACCACTAATATGATAGCGAAAATGTGCATGGATTTTAAGTTTCTCGTGTGGGTAATATTTCGTTAAGGATCCAAACGGAGCGGCTCGGTAAACCGCTTGAATAGCTTCAAAATCGAGAAGGTCTGACCCGCTGGTCTGGATCAGATCAACATCAAGTAATTCCCCCTTCTTGTTGACAATGATCAGTAATTCTAATGTTCCTTCAATCCCATTCCTCGCTGCTTTGGTTGGATAATTCCAGACAAGCTCTATCTGATCGTGAAACCTTCGAAAAAATGATACGAGCAGGTTATTCTGCAAATCGAGCCAGACAGTGTCACCAATTTCAACATCTTTGCGTTCTTTTCTTCTGTTTCGGTCTGCTGGACTTCCGCTGGCAATCTGATCTAGAGTCTGTGAATCGGGACGGAGTTGTTCCATTGAAAGGGGCGGTGGAATGGCTTTTTGTGGTGCTGGTTGTGCTGGTTGAACGATAATCGGCGCAGGTTTTTTTTTCATTTTTTTAACGATTTTTTTTGTCGTCGGAGCGGGCGATATTTTTTTGGGTTTTGGGCGTTGCATTTGTTCCGATTTGTTTGGGGTTACCCGTCTTATTTTCTTGGGATGAGCGGGTGTTGCTGGTTTGTTTGTCTGATCGCGTACATCGTCGCCCACAGGTGCTTGTTCTCTTTCTACCTTTTGCTCCCTTTCCGCTTTGCGGAAAGATTCCACTGGAACTTCTGGTTCTGGCGTGAGCGGTTGTTGATCTATCTCAAATTCTTGTCTTTTTGTCTCTTGTGGTTTTTTTGCTGTTGTTGGTTTTTCAACCAGGCGGACAATTGTTGTTTGTTGTTGCCATGGTTGTTCCTTGCTTTGCTCCGGCAGGTAGGTCAAAAATAAAAATATCAGTAAATGGAGACCGAATGACAACAGTAAGCTAAGTATAAGTAACTGATTTTTGCGGCTGGGTCGTTTTTGTTTGTTAGAAGAGAGAAGATCCATATTCGGGGATTATAACGAGATTCTTTGGTTGCGACCAGCTTGATTGCTGAAAAATGAAAAATGATTGCCCTTGGTTTTTCCTTTAGGTATAACCATGAGGCATCGAGTACAAGCCAAGCTATCACGTTACAGCTTTTTTGTAGAATTTTACAGATAAAATATTCAATTCACAGTATTTCCATGGACAGAGGAGGTAAGGATGCATCTTGTTGATCAGATCAAAGTAAAGGCGCGTGCCAATTTGCAAACAGTTGTTCTACCGGAAGGATATGACGACCGGATGGTTGAAGCATCAGTGCGAATTGTTGCTGACAATTTGGCCAAAATTGTCCTGTTGGGCAACCCTGAGATTCTCAATGCGAAGGCGGCAGAGCTAGGAATATCTCTGACTGGGGTGACCATTGTTGAGCCAAAATCCTCTAACTTGCTGGATAGCTATGCTGCTGAGCTTGTCGAATTACGCAAGAAAAAAGGGTTGAGCCGCGAAGCTGCAATTGAATTATTGACAGCAGAAGACAATCTTTATTTTGCTGCTATGATGGTGCGTAAGGACGATGCTGGTGGGGCTGTTGCCGGAGCTGCAAATACGACTGGTGATGTGTTGCGGGCTGCATTTCAGGTTGTCGGAACCGCTCCGGGAATGAATACCGTATCCTCTGTCTTTCTGATGATAACAAAAAAATCTGAATTTGGTGAAAATGGCACTCTCTGTTTTGCCGATTGCGCCGTTAATCCGAACCCCAACGCTCAGGCATTAGCTGAAATTGCAGTGAGTACTGCTGCCAGCTGTAAAAGCTTTCTTGGAGTTGATGCCCGAGTGGCAATGCTTAGTTTTTCCACTAAAGGGAGCGCTGAACATAGTGATTGTGATAAAGTTCTTAAGGCACTGGAAATTGCCAGAGAATTAGCTCCTGATCTGGCGATTGATGGTGAATTGCAGGCAGATGCCGCACTGATCCCTAAGGTTGGCGATAAAAAAGCTCCGGGATCCAGTGTGGCAGGCCAAGCTAATACGCTGGTTTTCCCTGATCTGGACTCTGGCAATATTGGCTATAAGCTCGTTGAACGCCTTGCCGGAGCTGAAGCCATTGGCCCGATTATCCAAGGACTGGCAAAACCGGTCAACGATTTGTCCCGTGGTTGCTCTATAGATGATATTGTTAGCGTTTCAGCTATTACCGCGGTTCAGGCTCAAGGTTGAAGAAGGTCTGAGCGCTGGTGTTTTAGCCGGATTTTGCAACGATTCAGCACAAGCTGTTAGTAACGTCGGGATCCTACCGAATGGCGCTAGTTTAAGGGTCATTGGCAGAAAAACCGGTCTGTCCCCGCATGGGGGCTGTCCCAGGCTTTTGCGGTGCGAATCGCCACATTTTCATGGTTCATAAACTCTTGGGACAGCCCCGGTTTTGCTGAATAGTTGATTACTTCCCAAATTCTCTAGTGAACGGTTATGATACAACTTTACAGTGTTACTAAAAAATACGGTGGAGATTCTGCTGCGGTAAATGATTTGACTCTGCAGATTGGTAAAGGTGAATTTCTCTATATTACCGGTGCTTCTGGAGCTGGGAAAACAACTCTATTGCGGATGTTATATGCGGCAGAAAAACCGACTCGAGGACAGATTTTGATCGACCGGCAGAATGTTTCTCGTATTCAGAGCCGTCAAATACCTTATCTGCGGCGTAAAATTGGAGTTGTTTTTCAGGATTTTAAGTTGTTACAGAGCCGCACAGTTTATGAAAATGTTGCTTTTGCTTTGGAAGCACAAGGTAAGAAGCGTTATGAAGTGAGTAAGAAAGTTTATCAGGCCATAAAAGAGGTTGGTCTTGAACATCGCCTGCAACGAAAACCGTTAGAACTTTCGGGGGGTGAGCAACAACGAATCGCTATTGCTCGGGCTCTGGTTGTGGATCCTCTGATTTTGCTGGCTGATGAGCCGAGTGGTAATTTGGATCAGGAAGTAACCTTTGAGATTATGGATCTTTTCAAGCGGGCGAATGCTCGAGGGACAACCGTTCTTCTGGCAACCCATGATCATAGTTTGAACCAACGTTTTCCGCGGCGGGTATTAACTCTGGATCAGGGTAAGTTGGTCGGCGATCAACAACCGCCGCAAATATAATTGATCTATATGGTAAGCTTGGCTGCACATTCAAAATAGTTGAACTGGAGGCTCCAGCAGTGCTGGATAAAATTCGCTACTTTATACTCCGTGCCCTGCGTAATATGCGCCAGTGGCCGTTGCTTTGTACTGCATCGATTCTAACCATGGCAATTGCTCTGGCAACTGTTGCTACGTTTTTTTTGGTTGTTGTCAACATTGAACAGCTGGCATTACGTTGGACTAAAGAAATTCAAGTTATTGCCTATCTAGAAAAAATCCCTGACCCACAGGATCTTGTAACGCTTACTAAAAAACTCAAGGCGATGCCGGAAATTGAGTCGGTTAATTACGTATCTCAGACTGAAGCCATGCAGCGTTTCAAGAAACACTTGGGAGCAGATGCCAGCTTGTTGGAAGGGGTGAGTCGGGATTTGCTCCCTGCTTCTTTTGAACTGGGGTTACGACCAGAATATCGCAACCAGCAAGGGATTAATTCAGTGGTTGAGAAGCTGGAAAATCGGCTTGATATTGATGACCTCCGATATGGTCAAAAGTGGTTGGAACGTTTCAATAATTTTGCCCATATGTTACGTATTGTCAGTATCATCCTGGGTGGTTTCTTATTGTTTGCGGCTTTATTCATTGTCTCGAATACAATTAAACTAACTCTCTATGCGCGCCGCGATGAACTTGAAATTATGGCTCTGGTTGGCGCAACGATGCGCTTTATAAAAATCCCATTTCTCCTTGAAGGAGCTATTCAGGGTTTGTTGGGAGGGGTCATCTCATTAGCTTTTCTGGCACTCTCTTTTGTATTTATTCTTTCACGAATTCTTGAATCGTTCTGGTTGACCCCCGCTGGGTTTGAACTTCTTTTTCTGACCCTGAATCAACAAATTATTCTTGTCCTTTCTGGGGTTTTTCTTGGAGTTCTTGGGAGCCTTTCGTCACTGCGACGATTTGTCCGTATTTAAAATGATGATCAAAATTGTACCTCTTGCCCTTTGCGGGCTGTTGCTATTGTTATTTTCTGATCCATGTTTTGCGAATTTAACCAGCAATCGCTCACAATTAGAAAAAATTAAATCTAGAATTAACAGAGTTGAAAATGATCTGCAGAATAAACAGCGCACTGAATTGAATATTAGTCGGGAACTGGTGCTGATAAAAAAAACACTTGAGCAGATCAATCAACGGATTGAAAAGTCCAGAAAAACACTTAAAACGTTAGGGGAAAAGATTAACCAGCAACGAAAATCTGTGAATGAGAGTCGACGAGAGGTAAAAAAGGTTGGTGCACGTTTGGAAAAACGCCTTGTTGCCCTTTATAAGGAGGGGGAAACCGGACCACTCAAATTGCTTTTTTCAGCAGATTCACCAACGGAGATGGTTCAACAGTACCATTATTTAACCAAAGTCCTTCAGTATGATAAAGAGTTGCTGCTGGAATACCGACAAGCTATCCAGGCTCAGAAACAACAGTTGCTTGAATTGGAAGTTCTTGAGGAGCAGGAAACCAAGTTACTTGCGACGCAGCAGCAACAACGACAAATTTCAGATAAAGGTCAGCGATTGCAGGTACGCCTGTTGAAAAAGGCGCGAACCGATAAAAAGAAACTTTCCCGTGAGCTTGTTCAGCTAAAGGAAAATGCCATCAGGCTTAAAGCTTTGATTGCCAGGCTGGAGCGAGAGAAAGTTTCTGTCACTGAACCGGTTGCTGGTGCTTTTGCTGTGGGGCGGGGAAAACTTGGTTGGCCGGTGAACGGTCGAGTGATTATTGGCTTTGGTCAACAGAAGGATAACAAGCTGGGAACCTATTATGAAAGTAATGGGGTGGAGATAGCGACCCCACCAGGTAGCCCCATTCGTGCCGTCGCTGCTGGGAAAGTTGTCTACGCCGATTACTTTAAAGGTTACGGAAACCTGCTTATTCTCAGTCATCCCGGTGGTTATCACACCCTTTATGCACAGACTGATCGTATGCAGAAAAAGGTAGGGAGTGATGTCTCTGCTGGAGACTTGCTCGGATATAGTGGTTTGTCCGGACGTGACAGTATCTATTTTGAGATTCGTTCAAACGGCTCTCCCGTTAATCCATTATCCTGGTTGAAGCGCCGGTAAGATTTTCATTGAGTGGCTTGTCCTTTTTGTTGAAGGGAACATGTCTTGAGAGGTTTTTATGTTGAAAATTAAACAATTCATTCTGGGTGGTAGCGTCTTACTGGTTTTTTGTCTTGTTTCGACCTTTTTCAGTGGGGATCTCTTTGCCGGTGAAGAAGATGATTATAAAAACCTTGAAATTTTTACCGATGTTCTTTCTTTGATACGTAGCAGTTATGTAGAAAATGTTGATATGGATACACTGATTTATGGGGCAATTCGTGGCATGTTGAGTACCCTGGATCCCCACAGTAGTTTTTTGACACCAGAAATGTATAAAGAGATGCAAGCGGATACCCACGGTGAATTCGGCGGTTTGGGGATAGAAATTACTGTCAAAGCAGGTGAGTTGATTGTTGTCTCACCGATTGAAGATAGTCCCGCTTATGCTGCCGGGGTTAAACCTGGGGATAAAATTGTTAAAATTGATGGTAAACCGACTCGCGATATTGATTTTATGGAAGCGGTGCGGATGCTGCGAGGTTCCAAAGGGGAAGCAATTACGATCAGTATCCAGCGTGCTGATGAGGCTAAATTACGGGATTTAACTATTATTCGCGATATTATCCACATTCAGAGCGTTAAAAGTAAATTTCTTCAAGGCCATTTTGGTTATGTTCGAGTTTCACAATTTCAAGATCGAACCGGACATGATCTAAAAGAACACTTGCAGTTGTTGCGCCATGATAATGGTGACCAATTACACGGCATGATCCTTGATTTACGGAATAATCCCGGTGGATTATTGGATCAAGCCGTTGCGGTGTCTGATCTTTTTCTCAGAGAAGGGCTGATTGTTTATACCGAGGGTCGCGAGGCTGAAGCACAATTGTCTTTCTCAGCTCAATCTGTTGGTACTGAACCAGATTATCCCCTTATTGTCTTGATTAATGGTGGCAGCGCCAGCGCAGCTGAAATCGTTGCTGGTGCACTTCAGGATCATCAGCGTGCCATTATTCTTGGTGAGCAGAGTTTTGGTAAGGGGTCGGTGCAAACAGTCATTCCTCTGGATGATCATTCCGGTTTGCGGTTAACAACAGCACGTTACTTCACCCCTTCTGGTCGATCAATTCAGGCTCGTGGGATTAGTCCGGATATTGTCGTCGTTCAGACAGATGCTGTCCCACAGAAAAAAACGGAAACACCACTACGTGAGCAGGATTTGGTAAATCATTTTCAATCTCCTACAAAAAAATCAGCAGTATCGAAACGAGGTAAATTGCAGGGATTAACTCGCGCTGAACAAGGAGATATCCAACTGTTGCGCGCACTTGATTTACTTAAGGCGATTTCCTTGTTTAAGGGAGAGAACCAAGCCGCCTGAATAATGTCACCAATTTATTATGTGATTGAAAGATAGAGCAATAAATGCCAACTAAAAAAAAGAAACCAAATAAAAAAGCACAACGGAAAACTGTAAAAAAACGGCATTTAAGCCAGAATATGCGGATTCTTCTGGCGACAGTTTTTTTGTTGGGTTTTGTGGCCATTTGCCTGGTTGCATTGGTTAAGCTGCGGACGAGCTTACTTCCTGAAAATGTTTCCATCCAAAGCTATGAAAAACTGGTTTATGAAGAGCCTGCAGGTGAGATTCATACGAAAAAAAATTATAGTTATACCGATATTCTTGATTTGATAGATAATCAGCTGGTTAATGGTCCAAATTCTATGGGGTGGCGCAGGCTGCCAGATCAACGAAATGTACAAGTCAGAAAAATTTTTGGAGATTTTCCTTCGGCACCGTTTCTGGCTGAACTGGTAGCCCATATCGAGCAGACAGAGACGCCGGCACAACTTAAAGTCAGCCGAAATAATGGGATTATCCATTTTTTCTGGCAGGGTGATTTACGCCTGGAGCTTAGATATCAAGTTCCTGCAGTGGTACAATCCAGACAGGGTAAAATCGCTGTTATTATGGACGACATGGGGACATCGCTCGGTCCATTGCGTGAACTACTGCAATTGGATATCATCATTACTCCTTCAATTTTACCCGGCACAGGTAAGGCTTTGTCATCAACTTCTTTGCTGCAGGAGAAGGGACGTGAATATATGATCCATATGCCGATGCAGCCGCGTAGTTATCCGCGTACGAATCCAGGGGCAAATGCGTTGTTGCTGGGCCAGTCCAAAACTAAAACCCGCCAGTTGGTTCAATCTTATATGGCTGCGGTACCAGGTGCTGTCGGGGGTAATAATCACATGGGGTCGCGTTATACCGAAGAGTCTGAAGGGATGCGGATCGTGTTGAATGAGTTAAAAAAACATGAACTTTTCTTTATTGACAGTCGAACTATTGGTGATTCAGTTGCGTTTTCTGAAGCCCGTAAAATGGGGCTGAAAACAGCAACAAGAAATATTTTTCTGGATAATCAGGACGATATCTCTTATATCCGTCGGCAGATTCGCAAGATGGTTAATCTCGCTGGGGAAAATCAGGAAGTTATTGCGATCTGCCATCCTCACGCTGCAACGTTGGAGGCCTTCCGGTTGGAGCAGCGTTGGTTGGAACAACAGCCAGTTGATTTTGTTTCTGCCTCAAAGTTGGTACACGTTTATTGATCGATATGATTATTCGACTTCTGTGTCCAGCTTCTGATCAACCTGAATTCGATTAAATACGGTTTTCCACTCCAGATAGTCGTGGTGCCTCAGTAGATCAAGGGGATTTGTATCGACCTGCCGAACCAATAATTGTTGAAATTGTTCTGTTTGCTTGCTTGTGGCGCTGTTAAACAACTGCAATAAACTGCCTTTTCCTTTGAGCTGGAAACGTCCCCTTTTCTTTAACACGATGGTGCGGCCGGAGATTTTTTCCCCTTGCCGATCCAGTCTAAAGAGGTCAATCTTGGCTTGCTCACTGCTAATTTGGGATTTTTGCAATAGCAGAAAAGTTTTTCCGGTTGATCCGATCAGAATCTCTTGCAATAGTTTCTGTTGCTCTTTGCCCTTCAGTTCCGGGTAACAATCCTGAAGTAACAGTTCTAGAAAGCAATCTTCTTCAATAAATCCGCTAAAACTGCCGGTTTCATTTTCCAGGAAATAGGCATTGGACCAGACCCCATTTTCCGGGATAGGAGTATTGCAACAGAGACAGGTTGGCTGCAGATTGTTGACCCGTGATTTGTATTCCTGCAGAGTATGTTCCTTCTGATCAAAGAGGTCATTGGCAACTTCACTCAGTCTGACCGGACCATATTCCAGATAATCGAGGTAAACTTGGCGTGCAAGATGGGTTAATTGGATATGAACATCGGTATTGCGGCCATGGGTGATAACTGGATAGATTTTCCCTTCTGGATTGGTGCTCAACGATTCTACCTTAGGGCTTTTTGCGATAAATCCCTCAAAACAACGATAGCCCCGATTAATCGCGTAGGCCTTCAGAAGCTGATATGAATTGCGGAACGGACCGTCAAAATGGATGCGGGTATCAATCAAGCAGGGAAGCAGTTTTAATGCAGTTTTCGAGCGTTTATGCTGTACGAGGAAATCGGCCAGATTGCGACAGTTTTCCAGGGATGGGGCATCTTTTATCGGGACAATAATGCGATCCGCAGCATAGAGTGCGTTACGGGTATAGATATCGAGTGTTGGGCTGGTATCGATAATGACTAATCCTTGTAATTGCGACTTGCCGATGATCTGGGCAAGCTGTTTCACATCTTTTATTTGCTGCTGATATTCAGACAGAGTGCGACTTGACTGAATAAAATTAACCCCGTACTGACCGTCACAGAGAAGGTCGGTAGGGTTACTTCCGGTAAAGAGTTGGCCGACATGCTGCGAATTGACGGTTTTGCTCAAACAAAACATTTGATCAACGGTAAAATGATTATCAAAGCTGAACAAGGTGACTGGAAGGTCTTCGGCTAAACCTTTTAAGTAAATGGCCAGATTAGTTGCCAGGGTCGTTTTGCCAACACCACCTTTTTCACTGGCAATGACAATAATGTATGAACGTGCCATGAGTCCCTCAATTGAAAATATTGAAAAAATTTAACTATTTATAGGGGATTCTTTTCATGCTGTCAATCTCGATTGAACTAACCATCCCATGACTTTTTGCGAAACCATCAGTTATAATGGGTATTCAATCTTGCTGGTCTCGCAAAAAAATAGGATGGTTTAGCCATCAATCTTTAGTGGATGACGAGGTATTTGTCGATCATGGATAGATCAACTGCTATTTCAGTCTCAACCTTAGTTCAATTGTTGCAGGAGCTGGTTGAGGATAACTTTGTTGAGGTGTTGGTTCAGGGCGAATTAAGCAATGTTTCACAGCCCCCATCCGGCCATTATTATTTCACCCTGAAAGATAAAAAATCGCAGCTCAAATGTGCCATGTTTCGCAGTCATGTCAGGGCTCTCCGTTTTAAACCTACTGATGGATTGGCAGTTGTCTGCCGTGGGCGGGTTTCTATCTATCCTCAACGGGGTGATTTGCAGCTGATCGTTGAGGGAATTGAACCGGAAGGTGTTGGCGCCCTGCAGTTAGCCTATGATCAGTTGAAGGAAAAATTGGAGAAAGAGGGGCTGTTTGCCGAGGAGTTGAAAAAAGCACTCCCCCCCTTTCCTCAAACAATTGGTGTTGTCACTTCTGCCTCCGGGGCAGCTATCCAGGATATTCTGAATGTGTTGCAACGACGTTCTGCCGGATTACGGGTTTTGTTGCACTCAGTTCGGGTGCAGGGTGAAGGGGCTGCCGGGGAAATCGCAGCTGCCATCGCGGCTTTGAATAAAGAACCTGAACTTGATGTTCTTATTGTCGGGCGGGGGGGAGGATCACGTGAAGACCTGTGGGCGTTCAACGAAGAAATTGTTGCCAGAGCGATTGCTGCTTCAAAAATCCCTGTTATTTCAGCTGTTGGACATGAAACTGACTTTTCTATTGCTGATCTGGTTGCTGATTTGCGCGCTCCTACCCCAAGTGCTGCTGCTGAACTGGTTGTGCAGAATAGGCTCGAGCTGGAACGTCATCTGGATCAGTTGACTCTGCGTCTTGCTGCGCAGATGCGTTCTCGTCTGTCGATATTTTCCAGTTGTCTCTATGGGTTGGAAAAGAGATTGAAAGCCCCTGGCGAATTAGTGCAAATACAACAACTGCGTTTACAGCAATTACGGTTACGTTTGCAGCAGGGGATGACTGGTTTCGTCGAACAGCAAAAGCATCAACTGGCACTGCTGGTGGGACAACTGCAAACATTATCTCCTTTGGCTGTCTTATCGCGTGGTTATGCAATTGTTAAACAGCTGAAAACTGGTGTGGTCGTTCACACCTCAGAACAGTTGAGAGCGGGAGATCAATTGCAAATAGAACTTGCTACTGGGCAAGTGGCAGCAACTGTTATAGAAATCGACAAAAAAGGTGAGAAATAGCTATTTAAGCACTTGACGGAGTGCTCAAGTGCTGTCGATAATCGGTCATGACTTATATCAGCCCTGAAATGGATCAATTATGGCACTAAAAATAAATTTTGAAGCATCACTGCAAAAACTTGAAGAGGCTGTTGAACAGTTGGAATCAGGTGACCTTACATTGGATCAGGCGTTAAAAGTTTTTTCTGGTGGGGTCAAACAGGCGGAAAATTGTCGCAAGTCTTTGACTCAAGTTGAATTACAGGTGGAGCAACTTCTTCAGCAAGATGACGGGACTTTGCAGCGAGAGCCTTTTGCTGATGAATGATAGCTGGCAGCTACAGTCCTATCTGAAAGAGCGCATTCGTCTAGTTGACTCAGCATTAGATCGTTATCTCCCCGGGATTGAAATACTTCCAACCCGCTTACACGCTGCGATGCGTTATTCTGTCTTTGCCGGTGGAAAACGAATCCGGCCTGTTCTCATGCTTGCGGCATGTGAAACTGTTGGCGGTGAGATAAAAAATGTGCTTCCTGCGGCCTGTGCGATTGAAATGATTCATAGTTATTCATTGATTCATGACGATCTTCCGGCGATGGATGACGATGATTTGCGGCGTGGAAATCCAACCAACCATAAAGTTTATGGAGAGGCTACAGCTATTTTAGCTGGCGATGGGCTATTAACTGAAGCTTTTATTCTTCTCTCCAATAAAAATTTCTGGGGTGATCTTCCTTTTGACCGCTACCGTGAAGTGATTAATATTCTAGCGAAAAGTGCTGGTTCACGTGGTATGGTCGGGGGGCAGATAGTCGATATGGAGGCGGAGAAAAAGCCAGTTGATCTGCCAACTTTGGAATATATTCATACCCATAAAACTGGAGCTTTAATTTTAGCTGCAATTGAAATTGGTGCTCTGCTCGGGGGAGCCTCTGACGAACAGCGTCGGGCTCTTTGTCGTTACGGTGAAGCCGTCGGGCTCGCATTTCAGGTCACCGATGATATCCTTGATATTGTGGCCGATCCGTCTCAGTTGGGGAAGGATGTCGGCAGTGATGAGCAACGCGGAAAAGCAACCTATCCCGCATTGCTTGGTTTATCTGGAGCGCGAAAGCGTGCGAATGAGTTGCGTGAGCTGGCCTTATCTGTATTGGATATATTTGCTGAATCAGCACGCCCTCTAAGAGAAATAGCTAATTATATTGTTCACCGTTCCAGTTAAAGTTTTACCAATGTTGTAGTAAATATTTAGCGCAAGGAAGATGAATGAAAACGCTTCTTTCACAAATAAATTCACCAGATGAACTAAAAAAACTCGAAAAAAAACAGCTTTTGCAAATTGCAAAAGAGTTACGCGAGCAGATTGTCGCAACGGTTTCCACTAACGGTGGACATTTAGGCAGCTCTCTCGGAGTAGTCGAACTGACAATTGCTCTCCATCGAGTTTTTGATTCTCCGAATGACCATATTATCTGGGACGTTGGACATCAAGCTTATGCGCACAAGTTATTGACTGGTCGTCAGGAACAGTTTCATACCTTGCGTCAGTTGGATGGCCTGAGTGGATTCCCTAAGCGGAAAGAGAGTGAACATGATTGCTTTGGCGTTGGCCATTCCAGCACCTCGATCTCTGCAGCATTGGGGATGGCAGCGGGGAGAGATATCTGCGCTGAAAATGATAAAGTTATTGCGGTTATCGGGGATGGTTCGCTGACCGCTGGAATGGCGTTTGAAGGTTTAAATCATGCTGGAGACTTGAAACAAAGATTGATTGTTATCTTGAATGATAATGAAATGTCGATATCTCCTAATGTTGGAGCGCTTTCCTCTTTCCTTAGTCGAAAGATGACCTCAGAAACATTTATCCGGTTTAAAAAAGAGACAGAACATTTGCTCGGCTATGTTCCCGGGATTGGTCGTGATCTGGTCAATCTTGCCAAACGTGCTGAGGAATCACTGAAGAGCTTTATGACGCCAGGGATGCTGTTTGAGGGATTCGGGTTTGATTATTTTGGTCCCATTGACGGACATAATATTGCTGAACTGACAGAAACACTGCACAATGTTGCCCAAATTAAAGGGCCGGTGTTATTACATGTCCTGACGAAGAAGGGTAAAGGTTATCCACCAGCGGAGAATAATCCACCTAAATTTCATGGGGTTGGGCCGTTCAACTCTGAGACAGGAGAGATCAATGGGGGGAAGCCGGGGAGTGCTGTTTCTTACACCAAAGTATTTGGGGACACCCTGATTGAACTTGCCCGCACAGATGATCGGGTGGTTGCCATTACTGCTGCCATGGCTGAAGGAACCGGGCTGAAAAATTTCTCAGAAAAATTTCCGGAACGATTTTTTGATGTGGGTATTGCTGAACAGCACGCAGTCACTTTTGCCGCTGGATTAGCGTGTCGAGGGCTGCGACCAGTTGTAACGATTTATTCTACTTTTATGCAGCGTGCCTATGACCAACTTATTCATGATGTTTGTCTGCAAAATCTGCCAGTGACATTTGCTCTGGATCGGTGTGGGTTGGTTGGAGCCGATGGGCCGACTCATCATGGTGTTTTCGATCTCTCTTTTTTACGCCATGTCCCAAATTTGATTTTTGCTGTACCACGAAACGAAGTTGAGCTGCAGCGAATTATGCAGACAGCAAGTTTATCTGCTGATCCTTTTGCTTACCGTTATCCCCGTGGTAATGGTCTAGGTTTGCCCCTGCCGGATAAAATTGAACCACTGGAAGTCGGATGTGGAGAACTCCTTCGTGATGGGACGGATGGTTTGATTGTCGCGGTAGGGGACATGGTCAATCAGGCTTTGCTGGCGGCAACTTATTTTTCTGCACATGGGGTCGATCTTACAGTTATAGATGCACGTTTTATTAAGCCTCTTGATAGTGACTTAATAGTCTCCCACGTAGAGAAGGCTCCTTTTGTCATGACTGCAGAGGAAAATTCACTCCAGGGAGGGTTTGGAACAGCAGTTCTAGAACTTTTGAGTGATGTTGGCCTGTTGACTCCAGTTATCCGTATTGGTATTCCAGATCAATTTATTGGTCAAGGAACACAGACTGAATTGCGTGCGGAATTAGGGCTTGATGCCGCCGGAATCATAAAGAAGGTAAAAGAGGTTATACAATACCATAATCAAACGGCTACCGCGGGTTGAATCGGTTATATTTCTTACCAGAATAAATTTGCTAAAAGGCTGGTTTAATGTTTGAACTTATCCTGATTGGTTCTTTGGCCGGTTTGATTATGGGAACTGTCGGTGTCGGCGGGGGGGCACTGATTATTTTCTGCCTTTCTGTTTTTGCCAAATTCCCCCCAAACTTGCTCAGGGATCGACTCTGTTTATTGTTTCCGCTCCGATAGGTTTACTGGCAGTACTGGTTTGCTTTTTAATTTTATATATAAGGAAAATTATGCGAAAACTCAGGATTTGTATTGGTTCAAATGATGGGGAGAACCTGGCACACACTCACATGGGAGATACTGAGTTTTTCTACCTTTATGATTTTGTTGAAGATACAGAGGGTTCATTTGTGGAACGCCGAAAAAATGTAGCCCGGAACATGGATCATGCTCAATCCGATAAGATGAAAGCAATTATTTCACTGGTGGAAGATGCAGACATATTTGTTGCTCAACAAAAGAGCCCGAACTTTATCAAAATAGCCAAACAAACAAGATTCCAGCCAGTGGTGGTAAAAGTAGAATCCATACAAGACATATTGACTTTGCTTCAGGATGAATTCAAGAATATCTATTCCTATGTGGAACGGCGGAAAAATGATGAAACTTTTGAGACTATACCAGAGTTAACTGTCCATAGCTGATAAGAGGCAAAAATTATGGCACGAAAAATTTTTATTGCTGCAACTGGAATGAATAGCGGCAAGACAACAACCAGTCTTTCTTTGATGCATATGGCACTGAAAAAGTATGATCGAGTCGGCTTTGTCAAACCTATCGGGCCAAAACCTGTTGACTATCAAGGTATTATTGCTGATAAAGATGCCGTAGTCATGGCACGACACTTTGGGTTGCTCGCTGATTTGCCTTTGATGTCTCCGTTTGTTTTGCAGCCAGGGGATACCCGGCGAATCATGGATGGAAATCTGAAAATGGACGCCATTGCTCAGCAAATGTTGGCTGCCATTGCAGAATTGGATGCCAAGAACGATTTTTTGATCATTGAGGGTGCAGGGCATACTGGTGTTGGAACTATCTTTGGTTGCAACAACGCAAGAATCGCCAGAGAAACAGACGCAGCAGTCCTTATGGTGACGGGGGGTGGCCTGGGTAATGTTGTCGACTCTGCACAAACGAATCTGGCATTGTTTCAAAAGGAACAGGCCAAGGTCAAGGCAATACTGGTCAACAAAATTATTCCAGAGAAACGTGAACAGACCTTGAAATACCTGAATATGGCTTTTGCTGATGAAGGGATTCAGGTTGTCGGTGGATTTAACTATCAGCCGATTTTGGCAAACCCGACCTTACGCCGCATTGCTGGTGTTCTGGATATTAAACTGCATGCCTCTGAGGATCAAGGTCAGAGGATTATTCATAATGTGCAGATTGGTGCAGCTTCAGCCCAGCGAGTTGCGGAACTCTTGCAAGAGTCAACTTTGCTTATCGTGAATAGCAGTCGGGATGAACTGCTGGTGACGATTTCAAACCTCTACCAACTGGAAGAGTATCGTAAAAAGATCGCCGGCATTATTATTCCTGGGGTTGGAGAGATCAGTCATATATCCCAGAAAATTATTGATAGTAGCGGCATTCCATATATGCGTGCCGGTCGTACGTCTTCCACCGTTTTTGAAATAATTAAGGATGATGTTTCAAAGTTGACGGCAGAAGATACACATAAGATTCAAATGATTACCGAACTGGCAGAAAAAAGATTTGATTTTGATACCATTGATAAATTACTTGATTAATTTTTTTTGGAGAGAACTATGCTGATTCGTGTTCGTTATCTGGATGGTCGGATTGACTTAATCCCCTCAATGAGGCTTGAAGAGTTAATTGTCATGAGTGAAATTGAGCAATTTGAGCGATCAGCTGGTTGGGTGACTGTTGGTAAGGATCCGGTAAGAAGTACTTTGCGAGGCCAGTATAACGGTCCTGAACGGAGAAAATGACGTTAATTTTTTAATTATTAGCCATGGGAAATTTATTTAGGTGAATTAACTTATTGATATGATAGCGATTTTATCTCTTTGTCCTTTATCCCTATGCCGCTTGGTGGTATAATCAGTTTTGTCGAAGGAGGTAGAAGATGAAGGACGTTTCTGTTGTTTATCAAGATGGCATGATGGGTATAATCGATCCTAAAAAGTTACAGGGATTAATCGAAAGAGACCGGATTATTAAGTTTCAGCGATCTGATGGTTGGGTTTATCCCGAAATAGATCCAATCAGAATTTTAGCAGACACAGGGTATCAGGGCTCAGAGCGGCGTTTCATGTAAGATATTGCTGCTGAAATTTATCTGACAATGTACAGAATAAGGCTCAACCGGAGAAAGTTGAGCCTTATTCTGTTGTCCGGGGTGGAAATTTGGTCAAATAGTTACGATATGATTTTAAAATTTTGAGGACTCTCGTTCTTTGACTTTGTCCAATCCTGAGGAGTATTTTCTGTCCAGCCGAAAGACTTTCCAAGGTTGGATCTGCATATGTATATAGAATTACCGGCTGAGCAAGTTGCAGGGGATCAGTCGGGTTTGGCGTTTCTAGAAGATGATCGATAACGTAGACCAGCCGATCATTGAAATAGGCATTTTTATAACCCAATTGTTCATAAGCAGTTTGGAACAAAGGATAAAAATGTGTATAAAATCTGATTGCCAGGTTTTGATTGATTGATTCGATCAAGGTCAGGTAAGGAATGTAACGATTGTAATTTCTACGACTGATTTGAGGCGCTTTTGGTGTTCCCGCGACCAGAAATTTCCCCCCTGGTGCTTTTAACGGCAAAAGGGCTCTTGCCAAACGTTTTTCAGGTAGACTGTCAATTGTTGCGACAAATTTTTGGATAAAGTTTTTTGTGTACAGCAATTGGTAGATCGTCTTTTCAGAAAGCAAGCTCTGCAAAACTTCTTGGATGCTCTGATCACTCTCCTGTATCGGCGGTAGGATCTTTGGCAGAGGTAGAACCTCTGGCTGAGTTTTTAAGTCGTTCTGTTCCGGCGGTAAGACGGGCTGCTCAAGCTGCTTAACTGCAGGTTTAGGAACCGGATAGTGAATAATCGGTTTTTTAATCGGTTCTGCTGGCCGTGCTGGCTGTATGTCCTGAACCTGGTAGTCTCGATTCGGGTTGTTCTGTAAATAAATTGAGACACCCAGAGCGCAGAGCAGAATTATTAATGTGAAAATGATCAGGTTGGTTTTTTTCATGAATAAATCTCCTGTCTTGATAGATTCATTATGACTATTTTATTTCACCATTTCCAGAAGTTATTTGATCTATGGTGATTTTTTGCCTTCCTATGCGGATCCAATGAATTTAATTAAGGCTGAAATTGGTAAAAGAAAAAACACAGGTCAGGAATCTTGTCGCTTATTTCACGGTCGGGGACATTGTTTTCCTGGTTATGAAGATCTTGTGATTGATTGGTTTCAACCTGTTGCTCTGGTGATATTGTATCGACAGAGAGATGAGACGTGGCTTGCTTTGCTTGTGGCGTTGTTGCACTCACAGCTTGTAGATATTGAGGCCATTGTTTTACAGGAACGTTATTTGTGGGGTTCTCCCAGTCGGATTATATCTGGTGAACTGCCTGGGGAAGTCAATGCTATGGAAGCTGGATTGAAATATCGGCTGCGTTTAAATGCAGCACAGAATATTGGGTTTTTCCCAGATATGGCTCAGGGGAGGGCATTGCTCAGAGAAATAGGCAAGGGAAAGAAGATTCTCAATTTGTTTTCCTATACCTGTAGCTTTTCTGTTGCGGGAATCTCTGCCGGCGCAACTCAGGTTGTCAATTTGGATATGAATCGTGGTGCTTTGGAATTGGGGAGATTAAACCATCATCTCAATAGCTTGGATCTGCGTAGAGCCAGCTTTTTGCCAATTGAATTGTTTCGCAGTTTTAGTCGGCTGCGCAAGTTGGCTCCCTTTGATTTGATAGTTTGTGATCCCCCGGCAGAACAAGGTGATCATTTTCTGGCGCAGCGTGACTGGCCAAAATTGGTGCGTAAATTGCCTTCATTGCTGAATCCGGGTGGTGGGCTCCTTGCTTGTTTGAGTAGCCCCTATATACCACCGGACAAGATTCGGCAGCTTTTTATTGATTTAGCACCACAGGCAAAGTTGCTGCAAAGCATTGATTCAGGTGAAGGTTTTCCTGAAATAAATCGGGAGAAAGGGATGAAGTTGTTGCACTATGAAATTTATTGAACCCAATCTGATTACTCAATATGGTGACAAGATCAGGGTTGTACCAGGAAAGACAACAATATGACTGTTGATTTTTTTGTTCTCGCGCTATAATACATTTCCATTAGCAATGTTGTGTTGAAAGGAGGCTGTAAAATGCCGGTAGTTACTGTTCGTGCAGTTGAGGGAATCAGTAGTGAAAAAAAAGAAGAATTGATGGCGCGCATCACTGTCGTCATGAAAGAGGTTCTGGGTAAGAATCCTGAAGCGACTCATGTTATCATTGAAGAAATTTCTGCTGAAAATTGGGGGATTCGAGGAAAGACTGTCGCAACAATCCGTTCTGGGAAGTGAAATTGTTTAAAGTTTAAAAAATGGTCGTCTGACTGACTGGACGACCATTTTTTTTGCACGATTGAGAACTAGTCACAAGTGATTGAATCACCAAAAATAGAGGTGACTATTCGGATGGCTTCTGGCGAAGTCACTTTGTAATAAACTTCTACCCCTTCCCGGCGGCCGGTAATAACCCCCTTGTTTTTCAGCAGTGCCAGGTGTTGGGAAACCGTCGCCTGTGGAAGATAGAGGCATTCCCATATTTTTTTAACATTGCAGGATTGTGACATCAGTCCTGCAACTATCTTTAGGCGGATGGGGTGTCCAAGAACTTTGAGAATTTCTGATTCTCGATCATAATCTTGAGCGGAATCAAAAGGAATATTTACAGCCGGTGCAGTCATATTAGACTCCTTATCATATTTTGAATATATGGATATTAGAGACAATAGCCATTTTCGTCAAGTGGAGATTGTCTTTGTCTGTCAAGGTTTTAAATGCGAAAAAAAATAGAAATACTTATCTTTGTGTTCTTTCTGGTGACTCTATCAGGACATTCATTTTCCCAGGAGCTTCCCGTGGTGGATCATCCCATTCAATCCCTGGTTGGGGAATCCCTTGCTTATGATATTTCATTCCTCTGGTTTGACCATCTTGCCGAGGGATCAATTCAACTGTTTCGAGGAGAAAAGCCTGGAACTTTTTTGGTTGTTCTTGAAGCAAAAACATTAGGTTTGGCCGCTTTTTTTACCCGGGATCGGGTAGAAAAATATCAAACATTAATGGAGATTGGTGCTTCGGGTTTATTACAACCTTTGTGGTATAGCTCCCATACTATCCGTGGCTCTGGCAAGTCGAGAAGTGAAAAAACAACGAAATACACCTTCGATTATAAAACAAATCAGGTCAGGTACCAGAAGCTGAAAAATGGGCATACTTATGATGATA
Organism: Desulfuromusa sp.; assembly: GCA_021647765.1. Taxonomy (GTDB): domain Bacteria; phylum Desulfobacterota; class Desulfuromonadia; order Desulfuromonadales; family Geopsychrobacteraceae; genus Desulfuromusa. The sequence continues at coordinate 18,976 of JAKIUD010000020.1, read as the reverse complement.
AATTGTATCCATTAGAAAAGAATAGACCACTCTTCGATATTTTGAGTGCACTTTATAACCTACGCCTTGGTTTTTATGGAAATCTGGGAAAAGATCATCTCCAAATCCCAACCTTTCACCGCAAGGGACCGCAAGATATCGTTGTTGATCCGTTACAAAACATGAGTAAGAAGGATAGAAAATTCTTTGCAGCAGATCCTATCCAGTGTCGAATCCTGGTCGATCCTTCAGTTTTTGGTACCAAGGGGCGTGATATCCTTGCAAGTTTTGATAATCTGATGCGGCCGCAAAAGGGGATAATCAAAAATGTCATCGGGTTGGGGGATGTCCGGGGACAACTTCGTACCCCTTGACTCAAGTGGAGATTTCTATGCAGGAACCAGATAAAATTTTTGTCATTGGACATCGAAACCCCGATACAGATTCTATTTGCAGCGCTATCGCCTATGCGGATCTGCGCCGACAACAGGGGCTTCAGGGGGTCAAGGCGGCTAGAGCTGGAACAATCAATCGCCAGACTCAATTTGTGTTGGATCATCTGGGTGTTGATGTTCCCGAATTGCTCGCTGATGTTTATCCTAGAATTAAAGATATTGTGACCGAAAAGGTGATCTCCATCCATCAATCTGCCCCCATGTCGAAAGCTATTGAACTCTATCATCAACACCATATCAGAATCCTTCCGGTGGTTGATGATGATGGTTGTGCTCAGGGATTACTATTGTTAAAGCGGGCAACTGAACTTTTTCTGGTTCCTGCTGAACCTGAAAAACTGCGTCGTATTCGTGCCTCACTCAGTTCTATTCAGAGTTGTCTCGGTGCAACTGCGCAGCATTTATTGAATTCTGAACGGGTCGAGGATTTTGACCTCCATGTCGGTGCCAGGTGTGAATCGAGTTTTCGCCATTGGGTCGATGATATTATTCCTGAAAAAACAATTTTGGTTACTGGCGATCGTTCAGGTATTCAGAGACTTGCCGTTGAGGCCGGTATCCGTTTGCTGATAATTTCAGGAAATTCACCTGTTGATAATGAACTGCTTGCAACTGCACGGAAGAATGATGTGTCAATTTTGGTGAGTCATTATGATACCGCCAACTGTGTTTGGTTGACGCGGATGGCAACCCCGGTTGGAATTCTGGCTAAATCTGATTTTATGGTAGTTAAGCCGAATGATTTGCTCGAAGATCTGCGTGTGAAACTGATCCATGGAAAACAATCAGGAGTGATAGTCTGTTCATCTAATCAACAAGTTGAAGGGGTTGCAACCAAAAGTCATTTGATAAAAAAATCACCGGTCAAGTTGATTCTTGTAGATCATAATGAGTTGTCTCAAGCAGTTCCCGGGGCAGATAAGGTTGAAATTCTCGAGGTTATTGATCACCATCGCCTGGGTAATTTTCACACCGATCTACCGATTAAATTTATTAATCAACCGCTGGGAAGTACCTGTTCACTCGTTTCAACCCTCTATCAACAAGCGGGGATTGAACCGAAAAAGAAAATTGCCGGGTTGCTCCTGGCAGGGTTGCTTTCGGATACCATCATTTTGAAATCTCCAACAACGACTAATATTGACCGCACTCTTATCTCCTGGTTAGAAGAATATTCAGGGTTGGATCATCAGCAATTTGGTTCTCAGCTGTTTGCCGCTGGAAGTTCTATGGCAAGTGGTGTTCCGGCTAGAAAATTGATTCTTACCGATTTTAAAGAGTATAGTGCCGGCGATCGTACGCTTGGTTTAGGTCAAGTTGAGGTGGTTAATTTTCATTCTTTCCACCAGCGACAGAAAGAATTAATGGTCGAATTAAAAAAAATCAGAGAAGATAAAGGTTATGAATTGGCGGCGCTTATGGTGACCGATATTGTACAGGAAAATAGCTTGTTATTGACAGCTGGAGCAGCTGAATTACCGTTTATTATTGGCTATCCGCAGGAGGCTGAAAATATCTATCGTCTGCATGGTGTTCTTTCGCGTAAAAAACAGCTGGTTCCCCATTTGTTAAAAGTGTTTAATGGTGTTTGAGGGGAGAGTTATTCGTCTGTCTAGCGTAATTCAAGGATTATGTCTTTGCTGGAGAGAGAAAAAAATAGCCCCGCGTCAGGAGGGAGAACACGGGGCAAAAGTCTTTCTTGAGAGAGTTCTTTCTTATCTTTGACTCCATTATAGTGCAATAAATATTAATGTCAACTAAACAATATAAAATAATCTAAAAAATATCATCTTTGTTTTTTAATCTGCAATTCATGTCAATAGATAAAGTAAAAGGGCAGATTCAATTTACTGAATCTGCCCTTTTACGGAACCGTGATTTATAATATTGCTATTTGATATGGCATTCCTTACATTTAATCGGCCCTTTTTTGAGTTCTTTGTGACAGTTTTTACACGTTTTATGGTATGCGTTTTTAGCTTTAGGTGCCTTTGAATCGACACCATGACAACTTTTACACTGAGCATAGTCTCCGGTGTGATGACAGGTTGCACAGTCAGTTCGATTTTGGTGCGCGCTGTGGTTGAAAGTAACCGTTCCCATTTTGGGTGTATATTTTACTTCTTTGGGACCTTTTGTTTCAGCAACAGCAATTGTTGCAAGGGATGAAACTAAAATTGTGGCAGCTAATAGAATCATAAGTCTTTTCATTGTCAGCCTCCTTTTTTTGGTAAGCGGTTCCTGTCACTGATAGTTTCATATTATTTGTATGATTTCATTCGACATCGAGTGCAATATCGCAAGATGTCGGGTAGTAATTATGTAATATCAATGACTTATAATGTTTAATATTTGCTGGATAATTGTGATAAAACTATTGTAATTAGATTGTTTACAGAGCCAGAAGCTCTCTGTTAGACTTCAATAACTTGTTTCAATCCTTAGGAATGTCAGTATGGAACCATTAAAACCCCCATCTGTTGCGATAGATGGAGATGCGGTTCGTAGAATCCGTGAAGAAAAACGGTTGACACAGCTGTATGTGGCAAAAGTTGTTGCGGTCACTACCGATACGGTTTCTCGTTGGGAAAACAATCGCTATCCAACGATTATGCGGGATAATGCTCTAAAGCTGGCAGAAGCTTTGGAAGTGGATCTTGATGAGATTCTGAAACAAGAAGCAGCAGAATTCTCTGATACAACTGACATTTCGAACCAGGCTAAAAATAAAAAATGGATTTATATATTGTTCTTCAGTTGCGTGGTCTTAATTGGACTATTTTATCTGTCACAGCAACTTAAACCCCCGTCTGTTGCAATTTTGCAGGCGAAGAGGTTCCTTCCCGCTTACGCAGCACCTGGTAGTCGAATTTTGATTCAAATTGAACTTTCTACAGAAAAACCGTTGAAGGGGATGATTTTAAAAGAAACATTCCCTCCCGGTTGGCATTTGCTGGAATCTCAGCCAATAACCTCCCATCTCGATGTTGCTGCAGGAACTGCTCGGTGGATTTTTAGAAAACCACAGTTGAAAACTCGAGTTTTTTATATTCTTGAGGTACCTGAAAAGATCCATCCCGGGTCGGATTTGACATTCGTGGGAGAATTGATAGCGAATCCAGACGGTCAGCGTTTTTCTACTCAACTACAATCGGTTGGGACGATGGAGGTCAAACCCTTCCATTGGGCTGATCGTAATGGTGATCAGGTGATTGATGATGTTGAAATTCTCGAGTTGTCTGATCTGACTGAAGAAGCTGAATCCCTACATTTGGATTGGGATTTGATTGAGGCGATCTGGGAGACTGATGGTTATCGTTGGGATGCCGAAAAAAAACAATTTATTCCTGTTCCACCTGCTTCTGAATAGATTTACGTCACTGAGTAGCACGCAGCAGCAAAAAAATATGGATAAGTTATCATCAAAAAGGTTTTGACAATAGTGGGGCTAATTTCTAAAATCGTGCCCCGCCAACTATTTGCGTGATGGTGTTGGTGTGGTTACTCTTTAAGGAAATGGTTAAGTTATGGATACAGTTATTGCATTATTGAAAGATGAGATGCAGGCGGTTGAAAGCCAGTTTAAAAAAAATCTGGCTTCAGAAGTTCAGCTGATCAGCCAGGTCGGGAATTATGTCCTTTCCAGTGGTGGAAAACGTATTCGACCAATGTTATTACTTCTTTGTGCCCGCTTGTGCAATTACCAAGGGGATAAGCATATTGATCTGGCCGGGGTTGTTGAGTTTATCCATACCTCAACCTTACTGCATGATGATGTGGTTGATAGTGCCAATTTGCGTCGAGGTAACCGATCTGCCAATTCTGTCTGGGGAAACCAGGCTTCGGTGCTGGTTGGTGATTTTTTGTTTGCCAAGTCATTCTCAGTCATGGTTGCTACGGACAGCTTAAAGATTCTGAAGATTCTTTCTGATACCACGACCCAACTAGCTGAGGGTGAAATTTTACAACTGATCAATACCTGTGATCTTGATCTTGATGAGTATCATTACCTGCAAGTTGTCCGTAATAAAACTGCTATCCTGATTGCTGCCGCCTGTCAGGTTGCCGGAGTCCTTGCCGGGGTAGGTGATGCTCAGGAGATGGCATTACGTGAATTTGGTTTGGAACTTGGAACTGCTTTTCAACTGATGGATGATGCTCTCGATTATGTTGCCAATGAGGAGGACTTTGGTAAGGAGAAGGGACATGATCTCTTTGAGGGGAAGATGACCCTGCCACTGATCCATACCTATGCTCATTCTACTGAACTTGAGCGCAAAAAAGTTTCTAGAATTATCGATGCTGAAGAGCTGATTAAGGAAGATCTTGACTATGTTTGTGCTTTAATCAATGCCAAAGGGGGGATTGATTATACCCACCTTAGGGCAACCGAGAGAATTGAACGAGCAAAACAGCAGCTGGGTATTTTTTCTGATTGTGAAGCGCGTCAGGCTCTTTTCACTCTTGCTGATTATGTTGTTACACGTAACAAGTGATTTTTTATCAGACCTTGAGGAAACCAGCTTCTTAAACTTTTTGCTGTTTATATCCTTTTTCTATCCCTTATATGCACATACCTGAAATTCGTCTATAATCTGCCCCATGTTTCATGTCAACTTACATAAAAAGGTGCTTGGTGCATTTTTGCTGCTCTCTTTGGTGCCGCTGGGGTTTTTATTGTTTAATTCTCAGCACAGTTTGCGGTTGGTTGAAGATCTATTACGACAGCGAACAACTGAAGTTCTGGATAATCAGGCGGCTAAGGCTCTTGAAAGTCGGGCGCAGATGGTTGCGCAGCAGGTTTCTGCATTTCTGCGTGAGGTAGAAGGTGATTTGCTCGATTTGTCACTTTTACCACTGACCGAATCCGCTTATCTCAAGTTCAGTCGAAGTCATAGGCGTGAGCTTTGGTACCGCCGGGGAACCAACAGCAACCCAATTGAAGTCAGGGAAAAGGTTCTGCTTTACAGCGAGTTGGCCTATATTGATGGTCGCGGCCATGAATTAATCCGAATTGTTGCCGGGCATCCTTCGACTGATTATCGTGACGTCTCCGATCCTGCTCAGACAACTTATAAAACCGAGACTTATTTTAATCAGGCATCTCAGTTAGAAGCTGGACAGATTTGGGCTTCTCGATTGAATGGCTGGTATGTCAGTCGTAACGATCAGTTGCAGGGGGCAAAAACACCTCTAGAGGCAGTGCAAGGGGCTTTGTACCGCGGTGTGATCCGATTTGCTACCCCTATCTGGGAAAACGGTACTCTTAAAGGGGTTGTCGTATTGTCCCTCGATCATCGCCACTTGATGGAATATACCCAGCATATCTCCTCGATTGAGGATAAGAAAGTTGTCTTTCCTTCTTATTCCAGTGGCAATTATGCTTTTTTGTTTGATGATCAGGGTTGGATGATAGCCCACCCAAAATATTGGGATATTCGTGGTTATGATGCTGCTGGATATCTGGTACCTGCTTATAGCACTGCTACTTCCAAACAGGATGTGTTGTCAGGTCGGATTCCGTTTAACCTGTTTGCTGCAGAATTTATCCATCCAAACTATCCGCGAGTTGCTAATGCGGTTATTCGTGGTGAATCCGGGGTCGTTGAAACAGTGAACGTCGGTGGTTCAAATAAAATTATGGCCTACGCTCCGATTCCTTATAATCGGGGTGTCTATCGGGAACATAATATCTTTGGTGGCGTTACAATTGGTGCAGAAATTGACCAGTTTCATCAACCCGCAGAAGCAACTTCGCATTTGATTCAACAGGAAATTAGTAATTATTTAATGCAATCGTGGGTGTTGATCTCTTTGACCATTATTTTTGTGATTGCAGTTGCGTATTTTCTTTCAAATAGTATTGTTCGCCCGATTCTTTTATTGACTGAAGGAACTCGACGAATGATTCATGGCAATTTATCAGCAGAAGTGACGGTCAGCTCCAATGATGAGGTGGGAGTGCTGGCTGATTCTTTCAATACCATGGTGGCAGAATTAAATGGTCGGCGGCAGCGGTTACTCCAGACGCTGCAGGCACTGCGCAAATCCCGTAAAGAAATTATTAAGGAGAGAAATTTCAAAAATACCGTTTTTGAAAATATTGAAATCGGCCTGCTCACATTTGATGCTGATAGCATCGTCACATCAGCAAATGGACATGCTTGTCAGATACTGCATATTGACCGCCCGGGCAATAACTGTAGTTGGAAAAAACTTTTGCTTGAGTGGCCGGAACTGCGTGCAGTGCTTAGTGAGTGGTTTTTGACGAGTAAAACAGGAGCCAACAGATCCTTTCGTCAGTATATAACATTGGATAGAAAAGGGCGTACCCTGACTTATCTGATGACGATGTTTCCATTAAGTTTCCGGCAACAGGATGGTTGGTTGCTGACCATTGAGGATTTGACTGAGCGGGTCAATATGCGTCAGCAGGTGGCACGCATGGATCGCTTAGCTTCTTTGGGGCGAATGTCCGCCGGGATTGCTCATGAGGTGCGGAATCCTCTCACTGGGATTAGTTTGCTTCTGGATGATTTACATGATCACTTGCTTGGAAGGGAAGATGATCAGCAGTTGATTCGGCGGGCGTTAGGTGAAATTGAACGATTAGAATCTCTGATTGATGAAATGTTACATTTTTCAACGCTTCCGACACCAAAACTAGCCTATGGGGCAGTGGACAGAGTCATTCTGGATTCGTTGTTTCTTATTCGGAAACAATGTCAACGCCAGAGGGTTGAACTGATTGAGCAAGTTGCTGATGATCTTCCCAAGTCGATGGTGGATGCGGATCGTTTAAAACAAGTGTTATTGAATCTTCTGAATAATGCTTTGGATGCCGTGCCAGAGGGTGGGGTGTTGAAAGTCGTTGCTGATGCACAGAACGACAAGATAAAAATTTGTATCAGTGATACTGGGATTGGCATCTCATCAGAAAAGTTGCCACTGATTTTTGAACCATTTTTTACCAGTAAAGGACATGGAACCGGGCTAGGGTTAGCCATCAGCTACAATATTATTTCCGAACATGGTGGCGAAATTCAGGTTGAAAGCACCCTTGGTGAGGGGACAACAGTCACGATTCTGTTGCCAATAACTCACATCGGTTGACTTTTTTCGGCTGTTTTCTCGCTCATGTTTATTGTCAGTTGCTACTCAATTCCGTCATTCCCGCGCAGGCGGGAATCCTGTGCTTCTGTGAGGCATGGATCTCCGCGTTCGCGAGGGTGACGACTAATGGGGATTTTGACTTTGCTTGCAGAGGGGCTTTCGACCCCGGCCCAACCAACAGGAGCGCTCATTTATGGAAAAAATTCTTATTGTTGATGATGAAGCCTTTATTCGAGAAAATTTAGAGCGCATAATTTCTGAAGATAATTACCGGCCTATTTCAACTGAATCACCAGAAGAAGCTATTCAGATTGTCGCCGATGAAGAAGTCAGTCTGGTGCTGCTTGATCTGAATCTGGGGAGCAGCAGCGGTTTGGATGTATTGCGGGCAATGCGTGAAGTCGATCCAGAAATTCTTGTCATTATTATTACCGGATATGGAACCGTCGAAAGTGCAGTTGAGGCATTAAAAATCGGGGCATATGACTATATTAAAAAACCTTTTAAGGCCGATGCGATCCATTTGATTGTGAAATTGGCACTGGAAACACAAAACCTGCGTCGTATCGTCAAACGCCTTTCCCGTGATGCAGATGGCATTAATATGGTTGGAAACAGTCCATCGCTGATGCAAATTTTCCAACAAATCCGCGAAGTGGCTAAACATGAAATGGCGACGGTACTGATTACTGGAGAAAGTGGAACGGGTAAAGAGTTGGTTGCTCAGGCGATTCATAATTTATCGCCACGCAGTGAGCAATCTTTTGTTGAAATAAATTGTGGATCGCTCCCTTTTAACTTACTTGAAACAGAACTGTTCGGTCATGAACGAGGGGCTTTTACTGATGCAAAAAACCGTAAAATAGGTTTATTTGAAGAGGCTGATGGTGGTTCGATTTTCCTTGATGAAATTGGTGAAATGGACTTGAGCCTCCAGGTCAAGCTATTGCGGGTTCTTGAGGATCTCAAAATCAGACGTTTAGGGGGGAACCGCAATATAGAAATTAATGTCCGAATTATCGCGGCAACGAATGCTGATTTGAAGGCTGCGTTGGAACACAAGGAGTTTCGCGAAGATCTCTATTATCGCTTAAATGTTTTTCCTATTCATATTCCACCGTTGCGTGAGCGGAGGGAGGATATCCCGCTCTTGCTTGAGTATTTCCTGCAACGTTTCAGTACCGAATTTAACAAATCAATCCGCGGATTCAGTCGTGATGCCCTTGATCTGATGCTGCGTTATCATTGGCCAGGAAATGTACGGGAGCTGCGTAATGTCGTTGAAAGAATCTGTATTATGTCCAATGTTGAGTTGATTCAACCGGCGCAACTTCCACGTGAAATCTGGGGTGAGTCACCGCAGAGTGAAATGCCTTTTAGTTATGAAATTCCTCCGGAAGGAATTGTTCTCGATGATGTTGTTGGACAGGTCGAAAAGGAGTTGGTTGAAAAAGCCTTTCGAATTACCGGTGGGAACGTCGCTAAAACTGCTCGGATATTAAATGTTCCGCGTGGGACTCTTCGCTACAAATTAGAAAAGTATCAGTTAAGCAATGGTTGAATTGCTTTTTTTACAATTTGTCTCATTTGCCCCATTTTTGTTGCTACCGTGAGGGGGGATTTTTCTTGATATTTTGCGGGGCGAACTTGCAGTGTGAGCAGGCTGAACAGCCACCACCGCAACCACCGACTGACGCTTCTTTTATGGTTCTATAGAGACTGAGCACAACATGAAATGCTGCTGCTGCAATGATCATTGAGGTGATTGTTAAATCCCAGGAAAACATAATAGTCCTTTCTTATGTTGAAGTTATTGAATGAATTGAGGACGTTCATTCAATCCGTTCACATAAACAGTTTTGTCCCGATTTGATAGATAATAACCGCCATCCCGAACCCCAGGGTTGTATTGAAGATCGTTGCAAAAGTAGCCCAACCCCAGGATGATTCTTTTGCTATAGCAACAACTGTGACAACGCATGGGGCGTAGAGCAGGACAAAGACAATCATCGCCAGGGCGGTAAACTTATTCCAGCTTGGATCCGCCGCAATTCGTGTTGACAGTGTATCCGCCGCTTCCGGATCGACATCACCGAGTGAATAGGCTGTCCCAAAGGTCGATACAATGACCTCTTTTGCTGCAAATCCACCGACCAGGGCAATATTGGTACGCCAGTCAAAGCCGGCCAATCGGCTGAGTGGCTCCAGAGAAGTCCCAATTTTTCCGGCCAATGAATATCGTAGTGCTGCTTGTCCTTCACGGTTATTTATCTCAAGCAAAGCTTGTTGTTCTGTCATACCTTGAGTTGTTTCTGAAACTGCCTGCCGTTCCAACTCATATTGGTTGACCTGTTGTGTCGGTAAGCCTGGAAAAGTCATTGCAGCCCAGAGTAAAATTGAAACGGCAAGAATCACTGTCCCCGCTTTTTTTATGTACTGCCAGGTGCGTTCCCAGGTATGAATAAAAATTCCGCGCACGGTTGGTAGTCGATAGGGGGGGAGTTCCATAATAAAAGGGGTGGACGCTCCTTTGATCACTGTCGAACGGACAAGTTTTGCAACGAGTAATGCCATTATCCAGGCAAACAGTGTGATTGAAAACATCATCTGCGCTTTATGTTCTGTAAAAAATGCCGCCACCAACAACATGAAGACAGGTAGTTTTGCTCCACAGGGCATAAATGGTGCGGTCAACAATGTTGCCAGCTTTTCTTTAGGACTCCGCAAGGTTCTGGTGGCCATCACCCCTGGTACCGCACACCCTCCGGCAATGCCACCAGAGATAATAAACGGCATGGCGGAATATCCATGCAGTCCAAAAATACGCAGAACCCGATCCAGCATATAGGCAACCCGAGCCATATAGCCTGAATCTTCCAGAAAAGAGATCATCAGAAACATGATGGCAATCAGTGGGACAAAGCCCATGACCCCACCAACACCATCAATGATTCCAGAGACAACCAGAGATTGTAGTAGCCCCTCCGGGATTAACAAAGTTGCTGTTGCGGAGATCCAGCCAAATAAGCTTTCCAGCCAGCCCATGGGAATCTCCCCTACGGTAAAAGTGATCTGAAACATACCATAGAGGATAGCGATCATCAGGATCGGACCGATATAGCGATTAACCAGCAAGCTATCTAATTTTGTTGTGAAGTCGATCCGCTCCTGGCGGGATTTCTCCTGGATGACAATATCTTGCTTGAGGATTGAATTAATCAAACCATAGCGATAATCAGAAATGATTGCTTCAGGTAGAACTTTTAAGGTTTTCAGGCAGTGTTCTTTTGTCCTCTGAGCAATTGCTTCCAGTTGTTCAGCGACCTTGCCGTTCAGTTTCCCATAACGGATAATTTCCGAGTCATTTTCTAAATACTTCAGCGCAATCCAGCGAGCCGGATAGCGATCAGTCATGAATTGCTGCTCCTCGATAATTTCCGTCATGTTATCTAAAACCAGATCAATTTCTGCTCCGTAGCTGATTTGTATAGGTTTCCAGGTTTTTCCACTCTCTTTGATATGTTGAACTGCGGTTCGGATCAAATGACCTTTGCCACGACCAGAGCGCGCAACCGTTTCCACAACTGGACAATTGAGAAGTTTCGCTAGCTTGTCAGTATCAATTATTAAGCCCTGTCTTTTCGCATCATCCATCATATTCAATGCCAGAATAACCGGGATGCCAATTTCAAAAAATTGAATTGCTAAATAGAGATGGCGTTCCAGCATGGTTGCATCGACGATATCAACGACGATATCCGGCTTTTCATTCACTAAAAAATTACGTGCGACCAGCTCTTCATCAGAATATGCAGAAAGGGAATAGGTTCCAGGTAGATCGATCAGTTTAATCTTTACGTCTTTCAGGTTGATTATGCCTTCTTTTCTCTCTACTGTAATTCCAGGATAGTTGCCAACATGCTGGTGTGCACCGGTAATCGCATTGAAGAGAGTTGTTTTTCCTGAATTCGGATTGCCTGCTAAGGCAATTGTAAAGGTTGGATTTTTCTTGATTTTCCATTGGACTGTAGTCGCCACTTTATTCTCCTACCTTTTCGACCATGATAAAATCTGCTTCGCTGTTGCGTAAAGTCAGAGTATAGTTTCTTAGGCGTATAGAAACAGGATCTTTGAGAGGAGCCCGGCCAAGAATTTTGATTTCTGTTCCAGGGGATAAACCCATGTCGCGCAAGCGTCGACCAACTTCTCCTTCAGCTGTCACCGCAGTTACGACTGCTTTCTCTCCAGAAATAATTTGACGTAAAGGTTTTGGCATAGTAAATGTCCCCTTGTGCACAGTTGAGATTATGATTTGGTGCGCCGTTAAAGTTGTTTTATATGTAGCTTGATTATGAAATCCATTATCAGAATAAGCCCGAAAAGTGTGTCTGTCAAGAATGAATATCGATTTAGTTTTGTATATGAAATAAAGTTGTTGATCGATTTGCTTAGATTCGTCTTTGTTAAGGATAAATGATGGAAAAATATCTGCTTCAAATCTCTTTCTCTCTCATTTTTATCCTCCTGTCCGCCTCTGTTATTTATGCAGAAACGAATGCTGACTACACACTGTGGTTAAATAATTTCAAGGCAGAGGCTCAGCGGGCTGGAATTAAATCTGAGATATTAAATGAGGCATTGAGTGGGGTGAAACCGCTTGACTGGGTTATCGAATTGGATCGGGCTCAACCGGAGTTTACGAAAACTCTCGATGAATATCTTGCCGGGGCAGTCAATTCAAGGCGGATCAAAGAAGGGCAACGGCTGCTGGCTGAAAATTCGGAAATACTGACCCGGATTGCAAAGAGATATCACATTCAGCCAAGGTTCTTGATGGCGCTGTGGGGGATTGAAACCAGCTTTGGTCTGCATACCGGGAAGGTTCCCGTTATTGATGCGCTGGTCACCCTTGCTTATGATGGCCGGCGGGGTCAGTATTTTCGTTCTGAGCTGTTAAATGCGCTTAAGATTCTGGATCAGGGGCACATAAAATATGCTCAGATGAAAGGTTCCTGGGCCGGGGCGATGGGGCAGGTGCAGTTTATGCCATCAACTTTTTTGAACTTTGCTGTCGATGGAAACGGTGATGGTCGTATTGATCTGTGGAATACGCGCATTGATTATTTGTCCTCCGCCGCCAATTATCTGCTCAAATCAGGTTGGGATGATACCTATACTTGGGGGCGTGAGGTGAAACTCCCGAAAAATCTGAGCGGGGAGTATTTTGGCATGCAGCAACAGCACCTTTTGTCTGAATGGCAGAAGCTTGGGGTGCGGGCAATCGGAGGCAGGGATCTACCCCTGGTTAATATTTTGGCTTCTTTGATCCAGCCGGATGGATCAAAGGGGAGGGCGTTTCTTGTGTATAATAACTATCGCGTCCTGATGAAATGGAATCGGTCGCACCGTTTTGCCGTTGCCGTTGGCTCTCTGGCAGATCGGATTGGTGAACAGTAATTACTTTCCTGTGTTGTTCAGGGGATTAGTCCCTCCAGCTCCTTGTCAAAGACTTCCCAGACCTTTTCGGCCAGTTCAGCCATAAATTCCGGGTTGGAAATATTAGGGAGGTTGATGTGGGGATTCGGTTTTTCTGTCACTTCAGCTGGGAGGCAATATTCCGCTTTTGTATATCCTTGTCGAAGTTCTAGCGCCAACCCCAGCAAGAATGCCCGGCGAACAGCAGCTTTGATTTTTTCTGGCTCTATCTCCAGATTAAAATCACTCTTCAAGCAGGTGGCAATTTTATCTGTTCCAATCCCTTGGGTGATATCAAAAAACTTGCATAGTCCCACCATATCGAAACCAACAATGTGCAGCTTGTCTTCGGTAATGACTTTGACCCACGAATCAACATCCGACAATCCCTCGCGGATCAGTGTACCGTAAGATCCCATTGACATGTGACCGCCCGCGATTGCCCAGCAATAACCCGGGTTGGTTTCGGGCAGGTAGGCGGCAATTTCAAGTCCTTTGATATGATAAGCGTAATCGGTTTCACCCATCAGCTCGGAAAGATGTCTTGATCCCTTCCCAATCCCGGGGAGTTTTCCTTCTCCCGAAAGAATAATCAGTTCCCGGATTTTTTCGTAATCACCAAAAGTTGCCCCGTTAAAAAGAGGATTTTCCGGATGACGTTCATTGTAGGAGAGGGCATAGGAAATGGTCACCCCAAGGGAGATAGCATCCATACCGTAGTTATCACATAAATGGATCAGGCGACCCGCTTGACCGGGATCATGGATGCCAATATTGGTACTAAGGAGGTTGAGGGGTTCATAGTCGAACTTTGCGATAAAATCACCACGGCTCCCATCGGGATTTTTCTCTGAAATATAGTTGTGGCACGTGATGCCACAGCGATAGCAGGCAGCCGATTGAATATCGTAGTCTTTCTCGACATTTTCCCGGAAAAGTTTTTCGGCAAGATTATTTCCCTGCGGGCGATAATTGTTGACCGGGACGGCATGAAACGGTTGCATCACATCGTAAGCCGCCCAGGTTCCGCCACCACCACCACGCTTGATCGGTTGCAGCCTGGCAGAACCACCTCCAGTGATAACCTGTTTGTGAACCTCTTTGACCTCTTTTGTGATGGGAGGATGTTTGTCGGTACTCTGGGCAACCAAAGCAATGATGTTTTTGTGCCCCATTATACTCCCCATACCGCCACGCCCGGCAAAACGCAGTTTGTCATCACCCGATTTCAGTTGATTAACGGTAGACAGGGCGACCGACCCCATAGTGACATTCTGCCAGTTTTCTCCCGCCTGACCAATGACGGCAAAGTGAGCGTCATCATACTCTTTGTGCAGGGTCATGATTTTTTTGTGGGTAGAAAGACCAAGTAAATGTTCGGCAGGTTTCAATGTGATCTCTGGGCCATCAATGGTTTCCTTGATCAGAACGTAGACAGGTTTTTCAGAACGGTTTTCAAAAATCAACTCATCCAATCCGGCCCATTTGAATTTACACCCGAACTTGCCACTGCCAGCTGACCACATTGCTGCCGGCAGCCCTGCTTTTGATCCTTTGATCGGGCTGTAACTGGAGAAATAGGTGCGCAGACCGGTCATGGCACTGCTGCCGGTGAGAAGTCCAGTATTGATAATCAACGGATTCTCAGCAGAATAAGCCCTGCTGATATTTCTTTCTGCCAGTAACTGGAACGAGCGACCAAATCCTCCCAAGACATCTTCCAGATTCTGACACGGAACATCCTCCATCTTTTGCTTCCCATTTTTCAGATCAATCGTGCAGCGGCGGTAGAGGATCTGTTCTGGGTGTGTGACCGGGTCAGTTGTTTGAATCTTCATTACAGTATTCCTAGATTGTAGTGCTAACCGCCTTCAAGCAGGGGTAGCAGCATCAGGGTATCGCCATCATGCAGAATATCGGTCGATTTCGCATGAACACGGTTAATCAGCATGATCCCCAGCAGTTTAACCGGAATTTTGAGATCGTCAATAACTTTTTGAATATCGCTCCCTGCGGGATACTCCAATGTTTTCAGTTTGAATCGATCAATGCGGAAGACTCCATGGAGGCTGACGGTAATTTGCATGACGTAATCTCCTGTCTGTGGTGAGTATTCAACCGCTGAGTTGCAGATCGAGCGGGCTTTTGGCATCTTTAACGGTCGTTGATTTGATCGTGTGAGTGTAAATCATCGTTGTCCGGACATCTGCATGTCCGAGCAACTGTTGAATTGTGCGGATATCGTAATTTGCCTGCAATAAATGGCTGGCATAGCTGTGTCTGAAGGTGTGAGCCGTCGCCCGTTTGGGAATAGCCGCCTTTTTTACCGCTTTTCTGATGGCATTTTGCACATGTTTTTGATTGGTAAGCATGGCGGCAGGTATGAATTATTGGTTTTTTAAGGCCTTTCTAAGATGAGATTCTATTGATATTCTTTGATGAGCTCTTTCAGTCATATCTGCAGTATAGAAATGATAATTATTTCGTCCTTTTTCTTTTGCTTTATACATTGCTGAATCAGCATTACGCAAAAGTGTTTGAGCAGTATCAGCATCTTTAGGATAAACACTAATTCCTATGCTACAAGTAATATAAAATTCATGTTCTTGAACATAAATAACTTGTTGAAATAGTGATAATATGCTATTTGCAGTATCCGTAATTTTATTAATATTATTTGTAGCTTCTACAATAATACTAAATGAATCTCCGCCAAGATGAGAGACACAATTGTTTTCTATAAGAGATAAATTTAGTAGTTTTTTTGATATTTCTATTAGCAGTAAATCACCAATTGCGTGACCTAACGAATCATTTATTTCTTTAAAATGGTCAAAATCTAGAAAAAGAATTGCTAATAGTATTTTTGCTTTTTTTGCTTTTTTTATCGTTTGTTCAAAGCGTTCAAAAAATAATAAACGATTTGGTAATCCTGTTAAAGCGTCATGAGTTGATTGATAAAGTAGAGCTTCATGTTGTTGTGATAGCTTTTCATCTTGCATTTTTTGTAATGAAATATCTACAATATTTGCAACAATAACTATATCATTTTCTATAATAGTTACACCAAAACCTATGCGAATAGGAAACTCTTCTCCATTTTTTCTTATGGCAGATATATTATGATATTTGTCAATTATACCAATAGATTTTTTAGTTTTAATAAAATTAATAACTGCAAGTCTATGTGCTTTTCGTAAATTAGCAGGAATTATTTTATTTAGTGCATCTTTACCAATCATCTCCTCTTTTGTATACCCAAACATCGTTTGAGCAGATTTATTATATATTTGTATTACTATATTTTTATTTATTGAAATTATTGCATTATTATTTGATTCAATAACCGTATTTAAAAAATTCTCTTTTTCTTTTATTTCTATTAATTCATTATTATATTTTTTATCTATATATAGACCACAATTTAACTTTTTCATTTTATTAATTAAATCATAAATAAACTCTTTTTTTATAATTGAACCATGTTGCGGAGCAATTAGCTCTAAATCTAGTTTTTCTATTTTAGATAGAGAAAAATTAAGTATATCTTTACTTGGCATATAAGATTCATGAAAACTTTTTATCTCATTAAAATAATCTTTATCAGCAAAAAAGTTCCACGACTCTGTTATTCCGCCAAATAAATCACTAGAAAATAGAGTTTTTGTTTTAGCCTCATATGTAACAATAGCACCTGGTGAATGACAATATGGTGTAGTTAAGAAATTTAGTTCTAAGCCAGTTGATGTTAATAGTTCAAAATTATTTTTATCAACTTCGTAATATTTAATGTCAAGACAAAAATGTTTAATTAGCTCTTTAATTCTACTATGAGTTATAATTTGTAAATCAGGACGTGCTATTAATTCTTTTAACATAGGGACAGAAGCACATAAGTCTGGATCTTGATGGTGAAGAATTATGTATTTTACATTTTTAAGATTTGATACTTGATTAACTTTATTTACAACAGTATTAAATTCTAATATAGAACCTGGATCTATTAGTATTGACTCATTACCATTTTTTATAAAATATGGGTGGCACTGAAAAGAATCATTTTTTAAATATTCACCTACCCAGTATATATTATTGGCAATTTCAATAGCTTTTATAAAATCCATATAAAGTCCTATCTGTAATTTTTTTTATCATTCTAACATGATATTTTTAAAATAACAACAATTGTCGTGATCCATTTTGGTGCTTCCGTCTAAATTAACAGAAACAACTTTGTTTACGATTTCATCGGCTATTGCTAAGCAAGATGTTGCAGCTGGAGATGGTGCATTAAGTACGTGTACAGTTCCGTTTTTTTTGATGATTTTAAAATCATCAACCATGTTGCCGTTGGTGTCAAGCATTTGTGCTCGCACACCGGATCGAGCAACTTCGACATCATTAATTGTGAGAGAAGGCATCATTTTTTGTAATTCTTTTACAAATAATCTTTTTGAAAAAGCACGTTTATATTCATCAAAACCTTTTTGCCAATGTTTGCCAAACAATTTCCATGTGCCTTTAAAAGTTAGAGCTTGAATTGTGTCTTTTAAACTAAATGCAGTAGTGGAATATCCTTCTCTTTTAAATGAAAAAACTGCGTTTGGTCCGCATTCAATTCCTCCGTGTATCATTTTTGTAAAATGAACACCAAGAAATGGGAAATTCGGATCGGGTACAGGATATACCAAGCTTTTAATTTTGTGTTCCGCTTGTTTGGTGAGTTTGTAATAATCACCTCTAAAACCCACGACTTGCATGTCTAATTCAATTTTATTTTTTTTGGCATTTCTATCCGAATGCAAACCGGTACAAAAGATTAAATTCTCGGTATAAAAATTTCCTTTCGATGTATTTAGGGTTTTTAACAATTTTGAATCATCGGTTATAGCCAGAGCTTTACATGATGTGATTAGTTTACTTTTAGGATTGATTTGATGGATTAATCCTGCGAATTTCTCAGCAACTTGAATGTAATCTATTATTCCTGCTGTTGGTACCCAAATGGATTTTAAGGCATTGATAAAAGGCTCTTTTTCTTTGGTTTCTTTTTGGTTTAAGTATTTTATCCCTTCTGTTTTATTTTGTATTCCTTTTTGATAAATTTTTTCCAGTAATGGTAATTCCTCTTCTTTAGTAGCGACAATTACTTTACCACAGATTTCGTGGTTGATATTATTTTTTTTTGCAAAAGCGACTAATTGGTCACGTCCATTTTTACAATTTTTAGCTTTGTATGAATTTGGAGTATAGTAAATACCGGAATGGATTACACCTGAATTTCTCCCGGTTTGGTGTTTGCCGATTTGGGTTTCTTTTTCTAAAACAGCAATAGATTTATCTTTAAACTTTAATTGAAGTTTATATGCAGTTGCTAAACCTACGATACCACCACCTATTACTATAAAATCGTATTTGTTCATTTTTTTAAATTATCTTCTAGAGTAATTTGGAGCTTCTTTTGTTATGGTGATAGAATGAGGATGGCTTTCTTGCATACCACTAGCTGTAATTTTAACAAATCTTGCTTTTTTTTGTGTTTCGATATCTTTAGAACCACAATATCCCATTCCGGAGCGTAAGCCTCCAACAAATTGGTGCATAGTTTCGTGCAGTTCACCTTTATATGCAACACGTCCAACAATTCCTTCGGGAACTAATTTTGATATCTCGGCTTCTACATCTTGGAAATATCTATCGGCAGAACCTTGGTTCATAGCACCGAGTGACCCCATACCACGATAGATTTTATAAACTCTGCCTTCGTATCTTACCTTTTCTCCGGGGCTTTCTTCATGCCCGGCAAACAAACTGCCAATCATAACAGAATCTGCACCGGCAGCAATAGCTTTTGCAATATTATCGTAAGTTATAGGATCTTTTCCACCAAACACTTTTTTGAACTCTTCAACATAACCGGGGATTGTTTTCAGTTTTAGAACGACAAATTCAGG
>JAKIUD010000103.1 GCA_021647765.1 Desulfuromusa sp. | reverse complement strand
AACCTAAAAACATGATGCGTATTTCTCTGAAGTTCCATGTCCTGAATAATACAGACTGGGACAAGCCCAGTCTACACTATCCAGCACGGGGGCAAGCCCCCGAGATTTTCGCTACGCTCTGTTAAAGGGGTAACGGGAAGAGCCATCTCCGTATGTTTTTTGTGCGATGCTTCCAGATTAGTCGTGGCAACTGCAAGGTGCGAATAACCATTACCTATAACATAGGGTTCCTGCTGGTCGTAATTATAAGTTAATTCCAGCTCAAACGGCAGTCCCGCAGAGGTCATATAACTGAGGGTAAAGCGTCCATCGGGATAATCTTTCTTTCGTGACACTTCAAAACCAAAAGCTTCACGATAAAATTTTTCCGTAGCCTCCAGGTTCATAACACGGTAACAGATGTGAATCATTGGATATTCCATAAGTATCTCCTCGATTGTAAATTGACAACAGTCAAGCGGCTCTTTATAGTCGTGGACATGAGAGCAATATTTCTATCCGATGCCCACCTGCGGCAGCCGCAGGACAACAACTATCAGTTTTTACTTAATTTTCTCAACCGGCAAAAAGACCTCGATGCCCTTTTTCTGCTCGGTGACATTTTTGAGTTCTGGCTTGGATATAAACACCTGGTTTTTTCAGTTTACATCCCCTTATTGGAAAAACTACGCCAACTATCTGAAAATGGGACAAAACTTTATTTTGTTGAAGGGAACCATGACTTCAACCTTGGTTCCTATTTCACTGAAACACTTGATTGTACCGTAATCACAGATCAGAAACTGATTGATTGGGATGGTCAAAAAATATTGATCAGTCATGGTGATCTACTTAACCCGAGCCCCCATTATCTGAGACTACGTTCCTTCTGGCGCAGTTGGCCCATTAGAATCCTAGCACAGATTGTTCACCCTGACCTGGTCTGGTCATTTGCGATCTGGTTATCCAATAAAAGTTCAAAAAACGACCCGGACAGTCACCATCTCGATCCTACCCCCTACTTGCTGCCATTTTCAGAGAAAAGCAACAGTGATATTGTCATATGCGGACACTTTCACCATCCACTTGACACAGAACATCAAGGGATAAGAATTATTGCGTTGGGCGACTGGATCAGTCAGTTTTCCTATGCAGAGATGGTGGATGGAGAAATCAAACTGAAGAGTTATATAAATTGATCTTTCATTCCTCAACCGGTTCGACTTCGACCTTTTCCTGACAACGACCAACCAAGTCATTCAACGTTGTCCCGTCCAGACCGTCGGTCACCAGATCTTCTACGCGACGGTAGGTTTCCAAAGCAATCAATGTTTGTGGATGGGGATGAAGATGGAGAGCTTCCTCACCAAAGTCACCCATCTCCCGTAGAATTTCAGCTAAACTGAGATTTTCAGCAGAACGTCCAAGTTGATACTGGCAACGACCGGCCAGAGGACAGTGTTCTGAAACAAAGCCGATCTTCAGCAGTAGATTGATGATACTGCGACACAGGCGTGGGGGAATAAACAGGAACTTGGCCAGTTGCTCATTGCTGATTGGTGGATCCCCTTTAGCAAAACGGTCAGCCAGCGTAACCAGCAGCGCCAGAGCAACCTGCTCAAAACAGTTACGACTGACTTCCGATCCGCGCAAATCCCGGCCACTGGTGCGTAAATTCTGTTTTGCGTAACAAACACCTAGACCGAAGAGGACAATAACCCAGGAAAGATAGAGCCAGACCATAAAAATAGGTAGCGCCGCCATCGTTCCATAGATCGCATTATAGCGACCGACCCCAACCTGAAAATGGACATAACCAACCTGGGCGATCTGCCAGAGGGTTCCCCCCACCACTCCACCGACAAAAGCAGCCCGCCACTCCACTTTAATATTTGACATAAAAACATAAAGTCCAGTAAACGCCAGCCACATAAAGAAAAAAGGGGTCACCTGAAACAACAACAGAATGAGATTGCCAACCATCTCCATTTCAATCAATTTTTGCACCAGACTATTGCTGGCAAGGGTTGAGGTCATCGAAATGGCACTGATAATCAGCAAGGGGCCAACCAGAATAACCGACAGATAATCGGCAAACCGGCGCAACATGGGACGAACGTCCTTTACGCCCCAGATATGATTGAACGTTTTTTCGACATTGGTCAGCAAAGAAACCACTGCAACAATAAGAAAAGCCAAACCAACGGCGCCCAGTTGTGTGACTTGCGTATTATTGATATAGCCAAGAATAACATCAGCAACCTGGCCACCACCGACGTTCAGCTTTTCAACGATCAACGGCTGCAGGAGGTTCTGCACCCCGAATGCCTTCAACAGTGCGAAGGTTAAGGCCAATAATGGCACCAGAGAAAGCATCGTATAATAGGTCAAGGCTGCAGCCCGCAAAAAACACTGGTTAATATTGAAGTCCCTGAGCACCAAGGCCACAGTTTGAACCTGACGTAATAAAATCCGTTGCAGCAGCGACAAATCTGCAGGATTTTGTTCCCAAAGCAGATATTTTATTTTCTCACGTAGTTTGGATTGTGGTGTTTTGACCTTTGTCATCACCTTGACCTTTGACCCTATTGAGTCAATTGTAAATCTATATTTTCAATTGGAAAACCTAAGGTTCTGATTTTATCAGCATATTGCCTGCTGTCTCCAACCAGCACAATTTGCAGATTATCCGGCTGCAGATACTGACGTGCGACCCGCTGAACATCAGCAATAGTCACTGCAGCAATTTTTTGCCGATAAGTTTCCAGATAATCTTTCGGATAGTTATAGTAATCGAGACGAACTTTTCTACTCACAACCGAATGGCTGTCAGAAAAAGCAAAAACAAAGGAATTAATCAAGCTTTTTTTCGCCAAGTCAAGTTCTGCGGAAGAAACAGGTTCAGCACGTATCTGCTGAATCAACTGCTGCAGCAAAGTGACAACCTCGACTGTTGATTGACTTTTTGTTTCGCTGCCAACAATGAACAGTCCAGGTAACTGGCGACCCACCTGAAAATAGGAATAGACCGAATAAGCAAGTCCACGATCAGATCGGACTTCCCGCATCATGCGTGAATTAAACCCACCACCACCGAGAATATAATTTGCAACCTGCAGGGCAAAAGTATCAGGGTTATCTTTACTGATGCCCGCATGCCCCATCAAAACCGTCGTCTGTGGGATATCTTTGTCGACCAGCAAGATTCTCCCTGGTGCTGGTGGTGGTAACGATGGCAACTCCTGAATCGTAGTTTCGCTTGATTGCCAATCAGCAAGATTTTTATCAAGCAGCGAGACCAACTCAGTTTGCTGTACATCACCCGAGATAGCGAGCCAGATATTCTGGGGCAAAAAATAGTGCCGATGAAGTTTCAACAGATCATCACGGGTAAAGCTGGCAACCATGTTCAATGTCGCATCGGTTCCAAATGGATGATCAGGATAAACAGCACCGCTGAGCAGGCGTCTCGCAATTGAACCCGGATCGTCATTTTTACGCCGGATACTTTCCAGCATCCGGGTTCGTACCAGTTCCATCCGTGCCGTATCAAAACGTGGTCGGCGTAATAAATCGGCCAGAATTTCGATGCCACTTTCTAAATCCTGCCGATTCAAAGAAAGGTCTATTTCATAACCATACGAAGAGCTGGAAACTGTTAAAATTGCCGCCATCGCTTCCAGTTTCGCCTCTAATTCTGAGGGGGTAAATTTCTCCGTTCCTCCGGTTGAAAGTGTTTTAGCAAAGAATTCTGACAATCCGGTTTTGTCGAGAGGATCATGGATACTTCCCCCTTCAACCAATATAGTCAATTCTACCAGGGGAAGCTCATGATCTTCTTTCAGATAAAGTTTCATCCCGTTGCTGAGTTGTTGCTGAGCCACATCAGGGAAACTGAACACTAAAGGGGGAAAGGTTAAATCGTCAGGCCGCACTTGTTTACTGAGAAACCCATGACTGCATCCTGAAAGGAGAAGAATAAAAAATAAATAGATAAAATAACGCATTAGTTTTGTTCTCCACGGATTAAAGTCACCACAGTTCTGTTATCAGCATGCAAATAGCGCTTCGCAACATTCATAACATCTTCAGCAGTCACCGAATTGAGATGTTTTTCATAATCAACCAGGTAGCGCCAATCACCAAGAGTCTGGTAGGAAGATAACATCCGCGCCAGACCGCTGTTTCCCCTTAAACCACGCAGGATTGAAGTCATAATCTGCTTACGGGCGATATCAAGCTCAGAAGAGCTAAGCGGCTCAGATTTTAACCGCTCTAATTCCAGATAAACAGCATCTTCAATATCAGGACAAGAACAGCCAAAACGGGGTGTCATACTGAGAACCATCAAATTGTCATAGCGTGAACCTGGAGCCCCGAACACGTTAACATCTGTCACCAATTGTTTCTCGACGACCAATGACTTGTAAAGTCGTGAAGTTCTCCCCTCACATAAAACCTGCATCAGAATATCAAAAACATAGTCATCCCGCTGAGGCATGGTTGGCTTGTGATAAGCAATCATCAATTGCTGTTCAGCATCAAAATTGATATAAGCCCGACGTTCCCCCTTCTGTTGAGGTTCTTTATCTAAAACCGGGGGCACCGGGATTCCCGGTGCTAACTTGCCAAAATAGTGATCAACCATCTGCAATGTGGCTTGACTGTTAAAATCACCAACCAGGGTAATCACCATATTGACCGGCGTATAATATTTATCAAAAAAATCACGGATTTCGTCCGGATCCAGATTCTCGATATCAGAATTCCAACCAATAACCGGATGTCGGTACGGATGAACCTGATATGCCGTTTCCAGCAAGGTTTCATACATCAGACCTTCGGGACTACTTTCGTAGGAGCGGCGGCGTTCTTCGTGAACAACATCTCGTTCGGTATAAAATTCACGAAAAACCGCGTTCTGCAGCCGATCAGACTCTATTGCCGCCCAGAGTTCCAATTTATTGGCCGGTAAATTAATCAAATAGGTTGTGGAATCCTTCCCGGTATAGGCGTTGTACCCAACTCCACCATTTTCTGCATAAATTTTAGAAAATTCATTTTTCACCACCAGCTTACGATGCTCTTTTTGCAAAGCTGTGAGTCGATCGCGAAACTGCTGCAGTTTCTGTGGATCCGTCTCTGCTCGATTTTTTAGAAAATCAATTTTTTGCCCAACCTTTTTAATTTTCAACAAAATCTTTTTCTCAACAGTATAGTTTTTTGTTCCAAGAGTTTTGGTTCCCTTAAACAACATATGCTCCAGCAGGTGGGCAACACCACGTGCATTACTCATTTCATTGACAGAACCAACCCGGAAGCTGATATAAGCTGCCACCGTGGGAGAATCGTGCCGTTCAACCATGAGCACTGTTGCCCCATTATCGAGATGATACTCCTGAACCTTATCCGCCAGTGTCTGAGCAACAACCAACCCTGGAAAAATTAAGAGAAAAATAAACAGAATTGTGATAATTTTACGCCGCATCTGGACTCCTCTAAAAAAAATGAACATTTCTTGTATATCTCGTTATAATATCCCATTGTCCGATGATGAATCTACCCGGATCAATCATTTTTATGCAACCAACAATGTTACCTATTGCCAGAAAGGTCATTAATTACATGAAACGTATTGCCGTATTAACCAGTGGTGGGGACTGTTCTGGAATGAATGCCACCCTTCGTGCTGTTGTCCGTGCTGGATTAGCATCAGGTCTGGATGTGATTGGTATTCAGAAAGGCTTTCAAGGCTTAATTGATCGGCTTTATGAACCCATGACCACCCGCTCGGTGAGCAATATACTCCAACGCGGTGGAACTTTTCTGCAGAGTGCACGCTGTAAAGAGATGCGAACCGAATCGGGATTGCGCCTGGCCAGTGAAAACTTAAAAGGCATGGGGGTAGAAGGTTTGATTGTCATTGGTGGAGATGGTTCTCTTCAGGGGGGATATGCGATTCATCAACAAGGTGTCCCGGTCATTGGAATACCAGGATCAATTGATAATGATATCTCCTTTACCGATGTTTCACTTGGTGTCGATACCGCATTGAACAATATTGTCCGTGCTGTGGACAATCTGAAGGATACCGCGTCATCGCACGACCGGGCTTTTGTCGTTGAAGTTATGGGGAGAAATTGTGGTTACCTGACTGTCGTTGCAACGATTGCTTCTGGAGCTGAATACAGTTTAATTCCTGAAGAGCCGTACGATCTTGATGATATCTGCAATGACTTGCGCAAACGTTATCAAGAAGGGCGAACCAACTCAATCATCATGGTTGCAGAAGGGGCAGGAAAAGCCGAAGATATTGCCAATCAGATTAAAGATCGAATCGGATTTGAAACAAGAATCATTGTTCTCGGCCATTATCAACGTGGTGGATCTCCCACAGTCTATGATCGACTCCTCGGAGCACGATTCGGCCAGGCCGCCGTTGAAAATCTGATTAATGGCAATGGCGGGATGATGGTTGGCCTCCAAGGATCAAAAATAGTTCTGACTGAACTAAAAACAGTCATAGCCGCAGGGATTCGACCAATTAATCCAATGTTTCCAAGACTGGCAAATCAATTATTGGCCTGATAGATTAACCTCTCGCCTCCCCTTCTCCGAAGAAGGTCAAGGGTCGGCTGAGAGAGAATATAGATTGAAGCTGCTCAAAAATGTTATCAAGCCGATTGTTCAAACTCATTTAACCTGACCGTCGCTTCACGGCGGCCAATTTCGATGAGCTCTTCGGCTCGTTCAAATTCATAAATACTACAAGCATCTTTTGGTATCTCAACCAAGACATCAGGGGCATAAGCCGCAAGTTTAAAGTTAGCAATCGTGAGCTGCATGACATCAATGCTCTTTGAAATAATGTCAAAAAAACCGGCATCCTCTTTTTTCTCTGTATCTTTACGATGCAAATTATCAATAAAATCAATGATTTTCTGATGATATTTATTGCGTTCTTCAGGAATAACCTTCTCCAGTGGTAACTTTTCCGGGATATTTTTTGCGTGACCACTTAAGCTGACAGCAATGGTTATATCGGTTAAATCGCGAAGAGTCGGTGCAATTGGAATCGGGTTCAACAAACCACCATCAACAAGAGTTTTCCCCTTGTAAGGCACCGCAGAAAATATCGTAGGAAAAGCAATTGAAGCCCGAATTGCCTCACACAAAAGACCACTGGAAAGCCAAACCTCCTTACTCTCCTCCAGATCTGTAGCTATCGCAGTAAAAGTAATCGGAAGGTCTTCAATATACTGTTCACCAATCAGCTCCCGCAAAGTATTGATAATCCGTTCGCCTTTAAAGATTGCCGCTCCACTGAAAGAAACATCCAGGAGACGCAATACATTCATCCGCTCAAGTGCGCAAACCCATTCGGTGTAAACATCCAGTTTTCCAGCGGCATAAATTCCACCAATGAGCGCCCCCATGGATGATCCAGAGATAGAACGAATATCATAACCCCGCTCTTCCAGGATCTGAATTACCCCAATATGTGCCAAGCCACGCGCACCACCACTGCCAAGAACCAGTGAAACTGTCTTTTTTTTGGAATTCATTCTATTCTTTCCCCTTTCTCTCCTGATAATTACTATTCTACCTGAAACACACCCTGTTTGGGCAATTTAACAGAGCGTAGCGAAAATCTCGGGGGCTTGCCCCCGTGCTGGATAGTGTAGACTGGGCTTGTCCCAGTCTGTATTATTCAGGACATGGAACTTCAGAGAAATACGCATCATGTTTTTAGG
>JAKIUD010000102.1 GCA_021647765.1 Desulfuromusa sp. | reverse complement strand
TTCGCGGGTCTGAAAAAGTGATGATGCACCTGATGTTTGGTGTCATTGTCCTCTTTGCTGATCAGCTGCTCAAAGTCACAGGGTACTGATTGTCAAAGACCAAAAAATAGTTTCGAAGGGAGTCGTCCGTCCGAAACCTGAAAAATGGCTCGACAGATCGCTTCACAGTCGATTTTTTTAAAAAAATGGGGGGAACCCCGCTGTGGTGAATTTTATCCGACCATAGGCCAAGACTTTTGCAAGAGGCTCAACTTCAAAACATTTTTTTTATTAGAACCCGAAACTTGGTCTTGATTGTGTCTACCTTGGCGCCTTGGCAGGCTCTGCGAGAGGAAGATTTTGATCTTGATTTAAAGACCTTATCACTTGCCCCTACAATTGTTGATAAAACACCTTCCCAACCCGCAGTATATGCTCTTTTAGATCTTCATGTTCCAACAGATCAAAAACCGACAAATCAATCATATAGGGAAGGAGTAGATCATCAAGTTTTTCGGCAACTTCTGAGCATTGCTGTTGAGTCAGATATTTCCCAAATAAAGTTAAATCAATATCTGAACCGGGACGAAAATTTCCCTTTGCCCGCGAGCCGTACACTATGACTTTATCGATTTGAGGATATTTTTCAAAAACATGCTGCATTTTTGTTATCGTACTGTCGCTCAAACCGAACTTCATGATCCGGAGTGATCCTTGTCAACCAGCTCATCGAAGGTTATCTGCATGGCGACAAAAGCCGGGTAAAATCGGTTAAGAATATCATCAACAATCACCTCAGCGGTCTCGTTATTATAAGTATGTGAGCTGAGATTGCGGGTCTTGATCATATCCATCCAGACCTCACCATCGCTGATCAACTGATTTTTAAATGCTGTCCGTGTCGCATTTTCTGAGCCGATAAGTTGAACAAAACCTTGGTCTTCGAGATAATCTTTTAGTACATTCCAGGCAAGTTCATGAGTAAACTCGAAGCCTTGAATCAGACCCTGCTTCTCCAACCGGGTCAGCTCGCGCTGTGCTGCCAGTTCAGCGGCTTCTGTCATAGTTTGCAGTGCCAACTGATAGTTAGCGAACCGCTGTTTCCAGCGGATATCTTCATTCATAGAATCTCTCCGTGATTAACGAAAAAAAAATCGATCTCTCGCCCGTTCGCTTCGCTCCCTCTTTTACACTAAGCTGTCCGCAATGGGCATAAATTTAAAGTCATTCAACAGTTTACAGAACCTTGCTTCGGTTTTGTCTAAATTAAGATAATGTCTAAATTTACTTTTGGCGCTGATATTGGTCATCCGTGGCTGCTGTGGATCAAACTCCCAGGGATGAAGATAAAAGACAAACGGTTGTTGCTCGTGCTGATTGATCCGCTTCAACCCCCAGCGAGTCACTGAATAGGGGAGCAAGCGAAAATAGCCTCCCCCGGCGATTGGCAGGTTCTTCTTACCAATTTTGAGGGTGGTAATCGGCAGCTCACGGATCGCTAGCTGATCGTCCTCAATTGTTTCACAATCTTGCCAACCTTGAGCTGTTTTTACCGCATATCCGGCAAACCGTGGCCAATCGGGAATGCCGTAGAAATCGTGTTTCATCGGGAAGATACTTGAATCATATTTGAAGCCAGCGTCAAGCAACTCATCAAACGCCCAACTGGTCTCTCTGGTAATTGAATAACTGGGAGCACGATAGCCAATGACTGCGGCTCCTATCTGCTCTTCAAGAATGGCCTTTGCCTTGCGGATATCATTCCGGTAGGTCTCTCTCCCCTGCAATGACAACCGTTGATGTAGATAGCCATGGCAAGCGATTTCATGACCGTTTTCGGCGATTTTTTTAGTGAGTGGCGGGTACCGTTCAGCGACCCAGCCCAAAATGAAAAAAGTTGCTTTGACGTTAAATTCATCAAGGATAGTCAGGATTAAATCGGTGTTGCGTTCAACCCGGCACTCCCGCCCGGCCCAGGTGTCTGGTGGTGAGGTTGATTCAAATGCCGAGACGTGGAAGTAGTCTTCAACGTCGATTGTGAGGTAATTGGTTATGGACATTACATACAGTCTTTCTTTAGCCGCAGATTTACGCAGATGTTCGCTGATAGATCATAACCGTAACCTTTTGACGGGATTTACGGGATAAAAGCGGATTTAGGTCAAAACCAATTCTATCGCCCGTTCGCTTTGCTCTCTCGAGGCGCAAAGAACGCAGAGGAAACCTAAAACATAGAGGCAAAAGCTCTTTTTTTGGTTACAACCGTAAAACCTGATCTTGATTTTGACTTCCTCTGCGATCTCCGTGTGCTCTGCGAGAGAATGGCTTTAGTCTCACCCTTCTTTAACCCGATACACTCCATGATGAGCTTCGGTATCAGAACGGTGAGCTTTGAGATCAAGGGCAACACCATCGATTTTATCACTCAAGCGTTTATCAGTTGCTTTAAGATCAGCGGCAACACTGTCAATCTTTTTGCTGAGTCTTTCTTCAACACCATCGATCTTTTCATTCAACGTGCCGATTAAAAAAGTGTTGTGCTCATTTTTTTCATTGAGTTGATCAAATTTTCGATCAATCTTCTGATCGAGAGCGGTATGACCTTCAATGACAATGTTAAACTTGCTGTTCATTTCTTCAAGCAGTATTTCGAAATGCTCTTGTTTCACAATCTGTTCCTCCATTATTTTAAGGCATTTCTGGGATCACTTTTGACTTTTTGATCTTAAATCTTTGTCTCTCGCCCGTTCACTTCGTTCTCTCAAGCACCAAAGTCACGGAGAAATACTTTTACTAAAACCAATCAAAATTCTATTTTTGACTTTCTTGGTGTCTCTGTGCCTTTGTGCGAGGATGGTTCTGTTTTTAGACATCTTGTAAACCCTATCTCTCGACCGTTCGCTGCGCTCTTATGCAAAATCACCCTTGAACCGACCAATTTGGTGCATACGCTCGTGAAGAATGGTCACAATACCAATATTCCCATCGCTCAAATATCGCCAATACACAAAGTGTTTTTCATACCTGAAGAAAAAACCCTCCACTCCAAACTCAGCAGGTACCGGTCGCGAAAGAACTTCATGCGTCGTCACCTTTGCAAAGGCAGCAAAAAGACCAGTAATATAAACCTCTGCCTGCTCCACTCCCCATTGTTTCAGGATATATTGATAAATTTCATCAATCCGGTGAGAGGCGGCATTTTGAATCAGCACCCCAGGCATCAATCCTGGGTTCCCCTATTCCGCTTAATGATTTCAGTCGCAGTTAACGGAGCATATGAGCTCTCTGGGGCAGAAAAAGCGAGGGAAAGTTCCGCTTTGAGGCGCTCAAACAACTCCTGCTCCACTCGTTCCTTATCACGACGAATAAGATCGCGGATATACTCACTCACATTCTCATAAGAACCAGTTTCGCCAACACTTGATGCGACAAAATCACTCAACGCGCCATTAAGTCGAACCGTCATTGTTGTCTGCGCCATAATCATAACCTCCTGACTGCAAATCGTATTCTATATGCTTAATATTTAATACAATAACACGACCATTGCCAGAGATAAAAGAATTTTTACTTTAAATTCGAAACCGTAAACCTTTTGGGTTTACCAGTAGAGTAGAGAGCAAACTAGCCATACTCAGCGGGTTTGCTCTCTACTCTACTGGCTAAACAACTTCTCTAGGCATTTCATACGACCTGCCCCATAACAACCCGGACCTCTCCATTTTTATCATGAGCTGTTTGGATATTCTGATATGTTTTAGCTAACCGTTTGGCAAATGACTCCCCTTGTCCCAAGCCAACTTCAAACATCAACCATCCTCCGGATTTCAAAAATTTAGGGGCTTGTTTTATCAAGGCATTTAATATTTTTATGCCAAAGGGACCACCATCGAAAGCGAGGCTCGGTTCATATTGTGAAATTTCCTTGGCCATATCCGAAACTTTGCTGGAAGAAATATAGGGAGGATTACACAACAGCAGATCCACTTGATGGTAAAAATCTTCACGATCAAAAGGAGACAGCAAATCTCCCTGAAGAACCGTTACTCGATCCTGCAATTGATGATATTGTACATTTTCTTTTGCTAGTTCAACAGCATCTGTTGACAAATCAGCGGCATATCCTCGGACTTGAGGATAATTGAGCGTCAATGTGACAATCAAATTGCCAGCACCGGTACAGACATCCAGCAAAGTAATTTCATCTTGTTGCTTCGATAGTTGCAGAAGTTTTTTTGCTGCTTGTTGAGCTAATATTTCAGTCTCTTTCCGTGGAATCAAGGCTTGAGGGCCGGCAAGAAGTTCGACCCCGAGAAATTGCTGGAAACCGGTCAGGTGGGCAAGAGGGACGCCAGACAAGCGTTGATCAACTAGTTGTATCAGCTTTTTTTCTACCGTTTTGTCGAGTTTGGCGATTTCACAATCAGCAGCTTTTTCGACCGACATCGGATTGCCGGCAGCGGCGACCCAAAGTGCTTTCAGCGTTGCAGCAACCGTTTCTTCCGGTTTATCCTCAAGAGGAGTTAGTGCCTGCGTAAGGCGCAGCAATTGCTGATCCCACAAATTGTCCTTTATCATCCGTTCAAACCTTCGGCTTGTTGCTGCAATAGTTTGCGATCTATTTTACCATTCGGCGTTTTTGGCATTTCATCAAGGAAAAGTATCGATTGTGGAACCATAAAGTTTTCCAGATTGGCCAGACAGATTTTTTTGATTTGTCTTTCATCGGGGACAATTCCAGCTTCGATAACCAGATAGGCAATAATCGCTTGGCCGAGAACTTGATCGTTGACACCAACAACGACGGCTTCTCGCACTCCCGGAACCGTCTTGTGTAAAACATTCTCAACTTCTGTCGGGCTGACTTTTTCACCACGGGTTTTGATAATATCGTCGCTGCGACCGACAAAATAGAGGTCACCGTCGGCATCCATTTTAAACCAGTCGTGGGTACACAACACCCGCTCACCGGGATAACGACCGGGTTTAAGCATGTGGCTACTCAATTCAGGAAGCTTCCAATAACCGACCATGACGTGCGGACCACGAACGTGGAGGATACCGACCTCTCCCGGAGCAACCGGCTCTCCATCAGGATCGAGCAAAAAAGTTTCGGTTCCCGGGATAGCCTGACCAACCGATTGGGGTTTTTCATCAAGCAATTCCGGTTCGAGATAACAGACCCGTTTGCATTCACTGAGTCCGTACATTTTATAGACCAGCGCATTCGGAAATATCTCCTGAAGACGGGGAATTGATGCTGCCGGCAGTGCAGCGGCGGTATTGGTGATGCGGGTTATTGCCGGGAATTCCAGTTTTTTCTTGTTGTGAGTCTCAATCATCATTGCAAATACAGTGGGGACTCCAGGGAATACGGTCACCTTCTGCTCTTCAATACGTTGATAGATTTTTGCCGGGAAGGTAAAGGAGCGCTCAACAATCAAGGTCGCACCGAGTTTCATTGTCATGAGTAATTGATAGAGACCGTAATCAAAAGCAAACGGAATCACAACCAGAATTCGGTCATTTTCACCAAGACGTAAATATTCAATCAGACTCCATGCAGCAAAAACCATCGCCTGATGGGTGTGCATAATCGCTTTTGGTTCACCGGTACTGCCGGAGGTGTAAATAAAGGCAGCTAAATCGGTCGGAATGATTTTTACCGCTGTGGTTAATGGCTCTGTTTGTTCAATGATGTTGTAAAAATCGGTGATAAAAACATTTTGAACCGTGCTTGATGCTGACTGTTGACCAGATGCGATGATAGTTTCCAGGTGAGTGGTTTT
This sequence comes from Desulfuromusa sp., assembly GCA_021647765.1. GTDB lineage: Bacteria > Desulfobacterota > Desulfuromonadia > Desulfuromonadales > Geopsychrobacteraceae > Desulfuromusa. The sequence goes on along the minus strand of JAKIUD010000102.1, from coordinate 2,078 downwards.
TTCTCCGGCCACCAGATATTTTTTTTCCAGATGGGTATCGGTCAGCAAGATTTTAGCTTCACTGTCCTGCAGATAATAAAGAAGTTTGTCCGCCTTGGTTTGGGGGTTGATGATAAAGAAAACTCCCCCGGCCAAAAGGGTGGCGTAGACAGAAACGATGCACGGCCAAGTGTTATCCATGTAGATAGCAACCCGGTCTCCCCTGCTGAGACCTTTTGCCTTGAAAGCGGCGGCAAGACGCAGCGATGTATCCTTGAGCTGCTGATAGGTAAAAGGCTTTCCTTCGACAACAATGGCGGTTTTATCAGGATGGCGTTGAGCTGAAAACAACATCCCTTCGCCAAGGAGGCGCTGCGGTTTTAATAGAGAGGTCATATTTTATCCCCTATTTTTCCTGCTTGGTGGCAATAAATTTCGTCACATTATTAATAGAATCGAGATTTTCCGGAATCAGCTCTTCATCTTCTACTTCAATAGAAAATTCTTCACTGATGAAATCAATCAGTTCCAGAATGCCGGTGGAATCGATAATTCCTTCATCAAGGAATGACGTTGTTTCTTCTAATCCATCATCGTCACCAAATAGGTAATTTTCGACAATGAATGTTCTGATTTTGGTTTTTGTATCTGACATTTAAAATCTCCTTTTAAATTCTATTAGCCGCAAATACACGCGGATGTTCGCTGATAAATCAAAACCAGAAACCAATTTTCAGGGATGAATGGGATAAAAGGGATAAATTACATTGCAAAACATGAACATAGTAATTTCCTTGTACACAACCTTGGCTTATCCATCCTGTTTATCCCCTTTACCCCTGAAAAATCTCTTTATTTTTCTATCTCCGGCACATCCCCAACCAATTGTGGTGACAGGTGCAAATAGCGAGTTGTTTTACGTTTTCCATCGATATCATCATAAACTTTTTGCACCTGCTCCGATGTTAAATTGACAACAGGTTCAACTTCGTCAATAGAGTAGCCATTATTTTTTCCATAAAGGCACAAATCCATCCGGTCATAAGGGAGTGAAAAGTAAAATTCATCCTGCCCCTGTGGTAGTGAATAGGTATCTGTTGTCGGTGGTCGTTTTCTGATTTCCTCCGGAATGCCGAGATATTCAGCAAGTTGATAGACTTGGGTTTTATAGAGATGAGCAATCGGTTTGACATCCGCTGCACCATCACCAAGTTTGACAAAAAAACCTTGATCATATTCCAGCCGGTTGGGAGTTCCGGCAACCGCATAATTAAGGCGATCCGCATAGTAGTATTCGAGCATTTTGCGGGTGCGTTGTTTAAAGTTTGTCGCTGCTAAAATCTCAAGATAGGCCTTGAGGGGTAAACGAACTTTTATCATCTCACCATCGGGAGACTGGGCAACAACTGAGAATAGAGTAAATTCATCGCTCTCAATCACATTGGGAGTCACAATTTTTGATTTCCAGCCATCTCCATATTCCGGGATGACCGTCCTTATCGTCTCATCATAGCGACAATAGAAACCAACCGCCTCAAGGATTCCCGAGATATTTTCATGTGCCGATGCAATACCAAAATGATCGGAGATAATCGTACTCAGTGATAATGTTTCATCTGCCGAATGGCGCTCCGGCATATGGAGCCCAAAAACCTTTTTGGAGCCGAAAGCTTTCACTGCCAATGCACAGGTGACGCTGCTGTCGATGCCACCAGAAAGACCCAGGACAATGCCACGTCGCTTGATAGCATTACGCATCAGACTCCGCAGATTGGAGGTTATTCTTTCAACTTCCTCTGCTGCATCTAAGGTTAGGAGGTCTTTGGCAAATGGGGATTTTGACATATTTTCTCCAATCAGAAAGCCGCTGTAACCACTAATCTAAATCAAAAAAACTATTTATCAGGGATACACGGGATAAAAAAGGATAAATCTCACAATCCTGATCTTTTGGGTAAACCAAGAAAAATTTCTTATAAAAAACTCGGCCGCAAGCGACAGAGTTTTAAAGGCAAAATCCTAAAACAGCTCCAGTTGCTTTCCGTGGACTTCCTTTTTATCTAATTCGACCAATTGGTTTTGCACGTACTTACAAATAT
>JAKIUD010000019.1 GCA_021647765.1 Desulfuromusa sp. | reverse complement strand
CAAAGGCTGAAACTCTTTCTGGACAAAATCCAGATCGATGAATTTGATTACAAATTGAGATAAACAAAGTTGAGTGTCCACGATGTTGTGGCACTAAAATGTGTCCACGATGTACTGGCACTCAACATCTAATATCTATTATATGAGCCTCTTGCGAAAGTCTTTAAATTCGGTGCCCCGTTTTCACGAGGATGATGACTTTTGCAAGAGGCTCTATTGCATAAATAATGGTATGTGGCTTTAGGTTTCTATGGAATAAGAATGATTTTTCCATTTACCCCATTCAATAGAACTAAATCATGAGCTTTGGTCGCATCCGTAAGTGGTATTTCAGAATGGATGATTGGTTTGTAGCGCCCATCAATCAGCCCTGCTTTAATAGCTGCATGAATCTGATTTAATTCTTTAGCGCTGGCGCTGAACAGAGACATACCAAGAATCGATACATTTTTCCCCATGGTATCACGTGGATCAATTTCAACCGTGCCACGATTACCAATCACAACAACGCGGCCATATTTAGCAAGTAGCTTAAGATCTTTGGCGAGATTGACATTGGCAAGCATCTCCAGAATGACATCAACACCCAAACCATCGGTCAGCTCTTCAATCGCGTCCAGATAATTTTCAGTATTATGATTCAATGCTGCAATAACACCCTGATCCTTAATAAGTTTTAACCCATGCTCTGTCCCTGCAGTACCAATAACCTGCATACCGTTAGCTTTTGCGATCTGTATTGCAGCAACTCCGACGGCACCACTGGCTCCATGAATGAGTAAAGTTTCCCCCGGCAAAGCATAAGCACGATAATTCAGCGCAAACGCAGCGGTGCTATATGGTACTCCGAGCGCCGCTCCAGCGCTGAAACTGATATTTACAGGGAGACTATAGGCCTGATCCTCTTCACAAATAAGAGCTTCGGCATAACTGCCGGACACGCTGCCGCAAATATAAACCCGCTCGCCAACCTTTCTGTGTTTTACCTCGGAACCAACTTCCGCAATAATTCCAGCAGCGTCCTTGCCTGGCGTGTACGGAAGATCTGGTTTTATTGGGTAGATTCCAGCCCGGATGTAAGTATCAACCGGATTGACCCCGATTGCTTTAACTTCAATTTTCAATTGTTTTTTGCCTGGGGTAAGGTCTTGAATTTGCTCAAGTTTCATAACTTCTGAGCCGCCAAATTTGTGAACCCGTATCGCTTTCATGAGTTTCTCCTTTAAAAGATTGTAGGTGCTTAGGCTGTCAGATTTAAACTATAAAAGTCTAAACCCCTTCAGCCAACAGTTGTTTTTCATCCAATCGCTGCGAGTTCAAGCCTGCCACCCCAACGCCGGATCAACTCATTTTTTATTGGTTCTGCCTCTTCGGTGGTCAATTGATTGGTTTTTTGTACATATGCAAAAGCTTCCTGACGGGCAGATTCGAGAATGCGAATATCTTTCAAAAGACTGGCAATACGGAAATCAGGAAGCCCTGCCTGACGTGTTCCGAGGAAATCACCTGGGCCACGTATTTCCAAATCAGCTTCTGCGATGCGGAATCCATCTTCAGTTTCAACCATAACCCGCAATCTGCGTGCTGCATCTTCGCTGTAGTGTTCAGAAGGAATCAATAGACAGTAACTTTTATCTGCCCCTCTGCCAACGCGACCACGTAACTGGTGGAGTTGCGAGAGCCCGAAACGATCAGCATGTTCAACCATCATAACCGTTGTGTTCGGGATATCCACACCGACCTCTATAACCGTCGTTGATACGAGAAGCTGAATTTTACCCTGCCGAAATGAGTTCATTACGGCATCTTTATCAACTGTTTTCATCTGACCGTGGAGAAGGCCGACATTAAATTCGGGGAAAATGTCTTTAGCAAATGTTTCTGCCGCAACTGTTGCTGCCTGCAAATCACTTTTTTCAGACTCTTCAACCAGCGGATAGACAACGTAGGCTTGTCGCCCTTGCTGAAGCTCCTGCCGTATCAGTTGATAAGCCTTTTCCCGTTGTACTGAACTGAACCGCATGGTCGTGACAGGCTTTCTCCCCGGAGGTAATTGGTCGATTACTGAAACGGAAAGATCCCCATACAGGGTCATTGATAATGTCCGTGGAATTGGGGTTGCAGTCATGACCAACATGTCCGGATTCGCCCCTTTATGTTTTAAAAGGCTACGTTGACGGACTCCAAAACGGTGTTGTTCATCAACGATCCCGAGACCAAGGCGATGAAATTCAACCCCTTCCTGTAGAACAGCATGTGTCCCGACAACCAGGTCTATTTCACCCTGAGCTATCTGCTCAAGAATATCACGTTTGGCTGCAACAGGCATGTTGCCTTGGAGTAACCCCGTCTGCAACCCAAGTTTATCCATCCATTGACTGAAAGTTTGATAATGTTGTTCAGCAAGGATTTCTGTTGGGGCGACAACCGCAACTTGCGCTTTATTTTCGATAGCAATCAGTGCAGCCATCAGTGCAACAAGGGTTTTACCGCTTCCAACATCACCCTGTAGCAAGCGGTGCATCGGGTGTGGAGCCATCATATCCTTCTTGATTTCTCCCAAAACACGTCGTTGTGCATCGGTTAACTTGAATGGCAACATTTTATTAAGAGGAACGGTATACTTATGGGTAAAATTAAAAGCAATCCCCTCTTCCAGTTGTACCCCTGCCCTTTTCAGTGCCAGACCCAGCTCTAGATAAAAAAACTCATCAAAAACCAGTGAATATCTTGCCTTGTCACTCCCTTTTTCCAATTCATACAAGTTGGCTGAGTCTTCAGGCCAGTGTGCCTGTTTTAAGGCTGCAGAAATTGACATAAGCTGATATTTTTTCTGGATATCCTCCGGGATAAAACTAGGAGCATAGTCAGCATAATCCTGAACCAGCTGATTCCAGATTTTACGTACTTGTTTTTGGGTCAGCCCTTCAGTAAGCGCATAGATAGGGAGAATCCTACCAAAGCTGAGTGGATCTGATTGCAATAGTTGCTGAATATCTTGATCAGAATTAAGCAGTTCAGAATCGGGATGATGGATTTCACGGAGAGCAGCAAAACGTTTAATTTCACCTATAAAAATGGCTTTTTGACCGACTGGAAAACGTTTTTGCAGCCAAGGTTTACGGTAACGAAACCATTTTAAAGAAATTTTTCCAGTGTTATCACCAACAATAATTTCATAAATACGTTTACGGCTACGAGTCGTGACAGTTTCGCCCGAAGCCAGGACAGATCCGACAAAAACTTCCTGGTGACCATCGATTAGTTGGTTGATAGTTTTGAGTTGACGTCGGTCTTCATATCTGACGGGAAGATGATAGAGAGCGTCTTCGATGGTGTTCAGACCAAGCTTTTGTAACTTGGGAACTATTCGTGATCCGACACCATGCAGAAGGTCAAGTGATTGATTAAGTTTAAATTGGTGGCTAAATCTTGGGTTTTGAGCCGGCATAAAAAAGGTTCAATCTTCAAAAATGGCATTCAGTGCCGTAAGAATTTCATCAAGATCAAAATCATGAGCCCTGACCCCCTGAGCAATAGATTCACTTGTTGCCCCGAGACATTCACCACAATCCAGATTGTATTGGTCAAGAACTTTAGCGACCTCAGGATCCATCTGTAAAATTTGATAAAAGGTCATATCTTTAGTAATTTTGGGAGCCATTGTTACCTCCAGAAATAAGCAGATACCTTAGATTTGATTTTCCCAGAATCACCCTTGAAAAGCAAGAAAAACGGGGTATCGCCATCCTGGCAATACCCCGTACGTGAAAAGTAGCAAAAAAAGACTGAAGTTTCCTCAGTCTAATTCTCTTCAGCCTAATTTCTTAGCTATATTCTATATCAGTCACTTCATAAACCTTAACGCCAGACGGAACGTTAATACTTACTTCTTCATCAATCTTGTGGCCAACCAAAGCCCTGCCAACTGGAGAACTGATAGAAATTTTACCCACTTTAATGTCCGCCTCGTCAACGCCAACTATCTGATAAGTGACCTCTTTTTCTGTATCGATATCGAACAAAGTGACTTTGGCGCCAAAGACAATCTTGTCACTTTTTATACTTGCTGGATCAATAACCTGAGCCACCGCAATTTTATGATTCAGCTCCTTAATCCGTCCCTCTACAAAACCCTGTCGATCCTTGGCTGCATCATATTCAGCATTTTCTGAAAGATCGCCATGACTTCGAGCCTCTGCAATATCCTGTACAACCTTTGGGCGCTCAAACCGAACCAACTGCTTTAATTCATCCTGCAAGCGCTGATGCCCCTCTGTTGTCATCGGAACCGATTCATCCATAATTGTGTCCACTCCTCAAAAAAAACAGTGGACGGAAAGACCGCCCACTGGATTGTTGCTCTATTTTATCTGCAATTAAGTAGCAGGATAATACTCCTGTAATGGCTTAACGTCAAGGTCTTCTCGCAATATTGCCAGAATACCGTCAGTTCCAGCTTTGATCCCTTCTATCGTGGTGAAATAAGCAATCTCGTAGATAATTACCGAACGCCGGATAGAATAGGAATCAGTTATCGATTCAGCACCCTGTGTGGTATTGAAAACCAGACAAATTTCACCGCTTTTGATTGCATCGACACAATGTGGGCGTCCTTCTTTAACCTTGTTGACCCGTTCGGCTTCCACTCCTTGTTGATTCAGATACGTTGTTGTCCCACTGGTTGCAACAATTGTAAAACCAGCAGCAATCAGCTTCTTTGTCGGTTCAATAATTGCCTCTTTATCAGAGTCTTTGACACTGATAAAGATTTTTCCACTGCGAGGCAGTTTAACTCCGGCTCCCAATTGAGACTTGGCATAAGCATTACCAAAATCATAATCGATGCCCATCACTTCACCAGTCGACTTCATCTCTGGACCAAGCAAGGTATCCACACCGGGAAATTTAACAAACGGGAAAACGGCTTCCTTGACTGAAATATATTCAGGAATAATCTCTCCTGAAATATTTAATTCTGCAAGACTTTTACCCGCCATCACTTTTGCGGCTATCTGTGCCAGCGGCCGTCCAGTTGCTTTGGAGACAAATGGAACAGTGCGGCTGGCGCGCGGGTTAACTTCGAGCAGATAGACATCGTTAACTTTGACCGCAAACTGAATATTCATCAGGCCAATAACTTTTAATTCAAGTGCCAGTTCAATGGTCTGCCGACGAATTTCTGCAATAATGTTATCTGCCAATGAAAAAGGAGGAAGGGTGCAAGCCGAGTCACCCGAATGGATGCCAGCTTCTTCTATATGCTGCATGATCCCGCCAATCACGACATCATTTCCATCTGCCAGGGCATCAACATCAACCTCAATGGCGTTCTGAAGAAATTTATCCACCAGAACCGGATGTTCAGGCGAAGCATCAACAGCATATTTCATATAGTCACGCAGCCGGTCAACATCATAAACAATTTCCATTGCGCGGCCGCCAAGAACATAAGAGGGTCTGACAACCACAGGATAACCAATTCGCTCAGCGATGACCTCAGCTTGATCAAATGCGCGGGCAATGCCATTCTGTGGTTGAAGAAGATTCAGCTTGTTGACCAAGGCCTGAAAGCGTTCACGATCTTCTGCCCGGTCAATGGCATCAGGAGATGTTCCAATAATTGGAACGCCCGCTTTCTCCAGAGCTGCCGCTAATTTTAAAGGTGTTTGCCCCCCATATTGGACAATCACCCCCTCTGGTTTCTCGATCTCAACAATCGCCAGAACATCTTCAAGTGTCAATGGTTCAAAATAGAGTCGATCAGATGTATCATAATCGGTGGACACTGTTTCCGGATTACAGTTAACCATGATTGTCTCAAAGCCGTCAGCGGCCAAGGAAAAGGCACCGTGAACACAACAATAGTCAAATTCAATCCCCTGCCCGATCCGGTTTGGCCCACCGCCCAGAATCATAATTTTACGTTTATCTGTAGGCTCAGCTTCACACTCAGATTCATAAGTTGAATACAGATAGGGGGTGAATGCTTCAAACTCAGCACCGCACGTATCAACGCGCTTATAAACAGGCAGTACGGCAAGATTGTGGCGCATATCCCGAACGTCATGCTCGGTAATTCCCCAAATGAAGGCCAATCGTCGATCAGAAAAACCATACTGTTTTGCATTACGCAATAGGTCGATGAAATTCTGATTATTTGTGTTCAGTTGGTCTTTATGGGTGAAGAGAACAGATTCCATTTCAACTATTTGGGCGATATTTGACAGAAACCAGGGATCTATCCCACTTAATTGATGGATTTTATCAATACTGAATCCTGCCCGGATGGCATCGGCGAGATACCACATCCTTTCCCAGCTGGGAATCTGCAGTTGAGAAATGAGTTCATCCCGTTCACGAGTTGTTATCTTGCGAACATATTCTGCGGGGTTTTTGAAAATTCTACTTTCAAAACCATATGAATCAATTTCTAAAGAGCGTAGCGCCTTCTGTAAACTTTCTTTAAAGGTACGGCCAATTGCCATCGCCTCCCCGACTGATTTCATCTGTGTGGACAGAGTTGCGTCAGACTGGGGAAATTTTTCAAACGTGAAACGGGGAACTTTAGTAACAACATAGTCAATTGTCGGTTCAAAAGAGGCAAGAGTTTCTCGAGTTATGTCGTTTTTGATCTCATCCAGGCGATAACCCACAGATAACTTTGCCGCTATTTTGGCAATTGGAAACCCGGTTGCCTTAGATGCCAATGCGGATGAGCGGGAGACGCGGGGGTTCATTTCTATAACCACAAAGCGACCATCTTGCGGATTTATCCCGAACTGGATATTGGAGCCTCCGGTTTCAACCCCAATTTCACGGATAATTTTTAACGATGCGTCACGCAGTATCTGATATTCCTTGTCACTCAACGTCTGAGCAGGGGCAACGGTGACAGAATCCCCGGTATGGACACCCATGGCGTCAAGGTTTTCGATGGAACAAATGATGACAACATTGTCAGCACTGTCACGCATCACTTCGAGCTCATACTCTTTCCAGCCGATGATTGATTCTTCCACCAGGATTTCACTGGTAGGAGATGCATCAATTCCTGAAATTGCCATGCGATCATACTCTTCACGATTATAAGCGATTCCACCACCAGTCCCCCCGAGAGTAAACGATGGGCGAATAATCGCAGGGAAGCCTATATCTTCTATGACTTTGACCGCTTCTTCATAATTATGAGCCAAACCTGAACGGGGAACATCAATATCGATATTTTGCATTGCCTGTTTAAACAGCGTTCGATCTTCCGCTTTTTTTATCGAACCAAGCTTTGCACCGATCAATTCGACATTGTATTTATCAAGTATCCCGGATTCAGCAACAGAAACAGCCGTATTAAGTGCAGTTTGGCCACCCAAAGTCGGCAATAATGCATCAGGACGTTCTTTTGCAATAATTCTACTCAGAATATCAGGGGTCACCGGCTCAATATAGGTACGATCGGCAAAATCTGGATCGGTCATAATCGTTGCCGGATTAGAATTGAGCAGAATAACCTCATAGCCCTCCTCTTTTAAGGCTTTGCATGCCTGGGTACCCGAATAATCAAACTCACAAGCCTGTCCAATAACAATAGGACCAGCACCGATAATCAGAATCTTTTTTATATCCTTACGCTTCGGCATGGTCGTCCCCTTTATATTCTTTCATCATTTTGATAAACCGTTCAAACAGGTAATGCGCGTCATGTGGCCCAGGGGATGCTTCGGGATGATATTGAACCGAGAAAGCAGGAGCGGAAAGATGTTGAATCCCCTCGACTGTATTGTCATTCAGGTTTATGTGGGTCACCCTGACATTGTCATTCAGGCTATTCTCATCAACAGCAAAGCCGTGATTCTGTGAGGTGATTTCAACCCGTTGTCGTTTATAATCCAAGACAGGCTGGTTGCCGCCACGATGACCGAACTTGAGTTTATAAGTTCGACCACCCGTTGCAATGGAAAGCAGCTGATGCCCAAGACAAATACCGAAAATAGGAATTTTTCCAAGTAACTTGCGAATATTATCCTGTGCATAATGGAGTGGTTCTGGATCTCCTGGACCATTACTCAAAAATACCCCATCGGGATTCATCTTTATGACATCTTCCGCCGATGTTGCTGCTGGAACGACGGTTATCTCACAACCTAAAGCAGTTAAATTCCGCAAAATATTACGCTTGATACCAAAATCATAAGCAATAACTTTGTAAGGAAACTGTCTCTGGCTGTCATCAGTATAACCCTCTCCGAGTAACCAGAGCCCCTCAAATGATTGATATGACTCACTACAGGTGACTTCTTCCACCAAATCCCGTCCGACAATAGAGGGGGCTTTACGTGCCTTCTCAATCAGACTGTCAGGATCCGTATCTATTGAAGAAATGATACCTGTCTGAGCACCGACGGTTCGAATATGACGCACCAGTGCGCGGGTATCGATTCCTTCAATGCTGACGATATTGCTGTCTTTAAGATAAGTATCCAGATTCATCTCCGAACGAAAGTTACTGGGGAAAGGGCACGATTCTTTGACGACAAAGCCAGACAGAAAAGGTCGATCCGACTCAACATCTTCAGGGTTGATCCCGTAATTTCCAATTTGCGGGTAGGTCATGGTAACAATTTCACCATAATAAGAAGGATCGGTGAGGATCTCCTGATAACCAGTCATACTGGTATTGAAAACAACCTCTCCAGTGACTTCACCCATTGCACCCAGTGCTTTTCCAATAAAATACTTGCCATCGGCAAGAGCTAAAACTGCTTTCATTGAGACCTCAATATTTAATTATTTAAATTAAGTTACTGTGTCTATCGTATTAATTTTAAAAAGTTATCTATAGCCACTCAGCAAAATCAGAACTGTCTACGCATAGGGGCTGTCCCAGGATTTTGCGGTGCAACCGACGCAGCTTCAAAACCGTAAAAGCTGGGACAGCCCCCGATGACCCTGGGGACAAGTCCCGGTTTTACTAGAAAATATGCTGGAAAGTCACAATGATCGCTCAAATACTGTTTTTCCAGCCAGCAGGGTTCTGACTGCCGCACCTTTCATTTTCCACCCGGAAAATGGGGTGTTTTTGCTTTTGGAATGGAGCCCTTCCAGCGCAAATTCCCACTCAAGTTGCGGATCAATCAGGGTGATGTCAGCAACAGCACCAACAGATAAAGTGCCGCGATCAATCCCGATAATTCTGGCGGGCCGATCAGTCAAAAGAGAAATCACCTGATTCATGTTGACAACCCCATCTTCTACCAGCTTTAAGCTGAGTGGCAGTAGTGATTCCAGACCAATAATTCCATTCATGGCAGCGGCAAATTCAACATTTTTTTCATCATAATGGTGTGGTGCGTGATCGGTTGCAATAGCATCAATTGTCCCATCAGCTAAACCGGCATGAATAGCATCGACGTCTTCCTGACTGCGTAACGGTGGATTCATTTTCGCATTGGTATTATAGCCACGCACCGCTTCATCGGTCAGGGTAAAATGGTGTGGCGTTGCTTCACAGCTGACCCTGACGCCACGCGCTTTGCCCTGACGCACCAAATCCACGCTCCCTTTAGTGGAAACGTGACAAACATGCAAGCGTCCACCAGTAAACTCTGCCAACATAATCTCCCGGGCAGTTGCAGCATCTTCCGCAACCCAGGGAATTCCTTTCAAACCAAGCTCCGTAGCAACTGAACCCTCATTCATACAACCAGTGCCAACCAATGAAAGATCTTCAGCATGGGAAATTATTGGCATGGCAAAAGTATCTGCGTATTCAAACGCGCGGCGCATCAATTCACCATTGGAAACCGGCACGCCATCATCAGAGAAACCGACACAACCACCCTCTTTCAGTTCTCCCATTTCAGCAAGAACTTCCCCCTTCATCCCCTTGCTGATACAGGCAATCGGGAAAACGTTAGCACTCCCCTCTTCTTTTGCTTTAGCAATAATGTACTTGGTTATAGCGAGGGAATCGTTGACCGGAGAGGTGTTCGGCATACACGCCAGTGAAGTGATGCCACCGGCAGCAGCTGCACGGGTTCCGGAAATAATATCCTCTTTATATTCCTGTCCCGGATCACGGAGATGGGTATGAATATCAACCAGACCGGGAGTGATCAGTAATCCGCTGGCATCAATTATGTCCTCAGCTTCAGTATTTATTGCTGCGGCAACGCTAGTAATAATGCCATTTTCAACCAAAATATCCTGAATCGCATCTATCTGGTTTGCCGGATCGATCATCCGTCCGTTTTTTATCAGAATTTTCATTGTTTCAACCTTTCTGTAATTATCAACTATCCTGAAGTTTTTCACCACCAGCAACCAGATACAAGAGAGCCATGCGCACTGCAACACCATTTTCAACCTGATCGAGAATGACATTTTGTTTGCCATCGGCAACTGATGATGAAATTTCAACACCACGATTCATTGGCCCCGGGTGCAGAACGATAGCATCATCTTTGGCCAGCTGGAGATTATTGTCATTCAATCCAAAAAATCTTGAGTATTCACGCAGTGATGGGATAAGGGTTTTCCCTTGGCGTTCCCTTTGAATCCGCAGCATCATAATACAATCAGCATCGGTTATCGCATCTTTGAGGTTATGATGGACTTCGCAACCAAGTTTTTCAAGTCCTGGAGGCAACATTGTTCGAGGCCCGGCTATCTTTACTTTTGCCCCAAGCTTGTTCAGACAATAGATATTTGAACGGACGACCCGACTATGAGCGATATCTCCAGCAATAGTAACAGTTAATCCTTTTATTTCCCCTTTATGCTGACGAATGGTGAAAGCATCAAGGAGTGCCTGACTTGGGTGTTCATGAGTTCCGTCACCAGCATTAATCACTGAGCAGTTCAGTCTTTCGGCCAAATAATCACAGGCGCCGGAGGCACTGTGGCGCATGACAATAATATCGGGATGCATTGCCTCAATATTTTGTGCGGTGTCTTCCAGAGTCTCCCCTTTAACGACTGATGAAGATGAAGCGCTGATATTGACCGTATCAGCAGAGAGACGTTTTCCGGCAATCTCAAAGGAGGTTCGGGTTCGGGTACTTGCTTCAAAAAACAGGTTGACTATGGTTTTGCCACGCAGAGTCGGTACCTTCTTGATCTGCCGAGTATTGATTTCTTTAAAACTGTCCGCCGTATTGAGAATAAAATTAATCTCTTCAGCCGTCAGACTTTTGATACTGAGGATATGTTTTGGATTGAAAGGCATAGGTGACCTCCAGATTAGCTTCTAAGTAAATGGACTGCCTGAGCAGTATTATTATCGTCAAAATCAACCCTAATTTGTTCATTCTGGGCAGTAGGAATGTTACGACCAATATAGTCAGGACGGATTGGCAACTCACGGTGACCACGATCAACCAGAATGGCCAGCTGGATATTTTGTGGACGACCTAACGCAATAACCGCCTCTAGTGCAGCTCGAATCGTACGACCGGTATAGAGAACATCATCGACAAGGATAACTTTTTTGTCAGTGACTGGAACGCGTATGTAACTCTGCCCTACCTCCAGATTATTGCGAGAGCCCAGATCGTCCCGATACATTGTGACATCAATAATACCCATGGAGACGCTAGCTCCTTCTATTTCACTGATTTTCTGTTGCAGTTGTGTTGCCAGATATGCTCCGCCAGTGCGAATGCCGATCAGCAACAAGTCGTCAACCCCTGAATTTTTTTCCAGGATTTCATGAGCTATTCGTGTTAAAGCTCGCTGGACACCTTCAGAGCCAAGAATTTCAATCGTTTCTACAGACATGTTAACCTCCAAAAAGAAAACAGGCATAAAAAAACACCGGTACAAAATTAATTGTACAGGTGTTTTTGATTATCTCTTAATTTTAACTTCATAAGTTCTTTCCCTTGAAGACCTCTCGGATCTGCTTAAAGGGGTGGCTCGTTCATCTCAATTGTTACAGATCAAACAACTTCACAATAAAAATGTCAATTCCAGAATAGTTAAAATCGGCACACTCTGAGGTTCTTGCAAAACCCTTTAAAGCTCAGTGACTGTCATTCCCGCATAGACAGAGGTTTCCTGGGTCATCAAAAAACTGGATCCCCGTTTTCACGATCGAATAACGATTTTTGCAAGTGGCTCACTCGGTATGGAAGTTACTAAATAATAAACCAAATCAAGTTACTCTATCAAACGACCGATACGTGAAAATCTTATCTTGTGCAATAGATCAGCCTTACTATTCCATGACCAATATTTTATAATTGCCTTGCCTTTAATCTTTGTTTTGTTGACATATCCCCAGAAACGGCTGTCAAACGAATAGTCACGGTTATCACCCATTACAAAATAGCTGTTCTCAGGAACTTTGACCGGGCCGGCAAAATCACGCGGGCTGGCAACAGCCGGGATAATTTCCTGGTCTTTATGTCTTTCCGCGGGGATAGTATAGGGTTCGCCGTTGATATAAACCTGCTTGGCTTTGACTTCGATTAAATCTCCCGGCAAACCAATGACCCGTTTGATAAAATCACGCTTTTCGAAAAAAGGTTTGTCCTTATCACCAGGAAATTCAAAAACAATCACATCTCCACGCTCTGGATTCCGTATTTTCAGATACCTTCCATCAATAAAGGGGATTTTCGTACCATAAATAAATTTGTTAACGAGTAAATGATCGCCGATCAAGAGGGTATCAAGCATAGAGCCTGAAGGAATTTTAAAGGCTTGAAACAGAAAAGTACGTATAATCAGCGCCAGGATAACAGCAACGATCAGCGCCTCCGACCATTCACGGTACCAGGGTTTTTTAGAGTCAATAGTCTCTTTTTTCTTGTTAAATATTGCCATAACTCACTCTTCTAAGGTTTCTCAATAGCTAAGAATAGCTAAGTTAGAATTTTGGCCATCAGGGCGTTTGTGGTTTTTTCCGGGAGAAGGCATAGATATTTATGTCAAGATCCGAAAATCTGCAGTAACACGAGGTGGTCGACATTGTTATTCTTTAACTTTAAGGATAGCCAAAAAGGCCTCCTGGGGTAATTGGATACTTCCAACTTGTTTCATCCTTTTTTTACCAGCTTTTTGTTTTTCCAGCAATTTCCGTTTTCGAGTTATATCACCACCGTAACATTTGGCAGTGACATCCTTTCTTAACGCTTTTACCGTCGATCTGGCAATAACTTTATTTCCAATAGCCGCCTGAATGGCAACTTCATACTGCTGCCGTGGAATGAACTCCTTCATTTTTGAAACCAGCTCACGACCGCGAATCTGTGCCTTATCCTGATGGACAATTAAGGACAATGCATCAACGATGTCACCATTAATCAATACGTTCAGACGGACAAGTTTACTGAGTCTGAAATCAAGAAGCTCATAGTCCAATGAAGCATAACCACGGGTGATTGATTTTAATCGATCAAAGAAATCAAGAACAATCTCATTGAGGGGCATTTCATAAATAACCATCACCCGGTTGGCTGTCAGATACTTCAATTCTCTCTGAACGCCGCGCTTTTCAATACATATCTTTAAAACCGCACCGACGAATTCGTTTGGTACGTGAATTGAGGCTAGAATAAAGGGTTCTTCAATCTTTTCAATGAACTGTATCTCGGGAAGCATATTAGCACTTTCAACTTCCAACAATTCCCCTTTTGTTGTTGTCACCTTATAGACAACCGTCGGGGCGGTTGTGATGAGCTCAACACCAAATTCCCGTTCCAGTCGTTCCTGAATAATTTCCATATGCAGCAAACCAAGAAAGCCACAGCGAAAACCGAAACCCAATGCCAATGAATTCTCTGGTTCAAAAGAAAATGCTGCATCATTCAACCGCAACTTTTCCAATGCATCACGCAAATTGTCATAATCTGCCGCATCGATGGGATATAGCCCGGAAAAAACCATCGGCTTGACTTCTTGGTACCCTGGTAGAGCCTTTTCTGCTGGATTGTGGGAATGGGTAATAGTATCACCCACTTTTGCATCTTCAACAACCTTAATTCCAGCGATGATAAAACCAACCTCACCTGACGATAACTGTGGCAATTCAAGTGGATGGGGGCTGAAGGCACCAACTTTCTGCACTTCGTAAACTCCACCGGTCGCCATCAGTTTAATTTTCTCCCCTTTTTTGACTGTTCCATCCATAACCCGTACCAGGATGATAACACCCTGATATGAGTCGTACCAGGAATCGAAAGTCAGTGCCCGCAGAGGGGCATTTGGATCACCTTCCGGGGCTGGAATTCTATGGACAACGGCTTCGAGTATTTCATCGATTCCAATTCCATCCTTAGCGCTGGCAAGAATCGCATCACTGGTGTCAATACCGATAATTTCTTCAACTTCTTCTTTGATTCGTTCAGGTTCTGCACTGGGGAGATCAATTTTGTTAATAACCGGGAAAATTTCCAGATCCTGATCAATCGCCATATAAACATTGGCCAGAGTCTGTGCCTCAACTCCTTGGGCAGCATCAACAACCAACATTGCTCCTTCACAAGCAGAAAGGGATCGACTGACCTCGTACGAAAAATCGACGTGCCCAGGAGTATCAATCAGGTTAAGAATATAATCCTGCCCGTCCTTAGCTTTGTAAGAGAGCCGCACTGATTGAGCTTTTATAGTGATTCCGCGCTCTTGCTCCAGCTCCATTTTATCCAGATACTGATCGGATTTCTCCCGGTCGGTCAACGCACCGGTGACTTCTAGCAGGCGATCAGCAAGAGTTGATTTGCCATGATCAATATGAGCGATGATAGAGAAGTTACGTATATTTCGCTGGTTCATGCGGCGTCAGTTCTTCTTTTGATAGAGGATTAAACAACCTTGCATACTAGGCTTGTGTGCTCTGTTTTGTAAAGAATAAAGGGCAGCCCAAACTCTGATATAGATTATCCCATGCTCCCTCAATGACCCAAAAAAGAGCTTTCATGGTCAACGAGACAAGTTACATCCTGGGCGAAGCCTGCAAAAACAGGCCTAACGAGAAGTGTTTGATTAGATTAATGCGTTTATTTATTTTTGTGGATATTATTCACAGCGATATAAATTCAAACAATGTTTTTAAGTCTCTTGTTTATCATGAAGGCACTATGGTATAAGCGAAGAGATGTGAAAACAATGTCTTTTATTGATCGAGGAGAGAGTATGGATCGGCCGGATCACCACAAAAAAGAGCCAGTCGAGGTCATCTGCCCCAAGTGCCGTTACACGGAAATTATCTACTTGCCTGTCGACGACTTACCTCTCTGCCCCAAGTGCAATACTCAGATGATGATATCTGAACTATTGGATGAAGGAAAATCCTATTGAGTTTTATCCTGCCGATTGAATCGGCTTAGTTTTCCTATTAATTTGAATGAGGAGGAGAAACAATGAAACGTGTAAAAATTGTACTTGCCTGTCTGTTAGCTCTGTGTGTTGTGCTTCCTGGTATTGTCAGTGCGGACACCTTGGATGAAATCCAGGATCGTGGTGTCTTGCGTGTTGGTATGGAACCTGGATATATGCCGTTTGAAATGACCAACCAAAAAGGTGAAATTATTGGTTTTGATGTCGATATGGCTAAAGGAATTGCCAAGGCCATGGGGGTGAAGCTTGAGTTGGTCAATACCGCTTGGGATGGTATTATCCCCGCACTGTTGACAAAAAAATATGACATGATCATGAGCGGTATGACGGTCACCCAAGAAAGAAACCTGAAAGTTAATTTTGCGGATCCCTATATTGTTATTGGACAAACGATCCTGATTAAAAATGAGATTGCAGATGCGGTTAAATCATACAAAGATCTCAACAATAAAAAATACAAGGTTGGTTCCAAACTTGGTACCACGGGAGAAAAAGCGACAAAAAGGTTGATCCCCAATTGTACTTACATCTCTTTCGATACCGAAGCTGAGGGAATCACTGATCTGGTTAACGGCAAGATCGATGCATTTGTCTATGACCTCCCCTACATGGAAATTGCCTACAAGCAAAAAAGCGAAGGCAAACTGACCTATCTTAACCAGCCATTTACCTATGAGCCATTAGGTTGGGCTGTTCGTCGTGGTAACCATGACTTCTTGAACTGGCTGAATAATTATATGGCTCAAGTCAAAAGTGATGGAACTTATGCCAAAATTTATGCCAAGTGGATCCAGAGTGATGCCTGGTTGAGGCAAATCCAAAAATAATTGATAGTGTTCAACGGAGAATGCTGTAGCTGGCATTCTCCGTTTTTTTACGTTTTTTTTATTTGCATTATCTTTTACAAATAGATTTAACCTGATCCTTAAGCAGAGAAAGTCAGTTAAAGTGAATAGTTACCTTAAAAACTGGTTATGGAGATCCTTAACAATTTTAGTCCTGTTGGGAATAGTTGCAGGCCTCTGGATTGCGACAAAGCGAATTGACTATACCTGGCGCTGGAATCGAGTGCCTCAATACTTTGCTTACCACAGTGAAGACATAAAAACGGTCGACTTTGATGGACTCATAACTAAAATCGACAAAAAAGGGGACTTGACCACCGTAACAGTTAAAAACGCTATCAGTGGCGAGACCAGCTCATTTATCATTGACACGGAGACGGCCAATGTTTCAGTCGATGAATATCTGATGGAAGGTGATACCGTTGGCTCAACCCGAGAGTGGAAGGCCGGCCCTTTGGCTCACGGACTTTGGGTGACACTATGGATATCTGCTGTTGCCAGCGTTATCGGTCTGGTTATCGGGGTCGTCACTGGCCTATGTCGAGTATCACAAAATTTAACTCTGCGGCAATTATCTATCACCTATATAGAAATCATTCGCGGAACGCCCCTGCTGGTTCAACTGTTTATCTTCTACTTCTTCCTCGGAACAGTTCTCAATATTGGCAGGCTCCCCTCCGGTATTTTTGCTCTGGGTATCTTTGCCGGGGCATATGTTGCCGAGATTATCCGTGCCGGAATTCAGTCGATTCCCAAGGGACAGATGGAAGCTGCCCGCTCACTTGGTATGAATGTTCCACAGGCGATGATCTACATTATCTTACCGCAGGCTTTTAAACGGACTCTGCCCCCATTGGCCGGGCAATTTATCAGTCTGATTAAAGATTCATCGCTGGTTTCAGTTATTGCCATTACCGACTTGACCAAAAGTGGTCGTGAAGTTATTACGTCAACTTTTGCGGTCTTTGAAATTTGGTTCGTCGTGGCATTTCTCTACCTGATACTAACATTTAGTTTATCTCAAGTGGTTGCCTGGATTGAGCGGAGGCTAGCAGTCAGTGATTAAAACTGTTGATTTAGAAAAAATATTTGTTGTTCGTGATCAAGTAGTACGTGCCGTAGATGGCATTACAACCCACATCAAATCGGGCGAAGTTGTCGTTGTCATTGGTCCTTCCGGCTCTGGAAAGTCAACCTATCTACGTTGTTTGAATGGACTGGAACCCTTGACTGCCGGACACGTTCATATTGATGGGATTGATCTTGCCAACCGTAAAACCGATATGAACAAAGTGCGCCGTGAAGTCGGAATGGTGTTTCAACAATTTAACCTGTTTCCCCACAAAACAGTTCTCGAAAATCTTGTCTTGGCACAAATGAAGGTGCGCAAACGGAGCCGTAAAGAGGCCGAGAAAAAAGGCCGGGCTCTCCTTGATAAAGTTGGCATTCCAGAAAAAGAATCAAATTATCCCAGTCAACTTTCCGGCGGTCAGCAGCAACGGGTCGCTATCGCCCGTGCACTCGCTATGGATCCAAAGGTCATGTTATTTGATGAACCAACCAGCGCCCTGGATCCGGAAATGGTCGGCGAGGTTCTGGAAGTTATGAAGCAGCTTGCTCGCGAAGGAATGACCATGGTGGTTGTCACTCACGAGATGGGCTTTGCCCGAGAGGTTGCTGATCGAGTTCTGTTCATGGATTACGGCAAGTTGGTTGAAGAAGGGACGCCGGAACACTTTTTCACCGAACCACAAGAGGAACGCGCTAAATTATTCCTCCGACAGGTCTTGTAATGAAAAGCTCCGGTTTCAGCCGGAGCTTTAGTAAAAAATACCAGTCAAAAGAGGCTCTTGCAAAACTTTTTAAAGTCCAGTGACCGTCATTCCCGCGCAGGCGGGAATCCAGAGGTTTTCTGGGTTCGTCAAAAAACGGGATCCCCGTTTTCACGAGGATGACGACCTTTACAAGAGGCTCAAAAGTAGCCTACCATTTTTACGAGACCGCAAACCGTTATCTATCCTGCCGGTAAAAAATCAATCGGATAGGTAAACGTAATTGGTGGCACATCATCCTTTGATCCGAAATTAAATTTTTTCACCCGAGCGATGATTCTGTTCACCAGTTCAGGTGAAGCTAAATCTGTCGCGCCAACTTTTTCACACAGAGAGACTTCCCCACCCGGTTCTATAGTCAGTCGCAAGAGTAATTTTCCGCGTAAAGTTGGATTTTTACGCAATTCCCTATTGTAAATTCGATAGAGAGTTGCCTTGTATCGATCAAAAACAATCTGGATTTCTTCGTCAGTCCGACCTGCCCCCATACCTTCACTTAGTGGACGACCAGCTTCTTCGGTTAAACCCGCCATGGCACTTTCAATTTTGCCAGTTCCAACGCCACCAATCTGCCCGGCATTACCGTAGCCACTACCGCCGCCAGTTCCACCGTTGCCAAGGTTCCGGCTTACAGCATAATTACTGATCCCCTTGCTGCTCCCCCCTTTTACCTGCTTTGTCACCAATGAGCGCTGTGCTACGGCCTGACCAGGAATCTTCGAATTGATCTTCGCTTCGGCTCCAAGTTTAGCAACTGGAACCTTGTCCATTAAATCAGAAAAGCTGCTTTTGAATGCCAGGACACCTATATTCTCAGTTTTTTTCTTCGCAACCCTGGTTCCACCTCCAGCGGATTTTGCTTTGGTTGGTTTCTTTTTAGAGATCTTTTTAGTGTCAATTTTTTTCTTCAGATGCTCTGGTGTCTTTTTTTCTGACTCTACTTTATCCGGAGTCTTCTGCTTCTCCGGAACTACAACTGGTGCAGGCATTGGTATGGGCGGCTCCTGCTTGAGGAGCATGGCCATCCGTGCTGGAACCTCAATAATGAGATTGGCACGATCCGGTATCGGGACAGTGACCCAAGAGATAGCGATACAAAGAAGAAGGCTCCAAAACATCGAAACCAGCAGAGATTGTCGAAAGCGCTTTTCACTCTCAACTTCTTTAGCCCAGGGCATAAGCATGGCTCGATACGGGAGGGAGGTTAGTTCCCGCTCGATGACAAATTCTTCCTGGCGCCGCTGTGCCTGTTCTTGTGCCTGTTGAACCTCATCAAAGTAATAGTCAAGGAGACCCAGATGCTGATCAATTTCTTTTTGTAGAGTCTCCCGTTTTTCCTTAATATCCCGGGTCTCTTCACTGAAAGCGGCAATACGAGCCCGTAATCGGGTGCTGTGTCCGGAAGTATCTACCCCCTCCGGCAGGCCATCCCAGAAAAGTTTACCAGCATCCAGCTCTTGCAGCTTGTCAATAGCATTACAGGCATCTTGCAAGATATCAAAATGCTGTTGATCTATTGCAAAAGACCCAAGCTCTTCTTCTACAACCCGCAGTTCATCTTCAAGCTTTATAACTGTTGTCTGAAGTTGTTCTATCTGCGCATTCAGGGGTTCTAATTCCTGAGATAAAATAGAAGTATCCACGGAATTTCCAATCAATTTTGCGCGGCTTTCCGGATAACTGCAAGAGAGATCTTCCCGTATCCAGAAGCCGTACAGGTTAACATTATTTTTTTCAGCACCCGAAATGGAATTGTTTTGTCTGCAAGAACAGTAATTTCCTTGCTTTCTATAATTTCCTTGGTGCTTATCCCGATAATATTGCGTTCGAGCTGACTTAGTCGCTCAGTAATCTCCGGAATTAAACCATTTGGGGATACAAATAAATCGGATGTATCAATGACCGCTACGCCCTGAACCAGTACCGTCTCGGGGCTGACCATAATCACCACAGTTTCTCTCGGCTTGACCTCCACCACAGAGCTGGGTAATTTGATCATTTTGGGAGTTGCCAGAACTTCACTTGAAGAAGAGTTAGCCAGCAGGAAAAAAACCAGGATTGTGAATACATCCATCAGCGAGGTCAGGTTCAAACCCGGTAATTTCTTTCTGCTTCGCTCCATGCGTCTGATCCGTCTACTATCTCTCATGGCGCATCTCCAATTGATATTAAGGGAAAGAGCACCAACTTCTGCATATCTTCATTGTTTTCACTTGACAGTTGGGTTTCTCTGACTCTATCCATAATTGTAATCAGCGTGTCATACTCGATATCTGGTTCCATCAAAATGGTTGCATCGTCCTTTTCTGGATAATCATTTTTCAGACGGATGAGCATTGCAGACAGTTGCTCAAGATCATACTGACCATCTTTCTTTGGCATCGCAGCAACAACACTGACTCCGTTACCAAGTTCCAATCCAGCCTTCCGGACAATGACTTCAATCGTGTAATTCGGCTTGGATACTCCCGAACCTCCAGCTGAAGTTGGCACATTCAACTCCAGGATCGTCACCTGTGAAAACACTGCACTGATGAGCAGAAATGGGATCAGGATAACCATCAGGTTCAGAAAAGAGGTGATATCCAGCTCAGGATTCTCCTTCATACCCCTATGTCGTCTACTTTGATGTCGTCTGGCCATAATCAGCTCATCGGGTTCTGGCGCTTGCTGAAGCTGGAAATACTGTTCAGCGCCTTGACTGATGCCATCTCCAGACTGTCGACAATTTGTCCTGTCGTTGAAGTCAGTTTGGCATGTATAAGTAACAGTGGAATAGCAACCATGAGTCCGAATGCCGTCGTATTCATAGCCACCGAGATACTGGCTGAAAGCATGTCAGCTTTCTCGGCAGGATTCGCATTGGCTACAGCAGTAAATGCTTCGATCAGACCCATGATGGTTCCAAGAAGTCCCAATAAGGTAGCAATGTTCGAGAGTAAACCGACGTAAGGAGTCCGCTTTTCCAGTTGAGGAATGATCTCCATCATACTCTCTTCCATGGCAATCTCGATATCCTCGCGACGTCTGACCGCGCCCTGACGTGCCAATCCCATTGAGAGCATCTGTGCGATAGTTGACTTGTCCTTGTCGACAATTTTTCGCGCGCTGTCAAACTCACCTTTGACGAGTACTGGCTGTACCCGAATCCACATTTTACGATTTTCGTTGCGGGTTCGGCTCAACTGGATCCAACGCTCGACTGCGATGGCCATCCCGACCGCCAATACAAGCAGTATCGGGTACATGAACATTCCACCCTTCTGAAAAAAACCAACAATTGCATAGATA
The DNA here is from genome assembly GCA_021647765.1 of Desulfuromusa sp. Lineage (GTDB taxonomy): Bacteria > Desulfobacterota > Desulfuromonadia > Desulfuromonadales > Geopsychrobacteraceae > Desulfuromusa. The sequence continues at coordinate 26,918 of JAKIUD010000019.1, read as the reverse complement.
CTTTCCATTTCTTTTACCTCCCAGATTTTTTCGTGGTGCTGACTTCGTAGAAGTCCAGCTGTCTTTTAAAAACGTCCCGATCTAGCGGAACGGCGTCTTTGTTCAACATCATCCCCAAACTGGTCTCTACACCAATTTCTGAACTTTTCCAGGGAACGATATAAAGAGATTTCGGGGCTTCATCGTTACCAACAATTGACATCCCCGAAAGCTCCTTGATTTGCGGTTCTCCTTGCTGCTGTTTGTTTTTAGCTGGATCAGTAGCGGCCAGCAAAGCGGCAGGGATCAAGATCAGCAACAAACACAGGAAAATTTTACGTTTCATGTTGATCATCCTTCTGGAAGTGTCACGGCTCTTCATTGCTACTGCCCAAGCCGCATATGCAGGTCTGAAATCCACAATTTGACTTGTTGATCCTCATGACCCATCTCGTTGTATCGCTCATATTGGGAAATGGCACACTCCTGATCGCCCAGGTAAATATCGCAGAGAATTCCCAGATTTTTGTGTATAGGACGGTATTCCGGGAACTCCATCAACGACCGTTCGTATATCGTTCTCGCTTCAGCAAAACGTCCCGTTTTTCGTAACAATAATCCATATTGATGACTTGCCAGCGGATGTCCTGGAATAAGTTCCAAAGCTGTTTTCAGACATTTCTCGGCCGGTTCAGACTGGCCGATTTTTTGATAAGCCAGAGCAAGGTTAATGTAGGGTGCGGTGACTTCCGGTGCTGTAACAATCACTCTCTCAAGTAATTCTATCGCCTGATCAAAGGCATTATTGTGCAAATAAATAACCGCTTGATCAAAGTCGCGACGCACGGCTTCGTCAAAACTTACAACCTCCGTAATGATGAACCCTTTTCGACCATCATCAAATCTGGTCACGGTTGTCTCTTCTGGAACGGCTGGAATTTCAAGAACAGGTTTGGGAATCACTTTTCCTCCAGTGGTACACCCTGCAAGCAAGGCCAGCACTAGCAGTAGAGTTATCAACCTCACGTGAGTCACCACCTTCATCCCGTAAAATAATTGTCTGTTGGCCATAGTTATTCTTTTAACCTTTATCCTTTGAGCCTCTTGTAGAAGCTGTCATCCGCGTGAAAACGGGACTCCAGTTTTTTGACGAACCCAGAAAACCTCTGGATTTCCGCCTGTGCGGGAATGACGGTCACTGGACTTTAAAAAGTTTTGCAAGAGTTTCATTTGTGACTTGTCTATTTTACTCCAGCGGTTACTGCTGTAGTTCGAGTTCTTTTTTCTGCACTGAGTCACTTTCCACAACCGGTCTGGCGATTGCATCATGTTCCTGAATCACAGCTTCACTTTGACCAGATTCTATAACGGCTGGCTGTTCTGCAAGCGAAGGCGTAGTTGCTGCAACAACGCCCTCAATCTCGTAGCGATAGGTCTCCAGTGAAACAACAACTGTACTTTTTTCTTCCACTTTCGCGTAGCGAACTGGAACAAAAATTGCCAGTCTCTCCAGACTTTTTTCAATCCATTTGTTGTAAATTCCCAGTGACATCAGCTCAAGATTGCTTTCATGAACCGAAATTGCCCTCTCCTCAAATGGGTAGGCTTGTTCCTCGATGACTAGTTCATACTCCTCCAACTCCAGGGGACTCAAACCCTCCGGGCGTTCAGATTCCACCAGAGAGATACTGAAGTGGTTATAAATTTCAGCCAAATAGAAGGTCGCAGCTGCGGTCACATCACCAACTTCGTACTCAAGGAGCTTGCCAAATTCCTGCGTTGCTGTTTTCATCAGCCTCTGCTTCTTCCGCAGATTGATGGCAAAAGGTTTAACCAGATCAACTGCAATAAAACTTTCATAACTTATCTCAGCCAGAACCAAGGCCGATTTAGCTGCAAGAAAACGAGTTCTTTCTGTCCGCTCGTTGCCTGCGGCAGCATCAATGGTGACAATCTGTCTGAGTTCATCCAGGTATTCTTCATGTTTCTCCTGTTTATCAAGGATTTCTGCAATTTTGTTACGTGTTTCCAGATTGATCGCAATCGGTTGGGGAAAATAGTTCACATAACGGCGATAAACATTTAATGCCTGTTCAATAGAATTTACCTGTACGTGTAATTCTGCTGCCACCTGTAGTGCTTCACGGCGAACGTCATCATCATCAGACTCACGTTCAATCCGTTCGTATTCCGTTGCTGCCAGGGAAAGTTTGCCGTCCTGTCGATAGACGTAGGCAATTTTTTTGGTCACCTCTGCTTGCAATTCATGTTCTGGAAAATTAGCACGGAAACCGGTCAGGACGGTTGCTGCACGCTCCCAATCCTCAAGTTGCATCAAAGCGGCGGCGGCATCATATTCTGCCGTCGGCCTGATGCCAGAGGTTGGCGCCATGATGGCGATTCGGAGGAAATGATCAGCAGCTGTCGCATAATCTTCAACCGTTCTGGCCTCTTCTCCCTGACGATAGATTGCTGCAGCAAGATTATCGAAAAGGGCGGATCGAGATTCATCCCCTTCAGGAAGAAGTTCAAGCACCTTGATATAAGCCGCTTCAGCTTCACTGTAGAGTTCAAGTTCATAGGATGAGTGAGCGTTGACTAGCCAGGCAGAACGAATGACATTCACGTTGGCAGCGGGAAATGTTTCTATAAGGTTTTGGGTAGCAGCCAACGCCCTCTCATACTCTTCCATGGCATACAGGTCATCGGCGGCAGCGCCAAGTACGACAGCTGCTTTTTCATGTTCCGGAAAAGTATCGGCAAAGGTCAGGGAGCTGCGAACAACGTCTTCCTTGATTGACAGCGTGTTATCCTCAGAAGCAATTTCAAGTTGTTTCCGATAAGCATAAACAGCCGTATAACCAGCTTGGTCAGATTGATCATGCGTCGCATAACTGTATGCGGTCTTTTCGTATTCTGCCGCCGCTTCGGCAAAGGAATGGTTTTCCAGCAACAGATCGGCCAGCTGATAATTGATAACTGGTGACTCTTCTTCCAGTGGAAAAGAGCTCAGGAATTCTCGATACCAGTGTAGTGCTTCAACAAAGTTGGCTTGTTTCTCTTCAGCCATCCTTGGGCTCTGGTAGAGGGCGTGATAATGATTTGCCAGATCAATCAGGTTGATTTTCAGGTAATCGATGATTTCCGGACGATCATCAGGCTCATAATATTGCCAATATTCTGCAAGCAGGCCATATTTTGTAGCAAAGGATTTTTTTGCTTCAATAACCAGACTTGGGAACCCTCCAGCGGTATTAATTTCGATAATACGCATATAAAATTGTGGAGATTTTATATGGAAAGGATTCCGACTGGCAAAAGCGCTGAATGTGGCTACGGCATCGCTGTAACGGCGCTTGGCAAAATAGTATTCACCAAGATTGTTGTAGATACTGTCCTCGTAAGTGCGTTGTCCGCAGCTTGAGAAATAGTCGACAACCGAATCAGCACCACCGAGATAGGAAAATCCCAGACTGATAACCCGGAAGGTATCATCCATGCGCTTGCGTTCGATTTCGTCTTCCGTTTGCTCGAAATCATAGCCGATAGACTGCTTATAATCGAGTAAGGCGATAAACTTATGCTGTGCCTCTTCGTACAGTTCCTGTTTATAGAATGTCCAACCTAATTTGTAGAGAGCGAGCGGGTAATAAGTGGAACTGACACCAATATTGACAATGCTTGTGTAGGCTTCCTCAGCATCCAGATATTTCCGGTGGGTAAAGAAATTTTCTGCCCGCCGGAACTGGACTTCATCAAAATAACGTGACTCAGGATATTGCTGTACCAGGTGATCCATGACCAGCATCGCCTCATCGATCCGACCCAGCTCTTCGTATGCGCGAGACATCTGGTACAAGACCTGATCGTTACGCTGATAAAGTGGATATTCATCAAGCAATTTTTGATACAGAACAATCGCCTCAAGAGGACCGGTTTTTTCCAAGTCATCAAGGGCTGGATCCTCTCCGGAATCTGAGTCAGGGGTTGTCGGTATGGTTGGACTGAGGGTTGCCCGGCGTTCAAAATCGTCCTCGGGCTCACCTTCTTCTAATTCTATTTTTGCCTGTTGATTTTTTAGTGAGATTTCCGGACGTGGCGCTGATTCAGGCGCTTCTAACGGGAGATCCTCTCCTGTTGCCTGGTTGTTGTCATTTATCAGCCCATATTCTTTTTCCACCTTGAGGTCAGCCAACCGACGGATAGCTTCGGGTGCCATAGCCGACCCCTGTTCTTCCTGCAGAAAACGTCGATAACCCTCCATCGCCTTATCGAGCCCACCGACAATCTCTACAGCGCTGATATTGATCTGCTGATCCCGTAACTGAGCAATGGTTCCGCGGTTATCAACCGTAGAGCAAGCGGCAAGAAAAACCGTTAATATGCTAATAAAGAGTTGCAACCTGTTCACTGCTCTGTCCTCTTCTGATCTTGAGAGCGTGTTGCCCGGTCAAAACTATCAGCCATGGCGAAACGCGCCTTGATTTGGAACTCTTCCAGCCGTTGGCGACGTTGGGTCAGTTCATTCACCGCCATCGTTTCAAGCATATGGCCTTGACGAGCCATCACTGTTGTCAGCTGAGTGATTGCCGCTGTAATACGAATCCGTTGGCGGCGAATTGATTTATCGTAACCCTGATAACTCTGCGTTGCAGCCTGTCTAATTCGGACAAAAGAATCGTACTGTTGCTGCAGTTGTTCAACCACCTGATTCAGGTCGTGCAAATTCTTGTGGGCATCCGTCAAGCGCTGGTCATAATCTGTATAGATGTTCCAGTCCAACACTCCTCGTAATCGCCGAATCCGGGAGGTAATGTCCTTTGGAATTGCAGCGCTTTTGCTGCTCAGTGTTTGTTCCAGTTGGATAATCCGTTCTCCGATAATTCGTTCTTCTGCCGTTGCCAGATAATCGGGTCGCGGTGCGATCAACATCGCCTGCAGCCGTTTTTCAATACGATTCCGCTGTTCCAGACGCAGGCGCATCTGTGAATCAAGTAAACGGAACCGGGTATCGATCTCAGGTAATAATGGTTGGTAATATGCCCGACGCTTCTCAATAATTTCCATGTAAGAATCCAGATCACCGCTCCAGGTTTCAAGTTTCCTGCGTAACTGCTCCAGATCGAGATAATTTTTCAGAGATTCCTGAAAATCGTGTGAGGCGAGCAATTCGAGCAGATAATAGGTTTCAGGAGCCTCCGGCAGTGTCCGTAATTTAACCACCCAATTAGCATCCTGCTTCAATTCTTCCCGTAACAGCGCTCGTAGAAACTTACCTTCCCAGATACTCTTAATCGAGGCGCCTAACTTGTCTATTTCCCCTCCGAAAGCCTTCAGGGCACTGCCATACAAAAGTGCCGCTCTACTGTATACGCCCAGTTTTCCATAAGCATAGGGGACGGCAAGCAGCGCTTCTTGTACTGCGGGGTCTGTGACTTCACGTTCAAGGAGCAGGCTCCAGGGAACCAGCGCCTGCTCGAAACGTTCCTGAGAAACATCTGCCCAGCCCGAACCAAGCAGTGCCCAGTTGGAAAACGGCCCCTCAAGGCGAACCCGGTCAAGGACTTCTTTGGCCGCAATGAATTTTTTTTCTCCCAATAGCTTGTCACCAACAACCAGATTTGACTTATCTTTAATTGCCAGCGTAACCGAACTGTCGCCACTGATCTGGCCGTTAATCTCCAGTTGACGGAAACCTTCTTGTTCCTGTCCTTCCAGTAGCAGAGCAATCCCAAGGTTGTAGCCACTAAATCCTTTCAGACCTTTAATCTTCTCAAGATCCTGCAGAAGGGTGACCGCTTCGGTGAAGCGACCAGTTGCCATATCAACCTGTGCACGCAAAAACATAAGATCATCATGAATTTCTTGGGGAACAACACCGCTGATTCGATCCAGAGCATGCTGGGCATTGATCGGTTGATTTTTCTGAAAATAGATTCTTGCCAAGCGGTAAATCGCTTCATTACGAACCTCTTCCGCAACATTTCCATTAATAACTGCTGTAATCGCCCTTCCGGCACGTTGATGCATCCGATATGCGAGTTCAAAATCCCCCACATCAAATTCAGCTTGATCAATGTATTGAAAAAGAGAATCCAGTTCAGGCTGGTCTAGTCCATGGTGCTGTGCCAGTTCAGTATCGAGACAGGCGATAGCATCAAACCACTCTTCCTGAAAAGCGTAATAGAGAGCCTCCCCAAAATAGAGATCTCCGAGCTCCTCAGGTACAGTTGTACTGGCAGCCAGCGCAGATGACCCCAGCAACCATAAGCTGGTCAGAAAAATTACCAGTTGGTACATGACTTACCTGTCATTAAAGGTTATCCCCTGGCGAGCCAGGGTGATTTCGACAATACTTGGACCTACGTCCTTTTGAACCTTGAAACTCTGCGAGCGTTCGAGGTCATTCCCTCCACTGGACTTGCCCATAAAGCTCGCCTGGAGATCATGCCCGCCGATTTTGATATTTCCGGTGTAAATTCGCTGAACCCCACCCATTTGTAATGCTTCAAGTTCCTTGAAAGTATAGAGATGTTGTGCAACCACCTGTCCGTCCAACAGAATCTCGACAGAATCAAGCCGGAACTGTTCCCCTTCAGCCAGAGCCATAAATATCGAAATCTGGGTGTTGGATGGATAAAGCAGCTTCTCTTCCAACTGATTCAACTCTGCAGCGATAGAGAGGACATCACTCTTGATTTCCTGTACTTGCTCATCGAGCCCCTTGATCTGCTCTCTGGTGACCTCTTGTCCATAGACCGCGCCGCTCCAGACAAGGATTAAAATCCCCGACAAAACCGCTTTCAAAAATTTATTCATGTCTGCAACCTTCCGCTCAATAATTGATTCTTAATCATGTCCATCTATAATTTCCCAATCAGATTGATGAAAAAGCCCTGATGCCGATAATCAAGCTGAGTCAGATCATCGGAAAAATCACTAAAGTTATATCCAGCCCCTACCTTGATATGATTGCCAAAATGACGATACAGCGCCACCAATGCACCGCTGCGCCGATCCTGTGCATCAGGGAGGTCAAGCATCCGTACCTCCATAAGCGCATCCCAGCGATGGATAAAATGCCAGTCCGCACGCAGCACATACAGATGGGCGCGACTGTCAAAAAACTCTGGATTTTCCCGATCTTGTGCAATCTGGCCAAAGCGGTAAGCATACTTGCCCCCCAGAGTCCAGCGCGGGGTGAGGTCAAACATGACATCCACTGCCCCAATGTGACTGCGTTGGATAAAGCTGGAATCATTTGCTGCTGCCTCATCGGATCCCGGAACATTATAAAAATAGGTATATTTAAGTAGAAGATTCAGCCGGTCAAAGTGAATTGGACGATAGGCATAACCCAACACCGCTTCGGTATAGTCGCCGTCATAGGCTGAACCAAGGGAACTCTCACTCTGTGCGTAGTTGAATTTTCCAACAACTCGCCAATCGGGCGACAGTTGATATCGAAAACTGTTTTTGAACAACCATGAGGTTCTTTCAGAGAAACTCGCGTCGGCCTGTTCGGTGCTATCGACCCGGTACTCAACTCCGCTGGCAAGGGTCAGCTGATCGAAGCCGTAACCAACACTTGCACCGAGTGCTGTTCGGTCCAATTGAGCTGCGGTATCGTGATCTTTCAAGGTGCCTAAATCAATATTTGCGCTGAAGTTGAGTCGATCGGTCGGGGTCAGTTCGATACCTGCAGAATGGAGCAGTCCAGTCGGTACGTCACCATGGGTATACTTTTCTTCCAGATAAACACTGACACTATCCGAGTAGCGGGTACGGTACCCGGAAGTCATGTTGCCCTTCCTTGACAGCAGACCGTTGTTGGCACGCTCATTTTCCAGCGCATAATTGACGTACATCGTTGTCTTGTCGCTGTAGAGAAACTCAGTGCCAAGACTTGCACCCGTACCAAGATCCCCTGCGGAAGCCTCGCCAAGAAGATTGAACCGATCGGTCAGTCGCCAGCTGCCACCAACACCGATCCGACCGTTGTCATCGCGGTCGCCGGTTGCCTCAATAGTTTCCTGAACAAAACCGTAGGTTGTCCAACGGGTGTGTGAATCGTAACTCACCCTGATGACACCATCAGTACGCTCTCCCTCTTCCTGGGTTGATGGTTCAACCACTGAGTTGTCTTGGCGGCTATCCGCCCGTATGCCTGAACTCAATGTCCAGTTATCATTCATTCGAAAATCGATATTCAGTTCTTCGGAGTCCGTCTCAAGCCCCTCAGGTTGAACCTGTTTGTCCAGTTTCAGACGACCCAGCCAACGGCTACCAAAAGGGAGCTCAGCGGTACCGCCATATTGGGTCAGATCTCCAGTTGTGGTCAGACCGGGAGCCGAATAACCAGCGCCGAGATTCTGCAGGTAAAAGGTCATACGACCGCGCCAATTATCGACGACATCGCTGAACCCGATAGCGCCCTCGATCCGATAGGCGGTAGCATCCACTTCGGTGTCGCTAAAAGTGTCGGTGTCGCTAAAAGTGTCGGTGTCGCTAAAAGTGTAACCACCATCGTCTGAACTTGTGGTGTACACGCCCGGACCGCTACTTTGGGCTGCTTCAAGTTTGAGCCATGAGGTAGAAGATTTGCGCAGAGTCAGATCAACTCCACCCAAACTGCTTTTGATATTCGCTTGTTCATCCCATCCAGCAGTCAGACCCAATTTAATCTGATCATTGAACCAATAGTGAACTCTCCCGCCGGTTACCAGCGTATTTGGATTATCGAAACCCGGGGTGTGCTCGTAGCGAACCACCAGAAAAACTGGATGTCCCACGAAAGAATCAGTACTGACCAGCAGATCATCAGGCGAAGTTGTTGGTAGAACCTCTGTCAGCAGAATACGCCCCTGAATATAGTCAATATCGTAATCAAGTTCCGCCACCAGATTTTTAACCCCCAGAATAATCCCGGAATCCTTGTCACGAACCTCAATACGGAGACTTTCAGATCCTTCCAGAACATCACGCACACGCAGAAAAAACAGGGAGCCACCCGTGCCACGAAATTCATCTCGACCCGCCACGGTGCCTGGATCTGCACCGAACCCATCCACCAATAAGCGTGGTTCGCCAAAACTTGTGGTATCCAACTGCTGGTAATGCAAATTGGCGCCATACAGTTCACGATCAACCAAAGCGAGACTATTATCCGAATAACCAATTTTGAAGTTACCCCAGAGTCCATAGGTTTCATTCTTTTTCAGTTTGGCATAGAATTTACCCTTGGTCGGTGCATCCTCCACCACGGTACTGTCGTCACCCAGGGTTGGATAATGGCGATCTGGATCCATTCTACGAAATTGTGCATCGGTCGACTTGTCCATGAAATTGGAAAATATCTCCTCCACTGGCCCTTCTCTGGTATCGGCGCTTGCTGTCAGTGCCCAACCGTTGCTGAATTTGCCACTGGTGTAGAAAGCCAGACGACCCTGAAGACTGATATCATCACTGTAACGGGGATTATCCGGCACAAGAAGTTTGGTCGGCCCGTTGGTTATATTGCCGGACGCAGTTAAATCAGCAATCCCGACGGTAAACCAATCACTTTTATGCAGAGCCAGGTCGCGCAGAAACAGTTCGCCGTTACCCGCATGATCGAGAATGGCAACTTCAACGGTGTGCAACCCTTCTGGCAGGATTTCTTCAGCAATAAAGCTTCCCTTGGCATCGACCGGTACGGTATAGCCAGCCAGCCAGACAACGTGACCTTGAGGAATTGCGTTACCGTGGACTTGAACTGTTCCACCGTGAAGAGGAATATTCTGGTTAGAAATCCGGCTTTCACCATAACCAGCCAGTAATTCCTTATCTGGGTTAGCTATAATATTGATCGGATCAATCTGGTCGACCAACCACAGGGGCTGTAGAATGGTTTCATCGAAGTGTCCATCTTTATCATAAACACGAACCAGGTATTTCAAGGATCTATCCGCAACCGAATAGGACTCAAAGTCGGTTCGCCATTGTCCCTGACCGACACTATTTATAGCGATAACAACGAGGGGTGTATCACGCACCGATTGTTGATCTTTAAAAACCCGGACTTCCGCATGGTCGATAAAACTGCGGTAGTTTGAATAGAGGCGGAAGTTGACCAGATTTTCGGCAAACTCTGTCTCTTCAACGTCCCGATAACGGACGGAACGGGGCCATGCGGTGATATTCAGCCGGGGCTCTAACTTGAGACTGTCATGCTTGAACTGAACCTGTGCCTTGTCCAATTCAATATCGGTACAACGTTGAATATCCGGGATACTTTTGCCCGGATCATCAACCGGTTTTCCGTCAACGGTGATCCGCATTTGATTGAGGGCAAAGGGGTTCTTCGTTTCAACTTCACGAACCAGCCGGGTAATTTCCACCCCTTCATACTGGTCAAGAACAGCCAGTTCATCATAAACAACCTGCACCTCCACTCGTGAAGTCTCTGTTTCGATAAACCCGGCATTGACGACATCATCGGTCTGGACGTAACCATGTCCCTCAAACTCGGTCTGATCTTGCGTCAGACCCATTGACTCACTGACGCTCTCCATAGCCCGGTGTGCGCGCGCTGTTGACCAACCGATATCGTCACCATAGATCACAGCGGTTCGACGATTCAGCCGTTCGTTGTTGATATAACCGATGAAACGGAGTCGGACATTATCTTTATCAGCAACCTCAGACATAGCTTGGCGCAACCGTTCAATCGTCCCTGCTGATACGACGGGCTGTCCGTTTTCAAACAGGATCGGATCGATGCCGCCGAGAGGAGAATCGTAAATCCGGGTAACGGTTTCAGCTCCGGCAGCATCTGGACATATTTGAGGCTCATCAGGCAGATCTTGTAAGGGATCATCGTGCCAGAATTCCACTTCAATACGCCGGTTCAGAGCTCGACCTTTTGGCGTCACATTGGATGCTAGCGGTCGTGTCGCACCTTTTCCTTCACTGTCAACGGCGCCATGAGGCAGGTCGAGAGCCTCCTGCAGCGCAAGGGCAGCACGCCGGGCGACAGCTTTCGACAAACCGAGTGGGGTCGCGTAGATCCGTTTCTGTCTGCCAATCAGGGGAGTATTATCGGTATAGGCAATAAATTTGACGAGAACATTCTTTTTGTTACTGAGGCTCTTTCGCACCCGCTCAACCTGCTGCAAAAATGTTGCGGAAAGATTCAGCATACCGTCATCATAATAAAGTGGCGCAATCAGGTTTTTGACTCTGGCTCGATGTGACTGTCCTTCCTTGTAGCGTAATTTGCAAACAGTTTCTGTTCGGCAAACCTTGATTCGATTGATTTCACGCGGGACAATAACTTCTTTTTCAACAATCTTTTCGCCAATTTTGTCATACCAGACTTCAACTGCAACGCGCCGATTGAGAGCTCGACCTTCCTCTGTTGCGTTACTGGCCAGAGGTTGACTCGCACCCAACCCTTCATAGGAGATCGCTTCTGGTGGGAGATTTAACGCGCGTTGGCAGTACTCAGCTGTCGTACCTGCCCGTTCACGGGAAAGACCAAAGTTGTCACCATAGAGAGCTTGTAAGTCGGCGCTGAGGGGTTGAGAATCGGCATGACCCACGAAATGGAGACGGACATTAACTTTATCCAGCATACCTGCAAGAACATCGCGCAGGCGGCTCAGATAATCGTCCGGGATCTCCACTTCTCCTTCGCGAAAACGGATTGGTGGAATAAGATCAACAAGTTTTACAGTTTTGATATCCTCTTCTACGACTTGCCGCAGTTCCACCTGATCGCCCTGATCCTCGTCGAAAATCGCAGGATCCAGAATCCAGGGTATAAGTGGTCGATCAGAGGGCAGATGTACTTCAGTCGCCGCACCAGACGTTACCGCATCCCGAACCTTGACTTTGGGCTCGACACTGAAGAAATCTATTCCCGCGACGGCAGAAGAGACAAATCCCGCCACAAAAAACAGACTTACACTCAAGATAACGATACTTCGACTTTTCATTTAGTTACATCTACAGCTAAAGGTTATCAATATTGTTCGTGATACTTAAAAAATGAACCCTACTGTTTAGGTGGACTTCCACGACGCCAGAACACTTCAGATTCGATAGTTAAATTGTATTTGTTCCCTTCCCTACTCCAACCTTTGACAATTGCACTCTTCAGCACCTTGATCCGACGGTTGACCAAACGTTCACTTTCGATATCTGCCAGATAAGAGAGTCGCAATAGCGAGGGTGATTCCTGTAGAATTTTTAACAATTGACCGATTTTCGACTGCCACTGCAATCGCAGCTCCGTTGTGTCCGGTTCGAACACGCCATCTGTAATATCAATCGTTACAACACGATGAATTGTTGCACCAAAATTAAACTTCATCATTTTGCCACGCGTCGCCCTCTGAACCCGTGGGTTCTCCGTCACCACGCGATAACCGGTTGGCAAGCTGCGATCATCCAGTTTCATAATGAAGTTACTGCCACGATCCTCGTCGGGAACCACCGCACACGTGATGTGGTAACGGCCGTGCTCATCGGTTGTAGCGATCAGTCCACGCGCCGTGACGACACGAACACCTGATATTCCCTGTTCTCCAGTGTCCTGCCAGCCGTTCAAATTGCGATCATCAAAAACCTTACCGATGACGTCGGTACAATCAAAATCGGGATCGGGAACAACTTGTACGGTAGCCGTTGCTTCACCTGAGATAGAGGTTCCGAGAGTGGTATTAAAGACCTGTGCCCGGTTCGTGTATTCACCTTCGGAGACTCCGGAACTTACAACCAGAAGTAATTTGATGGTACGTACCGCATTCACATCCAGTTCAAGATTGTTCCAGATCAGTTCCCTGCCATTGATCTCTGGTTCAATCGCTTCCTTGTCCAAGCGAGCACTGCCCGAGACATATTTGAATCCTGCTGGGAACCGGTCGGCGATCCTGATGTCTTCCAGTGGAAAACCAAAAATATTGCTCACGGTTATTGTGTAAGGAACCAGGGAACCTTTAGTTACGTTGTTCAGGGACGCGGTTTTGGTGATTGACACAGCCCCGTCAAGTTCTGGATCGATGGGAATTGGATTGTTGAAAATCTGACTCTGCCCTGGCACGGTGCCGTCACTTAAAATAAGGTGGAGATAATAAATAGTCCCTGCCGAATTTGCTGTGACCGACAAGGGAGGGACATCGGTCGAAGTCACAGCTTCACAGAAACCAGCGGTAGCTGGCACCGCATCAGCCGTACTACCAGGACAGGAAGGTACGGAAAAAGCTGCCGTGCTTGCATCACTGGTCGGTGGGATAATGACTGAAGGTGTCGCCAGATAGCCACTTGAAGGTTCAGTCACTTCAATAAGATAACTTCCACCTGCCGGACAGGCAGCATGACTGAAATTCAGGTCAAACTTGTAGAAACCATTTTCGGCGGTCATCTGATTTTGCTGGATTGGGTCATCAAAACACGATCCCGGTAACGCGACCTCACTGATCGCGTTGAGCATTGTCACTCTGGCTCCGGCCACCGGAGTTCTTGCCACCGAATTATAGATCGTTCCATTCGGCCAGAGCGGCAGATTCAGCCCCTGCAGATTATTTCCTTCGGCAACACTGATATTTGTAATCCGCTGTGGACCATCAATAAATGGCGAATTGGTCATGCCTAGTGAAGGAGTATTGACTCCAGCTCCTGTGGCAATGAAGCGTATTTCGTACAGACCGGTGACATTCGCAGTGGGAACCAGACCAGAAAATTGATAGCGGCCATCAGCACCAGTCTCCACCGTGGTGATCAACAAGCTGTCAAGATAGAGTTCGACCGACCAACCATTTTGACTGGTTTCACTGCCAGCATCATAAACAGTGTCCAAATTCGCATCGTGCCAGACTATTCCATTCAGAGCAGCACTGCCTGGAGTGCCTCCTACATCGAGTGAAGCTGCAGCTGAATCGGTCTGTTGAGGAGTGTTCCAACTGACAACACCGGTATTGGTGAGCGTTGTTCCATAGCTAATGGAATTGTTGATCCGCACCCGGAATCGTACTGTGACGCTTGCACCAGGAGCCAGGTCGCCATAGTGTGAAGCATAATCTGCGGTAAGGATGTTAGCGGCATAGGTGACTCCCGCTGTAATACCGTTCATGGTTCCCGACCCGGCAATATAACTGATCAGATTTCCCAGAGGTGGGTTGAGATCATCAGTCACCACCACTTGAGTCGCAGGTAAGCTACCGATATTTGTGACCCGAATCACGTACGCCAACTCGTCACCCGGTTCGGCATTGCCACCGTTTACAACCGTGACATCTTTGGTGATAGCAAGAAGTTGAACATCACCGACGGCAATGACGGTTGGCTGGTAGCCATTTGAGGCCAGTCCATCGGCATCGGTCAACCCGGGTGCCAGTTCTGTGCTGCTGACTGTTCCCTGATTGCTGATCAACGTGCCGGTTACCGTTCCGGCATTGACCTGCACTGCAAAAGTTATTTCTGAACTTGCACTAGGTGAAACGATCCCGGCTCCAGGATTATCGGTTGAATTTACCAGCAGTCCGGCGATAAGTGGCAGGGTCCCACCATCAGGACCTGTTGCCAAGCCATTAAGACGCAAGGAATCAGCAATATAGGTGGTGTCATTGGGAAGATTATCGATGAGCGTGACCGCAGTTGCCGGAATCGCTCCTGAATTGCTGGTGATAAAGGTGTAACGCAAAACATCACCCGGATCGACAATCCCCGCAGAACCGTTATCGATTGCAATTTCGACAGTTTTCTGCGTGTAGAGGAGAGGCAGATTGCCAACAATATTGCGGGTTGGATCATCTGCAGCCGGGGTTGTGGGGTCATCAGAGGGCTGCTCTGGAAAAGCACCACTCCCCTCACCATTGCCACTGACAAAACCCTGGTTTTCAATCACCAGCCCATCCATGGCATCCAGATCAACGACGACATCAAAAGTGACAGTCGCAACATTGGTTGCAGCTGCAGCGGTATCAGCACGCAGATAACCGGGAGTCGTATCTTCCGGAGCATTAACCAGAATACCACTGTGGAGCGGGTTGCTACCGGAAGTGCTGTTAGCCACGGCGCTACCATTAAGAGTCGTACTGTTGGCGACATAAGTTGTGTTGGCCGGGGTATAATCCTGCAAAATGACATCAACAGCATTCTCAGTGCCGATGTTCTTGATGGTGATGGTATAACGCAGTGATTCACCGGCGAGCAGAACGGTCGGGTCTCCAGTTAAAATGGTTGAAGTTTTTAATACCTCGAAAGCTGGCGCGGAACTGATCAATGTCACCGTGGGGTCTTCGTCGCCTGTCACAGCAGAGTCATCACTGTCACTTTTACGGAATGTCTCTCCGGTGGCGATCAAGTCCGCCTGATTCAATACTTGCGTTCCGCTGACAATAACCGGAGCAAGCTGCACTGTGAATTCGATAATTTCAGTTCCACCGACGGCAACACTCAGATCACGAACATCGACCAGACCCGACCCTTTGCTGCCACCAGTCGGATCGGTCGCCGAAGTATCGGCACCTGCTGGAACAGTCGTCAGGGTTAGTGTTCCAGGGACAAAAAGTGATGGATCGAGTGGATTGAGAAGCTCAAGCTCGTCGATGATAGACAGATCATTGAGTGCCACCGTGCTGGTATTGATAATTTCCAACCGATAGCGGAGGATATCTCCAGGAGTTGCCGTAGCGCCGTCTCCACCGGTGGTCTGGTTAAATACAGATTTACGGAAGTCGAGACTGCTGACAATGATATCGGTCGGATCATCAACGGCGACAGTATCGGGATCATCGGACAGCTGCTCCGGGAAAGCACCGCTGCCGATGCCATTACCGTTGACAAATCCCTGATTGGAAATAATAGTTCCACTGGCGGTATCGGCATTGACTTGAACATCAAAGGTGATTGTTGCCACATTGTCAGCATCAGCGGCGGTATCTGCACGCATTGCTCCGGCAGTCAAATCTTCTGGTGCATTGATCGCCATACCACTTTGTAGCAGTGATGTGTTTGGTGCCGGATCAGCCACCGCTATCCCGTTCAGGGTGGTACTGTCGGCAATGTAGGTGGTGTTGGCGGGGATAGTGTCGCGCAACTCTACGACAGTCGCATTTTCAGTTCCAATATTTTTGACAGTGATGGTGTAACGCAGCAGGTCACCGGCAAACAGAATTGTTGTTGCTCCGGTTATGTCTTCTACCGTTTTCTCTAAACGCCATTCCGGCGCCGATGTGATCAGAGTCTGGGTCGGATCATGATCGCCACCCTGGTTCGGATCATCACTGGTGATCCACCCCAGACCGGATAACAACAATCGTGCCTGATTTAAGACTGTGGTGCTGTGAGTAATCACCGGAAGCAATTGAACCGAGAATTCAATAGTGAGAGTATCTCCACCGGCTAAGGTGATATCGCTGATATCGACCAGCCCGGTGCCAGCACTTCCGCCATTAGGATCACTATTATCTGTTCCTGACGGTGCAGATATAATCGTCAGCGTTCCGGGGACAAAAAGGGCTGGTGTATTTATTGAGTCAATTTCATCAGTGATCGAGAAAAAGGCTGGAGCAGTACTGATATTGGTGATCTGTAAACGGTATCTCAGCGTGTCACCCGGGCTCGCATTGACACCGGGATCTTCTCCTGTGGTTTCATTGATGACATGTTTTTGAAAAATCAATTCAGGGGTAATCCCGGTCGTCGTCGCAAAAACCGGTCCGACACAGTAATCATTCGGTGCAGTAATATTCGGACACCCTGTTCCGGTACGCTCGTATGAATTGACATCGGCAAGGGAAGTCCAATCACTCCAGACGCCATTTTCGATGAGACCGGCAGGATCAACGATCACCTGGACAATGGTTCGATAGGTGAGAATCAGAACCTGACCGGCTGGCAAATCGAGACTTCCGTCACCGTTATCACGCCCCCAGGTCAAAGCGCCTGCTGGAGCACCTGCGGGTGTTGCTACAAATCCGGTGACCGGGGTGCCATCAAGAACTGCAGTGGGGGTAAAGCTGCCATCTAGCACCAATCCATCAGGTAAGGTATCGACGATATTGATGTCAAAAGCGGTCGAGTTAGCGCTGCCAGTATTGACCAGGGTCAACTGGTATTCAAGAATATCTCCGGCAAATGGAGGATCACCCGCAGCCTTGCCGTCAGTCACATTGGCCAGAGTTTTGGTCAGGACGAGGTCGGGCTCAGACACAGTCACTGCTGACGTTGCTGCATTGAGCGTCTCCTGTGCGCCGGTTTCGCCGTTCTGGTAGTTGACGGTGACTCCGTTTTGCAGCAAATCACCAGCATCGGTATCAAGATCGTTGTTGACCCGCGCGTAGTATTCAATATGGATGACCGGATCAAGATCATTCAGGGTTGAATCATCTTCGCTCTGGGTGATGACTGTCCCGATATCCCAGATGACATTGCCACTCGATCCATCGGCTGGAAATGCATTAAACGCTGCTTCGCCGGGTGGCTGACCATTGATCGAAGTAATCCCATCGAAGCTGTAGCTGATATCGAATGTAGTATTGTTGGCGAGAACATAGCTGAGGCCGACAGCGTTGAGGCTATCGGTGACAATGACGCCAGTATTGACCCCTTCCGGCAGATCAACATCAATCCTGAAAAGTTTGTGCGCACCAATAGTGGGAATTGTCGCTGGTTGCAGATCTGTTTTGCTCATCTCAACCGGAAAAATGGTCAGATGCGCTGCGGCATCAGCCTCGTAATCGTTGATCGCGTCGCCACTATTTGGCAGATTTCCAATCCGCATGCCAGTGGTACTGCCATCGACACCGATAGAACCACTACTATTAAGTGCAGTGGCCTGATCGGGTAGTGAGGTCCAGTCGGCCTGAATGGTATTGGTCAGAATCTGCAGTGGCTGAACATCAGTGGCAATAGTGACAGCGAAACTGAAGCTGATGCTGGCACCAACAGCAATTCCGTTGGGTGCGTTCCAGCTGAAAATTGGCTGGTTCGTTCCCAGAGTTGTGGTATCGACACTATCCGGTGGATCGGTTCCGCTGGTATTGCCCGCATAGCTCAGGTCAGTCCCCACCAGATCGTCCAGAATACGTAAATTGTAAGCTGTCGCTGTACCGTTGTTAGTGGCAGTCACTGTCACTGCCAGGGTGTCGGAAGCATCAGCCTGAGCAACACTAAAAGCTTTGGTCAGCTCAATAAGAGGCTCACGCACCCCGATATCGACCTGAGCAAAATTATTGGTAATCAGAGCACCGGTTTCATCAATATATTCTGCCTTCGTCACCGTGGCAGGATCACCATTGGGGATGATGCCCCCGTCATTTGTCCCTGCAGTATTTTCGACCTGGGCAATAAAATTGATCGCAAAATCGTAGCGACTCCCCGCACTGCCAATAGTTAAACGTTGATCGCCAAAATTCCATTCAACCAGATTATCGGTACAGGTCGGGGTGATGGTTCCACCCGGATCAAATCCGGCAGCATTATAGGGTGCTGCATCCAGATTGACATTCGGTGCTTCAGAACAACGCAGCCCGGCTGGAAGTTCATCGTGAATTATGAAGTTGCGTAACAAGGCGACCGGCAATAGTGTGTTGAGTTGATACTCGATCTCCTCACCAACCGACACGTCCTGAGTGCCGGGAACCTCTAGTAAAGATGTGTTTGCCAAAGCGACAATACTTTTGGGTCGTGTTTCAACCGGAACAATCTGCACGCTTGCGGTAGCAGGGTCGGAAGTATAGACTCGAGCACCACCCAAGTCGCTATTGGGACGCTGTGGGTTGCTCTGACTGCCAAAATTACCGGCAAGGCTGTCATACGTAGCTTCCACCGTATTGGTAAAAGTCTGCTGCGGAGCGGCGTCATCATCGTAGTCAACGCGATAGAATAGCTCAACCGATTGACCTGGATCGAGACGTTGTAAAACGCTACTGTGGGTATAAGAAAAAGTCAGTACTGCTGGAATACCATTCTTGACCGTATTGTCACTGATCGTACCTTCGCCACCGCCATCGGTACCATCTGTTAAACCGTCGCCATCGTTATCTAGGTTGTCACCAGCAAATGGGAACACGTAAGCCAGGTCACTTCCATCGAGCTGATCGGTCGCGGTGATATCGTAGGCCGGAGCACGCTGTACACCATCATAACTTGCTTCGTTGGTCAGGGTAATGCGGTAGATATAGTGACTGTAGGCATCACCGTCATCGGCAAAGGTCACAAAGTTGCTACACGCAGTTCCTGCACCGTACAGACTTTCGTTGCAAACCTCTTTGACAACGGTAATCAGCGGCTCAGTTACGGTGAGATCGACACGACGGATCGCCTCGATCGGGTAACCGACCGTATTTGGTCCAAGGGAATAGACTTCGATCAGGCCGGTATTGACGTTACTGAAGGTCGCATCAAACGTTGAGTTGAGCACATTGTGGCTGTTGCCAGCGTGGACATTCGGCACCAACCGTTGATCAATTGGCTTGTTAAGCAGACGCGTGATGGTATCGACAACAAACCACTCATCAGCGACCTGAATCTGTTCGGCATCAGGAACGTTGAAGCGCCAGTCAAACCAGCCCTCATCCAAGGTTGTCAGCCCGGCAGGATTCAGAGATACGTTCTCGATGCGAGAGGTGGACTGTACATAAGGATCTGTGCTGGATAGGTAAGCTTGACCATCCGGTACTTCATCAACGACATCGATATTCTGCACTGCAATATAAACAAAACCAGGTGTTTGAAAGCCAAACCAACCACCGGTCTCAATATGGAAGTTGCATTCCTCACCAATCTGTAGTTCCTCGAAACCGTTGGCGTCAAAACTGGGTGGATTATTTTCGTTACACGTGCCGATTTGAGACTTCTTCAGATTGAAACCAATCACCCGCGCCCAGGTTGCATCCACAGAATAATTGTTGGCACGATCCAGCTCCCCGTCTTCGTGATCAGGTGCTCCGTTGTCACGGACAATCGGCGCCGGAAAATCGAGAGGAGTGCCGTCACTCAGGGTGATTTCTCCCACCACATCGGCACGCAGACTGAGATCGTCAAGGGCAATTCTGGTAACACCGTCCGGATCACCGGGTTGAGTTTTTCTGACATCAAAATTATAGGTAATCGTCTGCCCTGGTGCGATGATCGCGGGTGAACTGCACTCGTAAACTGTCGCCGTCGCCGGAATCTCAGTCGGATCCACCCACACCTTCCAAGGAGCAGGCTGATTAGGAGCTCCGGACAGCGAAATTGGACTGCAGCCAGCTGGTGCGTTCTCAACAAACATGGTCGCACCAAAACTGATAAAGGCGTGATAGTCAGCGGCATCATGCCCACCGTTATTGGTTAACATGATTGGCAGCGTCAGCAATTGGTTGGGATCGTTGGTCAGGATAAAGACACTGCCACCGACTGCAATATCAAGATCTTCCGGGTCTGCAGGAATATCAGAACCAGCAGGATTGCCGGTACCGTTGCCAGTGAGAACCAGCTGCTGATGCCCTTGAGCTGCACAAAAAAGATCAAAATCGACCGTCAGGGTATTGCTCAAAGGATTCTGGAAAGTTGGATCGGTTCCAGTCGTCGGATATTCCTCAGGATTAACATCCAGATTGGCATTCCGATCATAATAGTCAGATTCAATCAGGACAACCCGGAAACGGACAACCGCGATATCACCCTGCCGCAGCATATTGACCTGATCGGCATAATCGGGATGGGTAACACCATTACTGGTCAGATCAAACTCGGGAGCAGTGTTGAGCAGTGGAGTCGCGTTCTCGTTGGTCCACACCAGCGTATCGACCAGACCTGGATAAGTTGCACCATAAGCTGGAGTGACATCCAATTCTGGAGTAAATGTTGCGTCTACGACGTACTCAATTGGCAGCACATCAGCCAGGTGAATATTTTCAACACTACCACCGCTGTTGTTTTGGATAATGATTGTCATCATCCCCCGACTACCTACCGGCTGAGAAGTATTGACTCCAGTCAGTTGACGATTCACGGTCAAAAGAGGATGGTCATCATTATAACGGGAATAGAAAGTGGCCGTATCGGTCGGAACTATGCCTGTTGACGTCTGTGTAATTCCACCGGCCGGAGCTTGTGCTTCACAACCCCACTGCACATCATCGACAGTATTGGTTTTGCTGGTTTCACACGAACCGCTGCTTGAAATTTTGCCAACCAGATATATAGAAGTACTCCCCCCGGCAACAACATCAACTTCGTGACCATCAAATGATACGGCCATGTCGCCAAAAGGATCGCTCACTATGAAATCATTTATACTGTTCCCTGCAGCAACACAACCCGTTGCAGAACCGGAACCATTATTGTTGGCGATAGTATTAGCTGCAGCCTCAGTCGGGCAGGCATGACTGATTGCCATACTCCCGGACTGCATAAGATCATCAAAGCGCAGATCCTGTAACCCCGCCAGTCCACCGTTATCTATCCTGATGCGCCAGACAACATCATCATTATTATTGCCGTAAACCGGATTACTTTCAGAGTTCTGTCGCTGTCCGGCGTCATAATTCCAACCAGTTTTAATCACTGTCGGAAGTGGTTCACGTAATGGCAGGGTGTCGGTGTCACTTTGTGGGGAGTCGGCACAGCCTGAATCGGTGTTGAAAGTCAAGTTTGCCTGGATAGTGCGATCAGCAGGAATGCGAACCAAACCTTCCGGATCTGTCATGCGTTTCACCGCAAAGGTAAGAGTAATGGTGTTAAATAGATTGGGCTCTGAGCGGGCATCCAGCTGTGTCAAGGCCGGGATCTCAGTGGAAGTGAAAGTCAGCGTTGAGTTATTGGCACCACTTATGGTCGGTGCTGATCCAGCCTGGATTATTCCACTGTTGACCTGATAAGTGACTGGATTTGGTGCAGTTGGATCATATTCAAGCCCGGAAGTTCCCAGCTGCTCTACCAGCTCTATATCACTCATTGTTGCCCCCGGAATATCCGGATTCGGAGGATCAGGAGTAAACTGATAGGGGTTAGCAATGACCACCGTAATGTAGCCATAACCACATAGCTCGCAATAGCTATTACTCAGATCATACCTGACAAAATAGTGGTTAGGCTTAAGATCGCAGGGAGCAGCCAGAACGGCCTGTGACGTCAGCAATAAACTGAGGATGCTTAGAAGAGCAAGACTCAGCTTTTGGAAAATATGTAAGATAGTTCTACGCAATGACATATTCAGCGATTTATTCCTGTTCAAAACTCGAACTGTACAATAATAAAAAGCGCCCATCTTCTGCCGAAGATGAGCGCTCCTGAAATACTCCGTTGCCGGAACCCAAGATGCGTGTTTCATCTCTTCGGCAACCCGGCTATCCTTAAATCAGGATCCGTGGCTTTGCGTCACCAGATTGCTCTGGTTTTGCCCTTTCGGAGTTTTAACTTTTAATTATTGAATATCCTCTTGAAACGACCTCTTTTTATTCATAAAAAAAGCGCCCACCTTCTACCGAAGATGAGCGCTCCCGAAAATACTCCGTTGCCGGAACCCAAGATGCGTGTTTCATCTCTTCGGTAACCCGGCTATCCTTAAATTAGGATCCGTGGCTTTGCGCCACCAGATTACTCTGGTTTTGCCCTTTCGGAGTTATTTATTTTATAATTTGGCGCAAACGATCTCGCCATTAATAAATTTGAATTTACGGGACTTAACAAAGCCTGTCAAGTAAATTGTTATTGACACCTTCTTTTGTTTTGATGACAGGCCATCAATTTTAAAGTAGATTGTACCAAAGATAGCAATAAATAAAGTTAATTTACTTTCGAGATAATAACTAGAAATATACTGATTTAAAATGAATTTCAGAGATTATTTAACAAAAATTTTCCTTTCAGAAAATCGAAGTTCCCTTCATGACGGCGCAACGGCAGCCTGGCCGATCTGTCTAGGTTATATTCCAATTGGTCTGGCGCTTGGCGTGCTGGCTCAACAGACAGGTCTACCGTGGTGGGCAGTGGCAATGATGTCGATACTGGTCTTTGCCGGGAGTGCTCAATTTATCTGCGTCGCCATGCTGGCTGTCGGGGCTTCGTTCCCTGCTATCATCTTCACCACCCTGGTTGTCAATCTGCGTCATACTTTGATGAGTTCAGCCCTGGCGGTTTATCTGCCTGGCGTAAATCGTAGATTTTTGTCCCTATTTGCCTACGGCATTACCGATGAGAGTTTTGCCGTCAACATGACGCGGTTCAGAAATGAGGTTTGGGATCGCTGGCGAGCATTAACGCTCAACCATATTGCCAATCTCGTCTGGATTCTGGCAACAATCACCGGGGCACTGGTTGGGCAACTTGTTCCACAGGGGGCTTTCGGCATTGATTACGCACTGACCGGAATGTTCATCTGCCTGCTGGTTTTACAGCTTAACGGACGGATCTATATCATCACCGGACTTCTTGCCGCCCTTATTTCAGTTTACTGGTATGTATTGATACCGGGTGATTCGTACATTGTCGGTGCTTCAATCTGTGCGGCAACCCTTGGATATTTTTTGCAACGCTACCATCGGAGGATAAAATGACTTTCTCCGATTATTTATTTTTGTTTGGTGGAATGGGTTTGGTGACCTATCTGCCACGCGCCTTACCGCTACTTTACCTTGCCCATAAGCAGCTGCCACAATGGCTGATTGATTGGCTCAGCCTGATCCCGGTAGCTGTTTTAAGCGCTTTGCTAGCTCCTTCACTTTTTACTGATGCGGTCGAGCGGAGTTTTTCTCTCGGAAAACTGGAATTTATAGTTGCAATTCCAACATTGCTTTTTGCCCTGAAAACCCGTAGCCTCGGCGGCACGGTTCTGGTGGGCATGATCCTTTATTGGTTAGCTGGGATGATTCTGTAGTACGGATCTACCACTCAATCCTTCTCCATGAGGGAGAAGGTGGCCGTAGGCCGGATGAGGGGGTAACATCGTGGGGTTAACTGATATACTGGTCAGACTGTAGCACTGTCCCCTCACCCTATCCCTCTCCCTCAGGGAGAGGGAAATACTTTTTTCAAGTATGGAGAGAAAATGACATTAACAGGAAAACAAGCACATTATTTGCGCGGTTTAGGGCATCATTTAAAACCAGTCGTCATGATTGGCAAGGATGAGGTCAATGCGGCTATCATTGCTGCGACTGATGAAGCTTTAAGTATCCACGAACTGATAAAAGTTAAATTACAGGAAGGTTGCGAAGGCAATCGAAAAGAGGTTGCCACAGAACTGGCAACAGCAACAGATTCCTGTATTGCTCAGGTTATTGGGAAAAATATTTTGCTATATCGAGAATCGGAAGATAAAAAAATCAAACTTCCAGCAATCAAATAGGCACTATGTTCCATTTTGATATAACCAAAGAGCCGCTCTCAAATCCGGAGTTAAAGGCAGAGCTACAATCGCTTAAAAAGATCCGCAAAGAACTGATCAAATATTCCTGCATCTCAGATGTGTTACATGCTTTTGTCTTTATCGGTCTCTATTTCAGCCAGTTTCTTTCTGGATATGCTGTACTTGTTGCTGTGGTGCTAAGTACCGTCTTTGCCCTTTTTCTTGCAACCATTCCCCGACAAAGTCTTAAGTTGCCTGATCGTATTGCTATCGGGACTATTGCCCTGGGGACAGCTGTTGCAACCTTCCTGATTATAAATGTATCCATGCAGCAGCCATTAACCGGGAGTCTGGTTGCCGGGCTGACAGCCGGGTCAATTGTTATTGTCGGGGCAACGCTGGGTAGAAAAATAAAAGATATTTTGTTGTCAATTGAATCAGTGAAAGCAATTCCAGAAGACACGGTTGCCCAGCAGGAGCTCAATTATTTATGTCGAAAATATCCGCAACTTGATGAATACCGGGAGCAGGCAACCCAGAACTTACGTCCCCACTTGTCCTATGGAGAGCTGGCGGCAATGAAAAAGTGGATGAAAGAACAGGATGTTCTCCCTTCTCCATGAGGGAGAGGGCTAGGGTGAGGGGATGCCGTGACACTATTAACGAATGGCTCAAACATTTCCCCCCTCATCCGACCTTCGGCCACCTTCTCCCTCGTGGAGAAGGATTGGACTTAAGATTTAAGCCCTCTCAAACGGTTCATAAAGCCGCTTATACTCATCTTGAGCATAACGGTCGGTCATACTGGCAATATAGTCGCAGATCACCCGTTCCATTCCATACTTTTCAAATCTTTGCTGATGACGTTCTGGTAACAGGGTTGGATTTTTTATATAATTTTCAAATAACAAGGTCAGAAAACGCTCCGCTTTGACCCGCATTCTTTCAACTTTTGAATGGCGATAAAGACGGCGATAGAGAAATTTTTTCAATTGCTGATTCAGTTCACTCATTCTCGGGCTGAAGCTGACGAGGTTTTCCGGTTGGCTGCGGATATCTTCCAGGGTTGAAATGTTGTGATTTTGCAGATTTTCGGTTGTCGTGTTAACCAGGTCACGCATCAAGTCGCCAATCAGATAACTAATAGTCTGCAGAATATGACGCTTGTCATCAAGTCCTAGAAACTTTTCCCCGATCAGCAGGTAAGTCTGCTGCCACAATTCAACCTCTTCAAGGTCTTTCAGTTTGATATAGCCAGCTTTAAGTCCATCGTCGATATCGTGGTTATTGTAGGCAATTTCATCCGCCAGATCGATAATCTGCCCTTCAAGGGTTGCCCGTTGCTCAGGGTGATAGGGTTGAATTGCCTCTTTTCCCGCCTGATCATAATCGGATGAATGCTTGATGATCCCTTCCCTGGTTTCCCAGCTCAGATTAAGCCCGTCAAAACCTGGATAACGTTGTTCCAGAAGTTCCACAATCCGCAAAGATTGTTGATTATGTTCAAATCCGCCAAAATCTTTCATCAACCGCTTGAGAACATACTCACCGGTATGCCCAAATGGTGTATGGCCCAAGTCATGCGATAAAGCCAGCGCTTCGACCAGATCTTCATTCAGGTGCAAATTCCGGGCAATCCCACGGGCTATCTGGGCAACTTCCAAAGAGTGCGTCAGACGAGTTCGATAGTAGTCACCTTCATGATTAACAAAAACCTGGGTTTTATATTCCAGCCGACGAAACGCCGCACAATGGATAATCCGATCCCGATCCCGCTCAAATGCCAACCGCTCATCCTTGAACGGCTCTTCATACTCGCGCCCAAGACTCTGATCACTGTGAGCAGCATAACTTGCCAATCCATGTTCACGCATAAGAAAACTCCTTCTGAACTCAATTTGAATCTGCCTTTCATAATATACTACGAGCACGACAGAATAAGTCACACTACATGTAAAGTTGACTTGAGAGAGTATAGCAGAAGGTTATTGCGAGCAGGTATTCATTCCAAATTCGAGCTAAAAATATTGTGAATGTTTGACACAAGGCATTGTTCTCGCTATTAATAATGCGTTTTCATCATTGCTGCATTGGAGGGGTTGAGTCCTGCCGGGGACATTCTATATCACCTTGCCCACGCCCAATCCCTTTGGCTAAATTTATGCGGCGCCTATTAACCGGTTACGCAGTCACCTTCAACCACCGGCATCAACGATCTGGTCATCTCTTCCAGAATCGCTATAAATCGATTGTCTGCGACGAAGAAGAGTATCTGCTTGAATTGGTGCGCTACATCCACCTGAACCCATTACGCGCAGGACTCGTCTTAACCGTTGAAGAGTTGGATCACTATCCATGGTGTGGGCACTCCGTGTTGCTCGGACAACGAACTCTGCCAGGGCAACTGACAACTGAGGTTCTGGGTCGTTTTGGCAAAACCATGAAAACCTCACGTCAAGGTTACCGTGCTTTTGTCGCGGATGGCATCGCCATTGTAAGTTTCCACAATAAACGGCACCGAAGTCTGTGGATATTTTCAGTTTAATTTGACCTGTCGGAGGAAATTGTCAGACAATATGAGTCTTTTGTGGAAGGCTCTTTTTTTTACCCTGTCGATGTA